>CAJXSW010000142.1 GCA_913060645.1 uncultured Dokdonia sp. | reverse complement strand
ACTATCCTCTTCGTCGGCAGCGTCAGATGTGTATAAGAGACAGGGAATATGCTGTGTATTTCATCGATGTTTTTAAAAAATGCAGTTCGCTTTACAGATTCTTTCTCCTTATATTTAGGCACTTACAAAATCGTAATCTCTATGAAAAAATTAGTTTTTGGCATTATTTCGTGTTTTTTAATCATGTCTTGTGACATGCCAGTTAAAGAAGAAGCTTCTAAGGAAGTTGAAAATACTATTCCCGCAGATCAAAAATTTGGTCTTGTTATACATGGAGGGGCTGGTACTATTCTTAAAAAGAATATGACAGATTCACTAGAAAAAGCATATCGTCTTAAACTAGAAGAGGCTACAAAGGCTGGTCATAAAATTCTAGCCGATGGTGGAACTAGTATGGAAGCCGTAACAGCAGCTATAAATATTATGGAAGACAGTCCTTTATTTAATGCAGGAAAAGGTGCTGTTTTTACACATGATGGTACAAATGAGCTTGACGCAAGTGTGATGGATGGTAAGACGCTTAATGCGGGAGCCATCTCTGGAGTAACAACAGTAAAAAATCCTATTGATCTTGCAGTAGCCGTTATGGATAAGTCTGAGCATGTGATGCTAAGTGCAAAAGGAGCAGAGCAATTTGCAAAAGAGCAAGGACTAGAAATTGTAGATCCTTCCTATTTCTATACAGAAAGACGCTTTCAATCTTTACAGAAAATAATAGATAAAGAAAAAACACAACTCGATCATGATGGTGATAAGAAGGTGGCATTTATGGATCCTTATATAAAGGACAGTAAATTTGGAACCGTAGGTTGTGCGGCGTTAGATAAATATGGCAACCTGGCTGCAGGAACTTCTACAGGAGGAATGACTAATAAACGTTACAATCGTATAGGTGATGCTCCTATTATAGGTTCTGGTACGTATGCAAATAACGCTACGTGTGCAGTAAGTAGTACTGGGTGGGGAGAATTTTTTATACGTGCGCAGGTAGCTCATGATATTTCGGCAATGATGGAATATAAGGGAGTAACGCTCCAAGAAGCGGCTAGCGAAGTCATCCAAAAGAAAGTTCCAGCTTTAGGTGGAGATGGAGGAATTGTAGCAATCGATAAAGACGGTAATGTTGCGATGGAATTCAACACTGCAGGAATGTACCGCGCTCATATGAATGCTAAGGGTGACTTAGATATTAAGATTTATAAGAATAATTAAAGAGTATTAACCTCATAATATGGACAACTGAGCATTGAGCTCAAGTATCTAGCAAGTATATGGAAAGAGCTTGTCCCGAGTGTGGAGATAAAATTGTAGGTCGCGCAGATAAAAAATTCTGTAGTGACTCATGCCGTAATTCGCACAACAATAATCAAAATAAGGACTCAAAGAATATCATGCGCAATACTAATAATGTGTTGCGCAAAAATTATCGCATCTTAGAGCGTCTCAATCCAGAAGACAAAACGAGAACTACCAAGTCTAAGCTCAATGCAGCTGGATTTGACTTCAATTTATTTACAAGTATCTATACTACAAAAGCTGGTACGGTGTATTACTTTGTGTATGATCAAGGGTACTTACCGCTTGAAGGTGATTTTTATGCGCTTGTGAAGCGTGCATAAAATTGAAGCGTATTCAATTCTAAATTAATTATGACCTACCACATAGAAACAGAACACTTAATCTTACGTGAGGTGCGTATAGAAGATACAGGAGATATGTATCTTCTAGATAGCAATCCAATAGTACACGAATATTTAGGTAAAAATCCTATTACATGTATGGGCAAAGCGCGAACCTATGTAGATTACATTCGTATGCAATATGAAACCTACGGTATAGGTCGCTGGGCAGCGATAGAGAAAAATACAGGAAACTGGATAGGGTGGACCGGACTCAAATATAACTTTGAGAAGGAAATGAATGGCCACACTAACTTTTATGATATAGGCTATCGTTTTATGCCTGAGTATTGGGGTAAAGGTTATGCAACCGAATCTTCAATTGCTGCTAGAGATTATTTTTTTGAACATTTTCCAAATACAAAACTCTGCGGCATGGCAGAGTTAGGAAATAAAGCATCTTGCAGAGTACTAGAGAAGATAGGCCTCGAGCGCAAGAATAATTTTATATATGAAGCCCAGCAAGTAGAACTCGCTTGGTTTGAAAAAATGCCATAACAGCTTATTTCCAGGTTTGACCGTTGAGTGCTAGAGCAGCTTTAAGAACATCTTTTTGGCTTATCTGCCCTACAAGCTTGCCGTTTTCCACAATAGGGAAACGCCTGTGTTTTGACTCTAGAAATTTATTTGCCGCATCAAAAACATTCATATTACCATCTATTGTATCCACATTAGTCACCATGTGATTAGATACCTTCATATTATCCATAGGCATATTGTAGTAGCGGCTTTCAGAAATTTGCTTCATACAGTCACCTTCAGAGATAATACCCAGTAGCTCGTTATTTTCATTAACCACGGGACCACCAGAAATCTTGTGTTTGATTAAGTTGTTCATCACTTCAAGTACCGATTGATCAGGAGAAAAAGTAATGAGCTTTCGGCTCATGTAATCACTTACTTTAATGTCTGTAGCGCTGCTTTTGGTATCCTTTGCGCGCTTACCCATAAAACTTTTAATTGCCATAACTTGCTGATTTTGTTCTCTTAAAGTTAGTGATTTAATTTTAATCTCTGAGGTTACGCTTTCGCGAAAGCGTACTCAAGCTCATAAATTCGTATTTTACAAGCACCAAACCAATAGATTGCCTTCTCAATGAAACGTTTATCCCATATTATTTCATTTATTCTAGTGTTTTTTTTAGTATTTGTGAGCTTTTACTCACTCATGCCTAAGACTATAAGTGATAAAGAAACTCCGCTTACAGAATTTTCTACCGCAAGAGCATTATCACATTTAAAAGTAATCTCGGCAAAGCCACATTTTGTAGGTACAGCGGCACATACAGAAGTGCAGCACTATATTGTGCAAGAACTTCGCAAGCTTGGTCTAGAGCCGCAAGTACAAGAAGGTTTTGTAAATGAGGAATGGAATGGGTACAGTAATCTTACAAAGCCTCAAAATATCCTAGCGCGCATAAAAGGAAGTGGTGATGGTAAGGCACTATTACTTATGTCACATTATGATAGTGCTCCACACAGTGCATCTCATGGCGCCAGTGACGCAGGTTCTGGTGTGGTAACGATACTAGAAAGTGTACGAGCTTATCTTGCTAGCGGAGTCACTCCTGTAAATGATATCATAATCTGCATCACAGACGCCGAAGAAATTGGCTTAGATGGCGCTCAGCTTTTTGTAGATGAGCATCCATGGGCAAAAGACGTGGGACTGGCCCTCAACTTTGAAGCACGTGGTAGTGGTGGACCGTCAAATATGATTGTAGAGACTAATCACGGTAATAAAAATCTCATTAATGGATTTATGGAAGCAGGAGTGGAGTATCCCGTAGGGACTTCATTAATGTATAGTATTTACAAAATGTTGCCTAATGATACGGACTCGACGGTCTTAAGAGAAGATGGCGATATCGATGGTTTTTTCTTTGCATTTATAGATGATCATTTTGACTATCATACGGTAAATGACACTTTTGAAAACTTGGATCGCAAGACACTAGAGCACCAAGGAACTTACTTAATGCCATTACTCAAGCACTTTGCAGCTGCAGATCTTACCAACATAAAGTCTGATGAAGATTATGTGTACTTTGATGCTGCAGTGGCCAACTTTGTTGCATATCCATTTTCATGGATCTGGCCTATGGTAGCAATTGCAATTGTTCTGTTTATAGCATTGCTAGTTTATGGATTTAAAAAGGAACAATTGAGGAGAAAATATGTTGCTAGAGGTTTCAGCACTTTCTTCCTTACATTAATCTTAGGAGGAGGGCTTTTTTATCTATTATGG
Source organism: uncultured Dokdonia sp. (assembly GCA_913060645.1). Taxonomy (GTDB): domain Bacteria; phylum Bacteroidota; class Bacteroidia; order Flavobacteriales; family Flavobacteriaceae; genus Dokdonia. The sequence continues at coordinate 3,074 of CAJXSW010000142.1, read as the reverse complement.
GAGTTATTAAAGTATGTATATCCTAGTTATGAAGACATGTTGCCTGTTTTTATCTATAATGGTCACTGGTATATTATTGCCTTTGCGTTACTAGGTTTTAGTCTATGTATGGGTATTTATCATAGGCTCACCGTGGCACAAAACACGGCAAGTAATATGGTAGCTCCACTCACCATGTGGCTCATCATTAATATACTCGTTGCAGTTTATTTAAAAGGCGCTGCCTTTTTTATCATTCCTGTATATTTTGGATTATTTGCTTTTTGTGTACTTATAGCACAACGCAAGCCTAGTGTGTTGTTACTTGTCTTACTGTGTGCTCCAGCGATATTTTTATTAGCTCCGCTAGTACAGTTCTTTCCTGTAGGTTTAGGACCAGATATGCTCTATGCGAGTGTAATCTTTTTGATACTCCTTTTTGGATTAGTATTGCCAGTATTTGGTTTATATAGAAACAAGAGGTTCTTAGCATATTTGAGTTTGCTAGGAGCGCTCGTTTGTTTTGGGATTGCACACATGAACTCAGATGCTGCCGTAGATCGTCAAGCACCTAATAGTCTTATTTATTATCAAAATACAGATACAAATCGAGCATACTGGGCAACATATAATAAGTCACTTGATGACTGGACAAAAGGATACCTAGGCGAAAACCCAGAGCAAGCTGCTATGTACATAGGTAATGCTGCAGGTAGTAAATACAATACTCCATATACCTATGCAAAGGAAACTGCTGTAATCGATTTGCCAGAAAGTACGGTGCAGCTAGATAAAGACACGCTGGTAGATGGGTTGAGGTATATGACACTTATAGTCACACCTAATCGTACTGTGCATCAAATGCGTATGTACACAGCTATAGAAACTCCTTTACAGCATATCTCTTGGAACGGCGTTGCTGTAAAAGCAGATAGTACTGAGACGCTTTATAAGAAAAGAGGTAGTAAAGGTGTTTTAAGTTATTACAGAGGGAAAAATGACAAGCTGGAGTTTAAATTTGCAGTTCCAGAAGGTGTAAATCCTAAATTTACACTCAAGGAGTTCTCGTACGATTTATTAGAAAACCCAAAATTTACAGTTTCGGCGAGACCTAATACTACGATGCCAAAACCATTTGTACCTAATGATGCTATCATAGTAGAGCGTACGATTGATATTGCTGAGTACGCTTTCGCGAAAGCGAAAAAGGATACCATCAACACTGGTGTAGAAGAGTAATGTAATTCTCGATAAGAGTATAGAAGTAGCTAATTATTATAGCTGCTGCTGAAGATTTAAACGTAAACCCTAGTTATTGCTAGAAAATAAATGAATAAAAAAATTACAATTGCAGGTTTAGGATGGCTTGGTAAAGCACTTGCCACGAGGCTCCAGCTTATGGGGTACACGGTAAAAGGAAGTGTGACAGATGCAGAGAAGGCAAAAGATCTCACGAGAAGTAATATCGCTGCATATCCCGTAATAATAGCAGAAACTGGTGTCTCAGGCTTAGTAGAAACTTTGCTTGCAGATACAGATGTGCTACTCATTATGATCCCGCCAGGTTTGAGAAAGAACACAGGTGCAAATTATGCTCTTAAAATGGCGCATTTTTTACACCTGATTGAACGGTCTGAGGTTAAAAAAGTGATTCTTATAAGTAGTACCTCTGTCTATGATGACGCTCAAGGTATGGTGACAGAGAAAGATGCACCACAACCCGATACAAATGCGGCTAAGCAATTATATGATGTAGAACAGATATTTTTTAACACGCCGGCTTTTGAGACAACGATTGTTCGTTTTGGAGGATTGTTTGGTGGTAGTAGAAATCCTGTAAAGTTTCTTGCTGGACGAAAGGGACTCACTAATGGTGATGCTCCAGTTAATATGATACATCGCGATGACTGCATTGGAATTTTGACGGCGATAATCAAGCAAGATGCCTTTGGTCACATTATAAATGCGGTGTCTCCTAATCATCCTACAAAAAAAGAGTATTACACTAAACAGGCTATTGAGTTAGGCCTCGAGCCACCAGAATATAGTCAAGAAGAGTCATTGTCTTTTAAACAAATAGATAGCATTACAGTAGACAGTGTTTTAAACTACGAGTTTACGGTACAGCTTTAATAACGAAAGCAATAAGCATAAAAAAACCGCCTCGATTGAGGCGGTTTTTGTTTTCGCGAAAGCGAGTATATTATATTACCAGATGCGAACTCTCTTCTCAGGAGCTAGGTAATTTGCATCTCCTTCTTTAATATCAAAAGCTTCGTAGAAAGCATCAACATTTAATAAAGGTTGCACCGCACGTACCATTCCTGGAGAGTGTGGGTCTGTCTTTACTTGTGTTCTTAATGCTTCATCACGGCTCTTAGTTCTCCATACTGTTGCCCAAGACATGAAGAAACGTTGTTCAGGAGTAAACCCGTCAATGTTTTCTGGACGTCCATTCTCTGCATAGTATTTCTGTAATCCATCATAAGCTCCAAGTACTCCACCTAAGTCACCTATGTTTTCACCTAGCGTGAATTTTCCGTTTACGTAAACGCTATCAAGTACCTCTACAGCGCTGTACTGCTCTGCAAGTGCATTACCACGAGTTGTAAATGCCTCAAGATCTTCGGCAGTCCACCAGTTTTTTAGGTTTCCATCTGCGTCAAAACGTGATCCGCTATCATCAAAAGCGTGAGAGATCTCGTGACCTATTACAGCTCCAATTCCTCCATAATTTACAGCCTCATCTGCCGTGTAGTTGTAAAATGGTGGTTGAAGTATTGCTGCTGGAAATACAATCTCATTGTTAAGTGGATTGAAGTAAGCATTTACAGTCTGAGGAGACATTCCCCACTTAGACTTATCTACTGGCTCACCTATCTCATCATAATTTTTAAGTTGGCCCCATTTACCTACAGCCGTCATATTCTCAAAATACGTTTTATCTGCAGTTACGTCCATTGTTGAGTAATCTTCCCACTTATCTGGATATGCAATCTTAACAGTAAATTTATCAAGCTTCTCGATAGCTTTTTCTTTAGTTTCTTCACCCTGTCTCTTATACACATCTGACGCTGCCGACGAAGAGGATAGTG
>CAJXSW010000141.1 GCA_913060645.1 uncultured Dokdonia sp. | reverse complement strand
ACGAGATAGGAGTCCGTCTCGTGGGCTCGGAGATGTGTATAAGAGACAGCACTAGGATATCCTGCTACCTCGATTGATACTGATAATTTAGGACGCGTTAACCTTGAAGAATTTGACGTACTTGTAATGCCTAGCGGCTGGTACGGAAGTGTGCTTAATGATAGTACGCTAGATAAAGTAAAAGATTTTGTACGCGGTGGCGGAAAAGTAATCGCGATAGCGAATGCCGTAGGAAGTTTTGCTGGAAAATCTGGATTTAACTTAAAACGCAACAGCAATTCAAGTGATGACGACGATACTTCGAGCGATAATAATCTCACTCCATATGCTGAACGCGAGAACGCAAGCACGACAAACTTCATAACAGGTTCTATCTTTAAAACCAAAGTAGACCCTACACATCCTATGGCTTTTGGGTACGATGACACCTACTACTCTTTAAAACTAGGAAGCAACTCTTATTCATATCTTGACAAAGGTTTTAACGTGTCTTACATTCCAGAAGAAGTAACCAACGTTGCAGGATTTGCGGGTGATAATGCCAAAGCAAAACTTAGCAAGTCTCTTATTTTTGGAGAAGAGCGCATGGGGCGTGGAAGTGTAATCTACATGGTAGATGATCCCCTTTTTAGAGCTTTCTGGCACAATGGAAAGTTATTTTTTGCCAATGCTATTTTCTTGACCAATAACGGGAAGTACCGATTGTAAATACAACGCTTGCTAAAACAAAAAAAATGCCCTGTTTCAGGGCATTTTTTTTGTTACTCTTGCGGAGATTTCCCTGAGTCATTCTGCCAATCCCTTTCCCCAGCCCTGAAGGGTGGGAATTGGAAATGAAATTCTAGTTTACTCACTGTTGCGAACATCTCCCTGACTCCCTCTTGGAAGAGGGACACTGTTGCGGATAGGTTATATGCTTTGAATGTTTAAATTCTAAGAAAAGTCACCCTTTAGGGTCGGGGCAAAACTTTTCGGATGCCAATTCCTTGCTCCGACCCTAAATCAGTCAGCCAATTCCGTTCCCCAGCCCTGAAGGGTGGGAATTGGAATGGAATCAAAATTTAGAAAAGTCACCCTTTAGGGACGGGGTAAAACTTTTCAACTGGCGATTTCCTTTCCCCAGCCCTTAAGGGTGGGAATTGGAAATAAAAAATTAATCTTGATTTTAATTTCTGCATTGGAAAATAGCAAATTCACCCCAAAGACTTAATTATGAGTTATATTGCTAACTAATTATGAGTAATTCAAGAGAAAATATGCACGCTCGGGCAGCTGCTTCTAAATTTGAGTTTGCAGCTGCTTTGAGAAAGCGACAAACTATAGCTGAGAAGAAGGTTTGGGAGTATTTGAAAACAAAACCATTTGGTGTAAAATTCAGACGTCAACATCCTTTTGCTGATTATGTACTCGATTTCTATTGTCATAAACTTAAACTCTGCATAGAACTAGATGGAGAAATACATCATAACCAAAAGGAATACGACTCCGACAGAACTGATGTCATAAACTCTTATGGAATAAAAGAAGTTCGTTTCACAAATAATTTCATCCTGCTCCAATTTGAAGAATTTAAAATATTTATTGAAGAGGAAATTAAGTCATATCCTTAACTCAGAAAAGTCACCCTTTAGGGACGGGGAAAACTTTTCGGCTGCCAATTCTTTATCCTAGGCCCCTACACAGTCTGCTAATTCCTTTTCACTAGCTTGAAGGGTGGGTATTGGAAATGAAATTCTAGTTAACTCACTCCTGCGGACATCTCCCTGACTCCCTCTTGGAAGAGGAACACTGTTGTGGATAGGTTACGTTATTTTTATATCTAATATTGATGGATAGAATTAGTATGGAAAATTCTAGTTAACTCACTCCTGGGGACATCTCCCTGACTCCCTCTTGGAAGAGGGACACTGTTGTGGGTAGGTTAGGTTATTGCAAAAACTAGGCTATTTCATCTCAAACCTCACCATCTTGACCTCACTCTTTTCACCATCAAGATCTGTCCAGGTGACATATACCTCATCGCCTACAACCTCTAGTTGCGGGAAGCCGCTTTGTCGTTCGGCAGAGGTGTTGGTTACTGTCACTGGTGCGTCGTGTGTGCCATCTACATATACTTGTGCTACTTGTAGCACTACGTTTTCACCCATTGGCTCTAACCACGAGATGAGAGCGCTGCCATCACTCATAAAATCTGTATCTACTCTGCCTATTGCGTTTCCGTTATCTATACGGATTGCACCTCTAAAAGAGGCTCCATTATCGTTTGAAAATGCTGTAAGAACTCTAGGAGTTTCACCCTCTGCAGTAAACCAACTCACCACCACATTTTCTTCTTGAGTCGCGATTGCAGGTCCGTTTACGGGGCAACCGTTAAGTTCCCAATTATCATTACCTATAACCCTAGGTTTTGACCACGCTCCATCTACCCATCGCACGATTGCCACATCGCGTATCTGTGGTGTGGTGTTTGAACGATCTCTGTAAACGGCAACCGGTCCATTATTTGTAATAGCCGTTGCTGTATTACAGCAGTCACAAACTCGGTTATCTATCTCCGTATCTTGAGTTATATTTCCCGCTAAATCTATGTAGGCGTTGCGTAGTGTCATTTGGTTTTTACTCTTGTCTTCGTTTTTTGTGTTTCTACCATCTAGCCAAGTAGCATAAAAACCTCCATCATATGCTTGTATAGATACAAAACCGTGCTCTGCATCTACGCCATCTGTATTGAGCAGGAAATCATCTTTTATTATTTGATCACCATTAGACAATTGCAATTTGATATTATAATCATACGTACCCTCTGCAGATTTTTCTAAGATATTAGTGAGCACGTAATCACCATTTACGCCCAGTGCTGGAAAATCTGCCCAGTTTACAAACCAGTTATCTCCAGATGTAATGGTTCTAGGTTGACTCCATTTGGCACTATCGTAACTAGCATATTTTAAAATCGCCATCTTGTCTTCTTGCTCCACCCAAGTCATATGTAATTTACCGCCACTCGACTTGAGTCTAGGTAAATGAGACTTTCCTGTAGAAGGAAGTTCTATAGTAGTGAGTGAGGCATTGACAGTAGCCATTTCTACAGCTGACTGTTCTAAGACTGGTGCAACCTCAGTTTGATTAGACCTTTTACAAGAAGTGAAGAAGATTAAAACAAAAAATACTAAACCAGTAATACGCATAGGGAATGTGTTTATAAATGCTACAAATGTAAGCGTTGCGCAGAAACTCTTACACACAAAAAAGCCTTTCAAAACATTTGTTCTGAAAGGCTTTATATAAATCATCTTACTTTTTAGTGGCGCGCTTTGCGTGTAGTGCTTGTGGTCGCTCTAAAGCTACAAGTGGTTCTGCATAAAGGTCAAAATCTTCGGCCTCTGTGATGGTTACCATCGCATAGTCTCCTGTTTTTAAGTAGAATTTTGTTGCGTCTACAAGTACTTCATTATCCACATCTGGAGAATCAAATTCTGTACGACCTATAAAATAGTTTCCTTCTTTACGGTCTACTACAATCTTGAACTCCTTCCCTATCTTTTGCTGATTAAGTTCCCAAGAGATTTGTGATTGGATCTCCATAATCTGGTTTGCGCGATCCATTTTCACTTCTTCAGGTACATCATCTTCTAAGTTAAATGCGTGTGTATTTTCTTCATGGGAATATGTAAAACAACCTAAACGCTCAAAACGCTGATCTTTCACCCATTGCTTCATAAGTTGGAAATCTTCTTCCGTTTCCCCAGGGTACCCAACAATAAGCGTAGTTCTTATAGTCATTCCTGGTACGCTTTCGCGAAAGCGTTCTAACAACGCATTTGTCTTCTCCATCGTAGTACCACGACGCATAGACTTCAAAATATGATCTGCAATATGCTGCAGTGGTATATCAATATAATTACACACCTTAGGCTCGCGGTTCATCACATCAAGCACATCAACTGGGAATCCAGAAGGAAATGCATAATGCAAACGAATCCACTCGATTCCTTCTACTTGAACAAGGTTTTCAAGAAGCTCTGCTAGGTTACGTTTTTTGTATAAATCAAGACCGTAATATGTAAGATCTTGCGCAATAAGAATCAACTCCGTCACTCCGTTTGCAGCAAGCTTTTTTGCTTCAATCACTAAGTGCTCTATTGATTTTGATTTATGCTTACCTCTCATTAAAGGAATCGCACAAAAAGAACAAGGACGGTCACAGCCTTCGGCTATTTTTAAGTATGCATAGTTTTTTGGAGTAGTTGTGATACGCTCCCCTATAAGTTCATGCTTATAATCTGCCCCAAGTGCTTTGAGTAATCCCGGTAATTCTGTTGTCCCAAAATACTGATCTACATCTGGAATTTCCTTTTGAAGATCCGGCTTATAACGCTCAGATAAACATCCCGTTACAAAAACTTTATCTACTTCTCCTTCTTCCTTTTGCTTTACATACTCAAGAATAGTGTTTACAGACTCCTCTTTTGCGTTGTCTATAAAACCGCAAGTATTAATCACGACAATATTACCTTCTTCCTCGTGAGCAACATCCATCTCATTTGCTTTGAGCTGGCCCATCAAGACCTCACTGTCATAAACGTTTTTTGAGCAACCTAGAGTTACTACGTTTATCTTATTCTTTTTTAATGATTTTGTACGCATAGCATTCCTTTTAAGGGAGTGCAAAGATAAGCCAAATAACATAGTAATAAGAAAGCTATCTAAAACGAGAAAAGTCAGCATCTTACTGCTGACTTTTTTCTCATTCTCGTATGTATTATATTTTCTAAAAGCGGCTAGCTTCTAGTCATCTAGATTATTTTTATTCCTGATACCCTTCTGGTAACGTTCTAGCTTTAAGTGTACTCTCTACACCTACTGCAATATTATAAATCACTTCCTCCTGCTTAGATGGAGTGATAATGGTAATTCCCTTAGGCTCGCCTTGTGCGGTGAAGCCCATAGGTATTGTGAGTGCTGGATAGTGTGCTGCTGCGGCATAGCCAGCATCATAATTATTTATAGAAAGTATAGCATCTAGTTGACCACCAGCTTCTGGGTGCTTACTCAATGCGTCTTGAAAATATGCTTGGGTAACTTCCATAAGGTTTTCTTTGATTGCCTTAAGCTCTACAGCGGTTGTGCTATCTGCAACGATACCTTTAAAAAGCTGTTGTCCGTAAGGAATACGAGTGAGGCTATCTTGATTGTTAAATGTGATAAGCTCCTCTATATTTCTATTTTTTACAGAAGAGGCTACCTCAGCATCATAGTAAGTATGTAGATCATTTTTCATATCTATATTTAAGATAGACAGAAAACCTGGCATATTGATTCGCTCCATATCTACCTCAACGAGTATTGCTTTCGTTTCCTTAAGTTTATTAATTGCCGCAGCATACGTACTGTCTTGTAAATAACCTTTTATAACACCAAGATATTTTCCTTCAAGACTTCCATTTTTTACAGCAGATACATAATCACTAGAAGATGCGTAGCTATAAGAATCTGTATTATCCTTACCTGTAAGCGCTTGTAACACAATCGCATTATCCACTACATTCTTCGTCATAGGTCCTGGAGTATCTAAGTGACTAGAAATTGGCACAATCCCACTACGACTTAAAAGACCGATGGTAGGTTTAAGCCCAACCAGATTATTTTGGCTAGAAGGTGATAATATAGATCCACTCGTTTCCGATCCTATAGCGGCTACTGCATAATTTGCTGCTACACTCACCCCTGATCCAGAACTTGAACCTCCCGACTCAAATTGCAAACGACCGTATGGGTTAATAGTTTGCCCACCCACAGCACTGTAACCTACAGGACAACCTGTACATAAAAAGTATGCCCACTCACTCAAGTTGGCCTTACCAAGTATAATGGCATTTTCCTCCTTAAGCCTTTTTGTAATAAATGCATCTCCTGCATTATTATCTGCAAGCGCTACAGATCCTGCAGTCGTAATCATACCAGCTGCACCTATATTATCTTTTAAAAGAATAGGCATCCCATATACAGAGTATTCATCTATGGTAGATTTATCTTTATTATCCAGTGCTCTTGCTTCTTGTACCGCTTCTTTATTGAGTGAGATGACTCCGTTAAGCGCCAAGTCGTTATCACTTTCAAAACGAGCAATACGGTTTAAATAAAATAGCGTAAGTTCTTCGTATGAGTAATCTCCATTTTTAACGTGCTTCTGGATGGTCGGGATATCTTGCTCTATGATAAGCGGTGAGATTTCTGAGATACGCTTTCGCGAAAGCGTATTTATCTCCCCATTAAGATCTTTCCAAATATCATTTTTATCGAGTCCCTTAGCATTTACAAGCTTGAGGTGCATTCTGCTATTTTCTAGTTCTTGCGTTTTTGCAATATCTAGAGAGTCATTATAAGCTTCCCACACATATCTAGGAGTTGTATCTATTGTGATTGTAGGAGCTTCGTTTTTACAAGAAAAAAGCGCCGTTGCGAGCGCGAGAGTATAAAGGTATTTCATAGTGAATTTTTATAGTCCACTAAAAATACAAAAAGGTTTATCCAAAAGGATTAACCCAAATCAAGAAACCGTAGATAAAAAACTTAGTAGATTCAAATATAATCACTGCAATTACTGGCACCCACCAATTTTCTGAAGCTAGTGCTCCCTTAAGGATTCTCCATATATAGAATATGATGAGACTATAAAAAACAATAAAAATATAATGAGGAAAAGCAGAGTACTGAGCTAGATACTTAGGTACAAGTTCGCTTCTTACTGTAGCATGTGCCGTATACACGCTCCACACATTAAGTAGCATGAAACCAATGACAACAACTCGCAAAGTGCGCAACGTAAGTTCTGGAAGCCACCTAGGAACGAGTTTCATAAAAAGTAATGGCTTATTTAAAGAAACTATCTACAAACTCAACTTTGTTGAACACTTGTAAATCTTCGATACCTTCTCCTACTCCAATGTATTTTACAGGGATTTGAAACTGATCTGAAATTCCTATAACACTGTCTCTTATACACATCTGACGCTGCCGACGAAGAGGATAGTGTAGAT
>CAJXSW010000140.1 GCA_913060645.1 uncultured Dokdonia sp. | reverse complement strand
CAGCGTCAGATGTGTATAAGAGACAGCATTACACCAGCTCACTAAATTATTTGCAATTTCATTAGTCTTCATAAGTCTTTGATTTTAAGTTGTTCGCAATAAATGTAGTGAAGTTTTTTTAGAAATATATTTACTAATTATGTGAATGTTAAAAAAACTGTTAAAAATTTTAACAGTTTTTTACTATATTTAGCAATATCTAGTTTATAAAAATATAGATGTGAGAGGAGTTTACTGAGATTTTGACGAAGATCAAATCAATAGCAGCGTACTTAAATTTTTCAATATTAGTGTAGATTGATAACCATAATTTAATGAAGATATAATAGTATCTACGCTAAGTAGATGCTATTGAATTTAAATTTTAAATGGGTTGTGTTGTTTATATTCCGTCATTTTAATCTGGCGTATAAATGGTTTAAAAAACATATTTGCCACAGTACGACGGTGTTTTATATAACATCTTAAGTGCTCTGGCGTTGCTCCTAGAGTACCTTTAATTTCAGATGCAGTTCTGCCTAAGTTAATGTCTTTCACCCCTAGTAAAAGACCTAATCGAATATAATCGTTTAACATTCTTGGGTAGATGGCATCTGTTTTATTTACAGTATAATCAAGCCCAACATAATGAGCGCTGAGCTGTTCGTCATGTAAAAAAGCGGTTGAGAACCCTACTATTTCCCCTTTCTTACCGTAGGTGCTAATGATTACATTTTCGGGAAACCGCTCTTTGAGTAATGCGTAGGTTTCAATGTCAATAAAAGCAGTGTTAAACATTGCTTTCTCTGCAACATCTAGATATAAGGATTTAAGTTTTTCTTTATGAGTTCTTATTTCGTTTGCGGTAAGTGAAGTTTGTACAAGAGCGCTACTAGACGAGTCTGCCTTATTAACTTTTATACGGTATTTTGATTTTAAAGAACTTTTATATTCCTCAAAATCTTTCCAAGTAACATTTACGTGCATATTAGGTTCGACGGCAAATGATTGAAAGTGCTGTTTTTCTACTACACTTGCTGCAGTGTCTTGTGTGGCATTAAAGTCTTTCAAAAAGCAAACACTTGACTTAGTGGTTTTTTGTAGTGTTTTAAGCTTTCGCGAAAGCATATCATAAATACGTCTTCTATCTATTCCTTGTTTAACCCATATCCCATACTCCCCGCTTAAAAATACATTCCCACAAACTAGAATGTGCGTTTTTTTATTGCTTAGGTAGCATTGTACAGATTTGGCTAGTTTTTGATAGTAGGGAAGATTATTTGAGGCGCTCTCAAGCGAAACACGCACACGCTGGAGAATAGCGATAGCGATAGGTTTCTCTCTACTCATGAAAACTAAATATCGATAATCTATCGTACTATTTGCCTCTTCAAAAGAAGCCAAAAAAAGTTTTGAAAAGTAAAAGGTTTGATCACAACCTAATTCTCTGAAGGTGGTGTCAGGGATGTCGTTTATGGTAAACAACTCTTGAGTGATTATTTTAGGCAATTGCTTTTTTTCGTTTAGTACTTAAATATACACCTAAGAAAATAAGTGCAGCAGCAATAATCCTAATAGTGGTAAGCGTATCTGCACCTAAGATAATCGCTACTATCGTTGCGATAAGAGGTTGCAGGTATATAAATGCGCCTATAGTTGATGGTTTAAGCTGCTTTAAAGCAAATACATTAAAGAGATATGTAAGATAGGTCGTGCCTACTACCACAAATGCCATAACTCCTATGACATTAGGAGGTAACGTACTCCAGGATACCTCAAGAAATTGAGGAAGCCCGATAGGTGCGTTTGTAAATACCGCAATAAGGAAAAACCATTTCATTAAGGTAATTGACGAGTACTTTGCAGTGAGTGGTTTTACAAGAATTAAATAGACAGAGTATGCGGTAGCATTAATCATAAAGAGCATGTTACCTAGCGTAATGTTAGGGGCATTTTCTTGTGTTTTGGCGCCAAAGAGGATCAAAACCAGTGCGCCCACTAGACCTATAGCAATACCAGAACCTTTAAGCCAAGTGATCTTTTCCTTTAAAAATATAGCAGAAAGCACAAGCAATATGACGGGAGATAATGTGATCACCACACTGCTATTTATGGGAGTAGATAGTTGTAGCCCCTTAAAAAACATGAGCATGTTTATGGTCATCCCAAAGAGTGCGCAAAGTAGCATACGCCACCAGTCTTTACGTTCTATCTTTTCTGAAGGAAAAAACAAACTTGTAATCCAGAATAGAACCGCTGCTCCTAGTACCCTAAGCATAATAAATCCATACGCTTCGATGTAGGTAGGCATCAAATCCTTAGCAAGGGTGTGATTAATACCGTAAATAAAACTAGCGCCAAAGGCTGCAAGAAAGGCGAGATGACGCTTACTCATATTTAACTATTTTGCAAATGCTTCAACGGCAGCAGCCACTACTTTCTTGCTGTTTCCCACAAAGATTTTATCTTCTACAATCATTACAGGTCGTTTTAAGAAAGTGTAATGCTCTAGAATAAGATTTTTATAATCATCTTCAGATAGTGTCTGTTCATTAAGACCGCGTTTGCGATATAATTGTGCTCGCTTGCTGAAGAGAGCTTCATAAGACCCTTCCATTTCTTTCATCTCTTCTACTTGAGATAACGTCATAGGCTCAGATTTAATGTCTTGCATAATGACATCATCACTAGGGTTAATTTCAGAAATGATGCGCTGGCAAGTATTACAAGTAGAGAGGTGGTAGATTTTTTTCAAAATAAAGTGGTGTATTTCAATTACAGTATAAAAATACCGCCTATCTCTACCAAAATGAATTATTTTTAAGGAAAATTAAACCCAATGGAATACACCTTTGATATTTGCCTAAAAAACCGCCATCTTCTAGAGCGTTTTATTAAGAGTCACACACTTGAAGAGCTTAATAAAATACCTGATGGTTTCAACAATAATATTATCTGGAATATAGGTCATAGCATCGCAACACAACAACTTCTTACCTACGGACTTTCTGGTCTCACACCACCTGTATCTATGGAGTTTATTAATAATTATAAGAAGGGTACAAAGCCAGAAAAAGATGTAACTCAAGAGGAGCTAAGCCTTATACACGAGATGCTTTTTGATACTCTTAAGACACTTCAAAAAGATTATGAGGCGGGTATTTTTAAAGATTTTAAAGAATATACGCTTTCTACCTCGGGAGGAACATTGTCAAAAGTAGAGCATGGGCTTGATTTTAATAACTTTCATGAAGGATTACACCTAGGTTGTATTATCCAACTATCAAAACTCATTAAAGGTTAAGGTAATCTTGAGAAAGCTCCCATGCGATTGTTATTTGCTTGTCTTCCATATTAAATGAGGACACACCCATATCATTATAAATAAGAACAATACCTTCTTCGGTAAACCCTACTTCTTTGAGGTAGCTATCGGGAAGGTTTGATGGTGTAACGTCAAATGTTTCTTGCGGATATTCTTTTTCAAATTGCGCTTTCGCGAAAGCGTAAAAATCATCATCAAGCAAATCTTCATCACTATATTCCTTACCAGTTTGTGGATTGATATTGAGATACATTTCGTTATCAAAACCACTCGCACCGCCCATAAATTGATATGAATAGAATACTACTGATAGTAAGTTGTTAGAACCAAATGATATCGCAGAATCTATAGTGATTTCATGAGCGTCCGAAAGTTCTGTGGTTTCTGGATATGATATTTGTGAGTTATTAATATAGAGTTCAATAGCATCATTAATAGAGCTAGGTAAACTTTCTGTCTCGTTATAAAGTGTATTTATAGTAGAAGTTTGAACCCAGTTATTAACGATGATAGCAGCTTCTTCTGGTGTTTCCATATGCAGAACAGATAACATAATCTCCGGACAGGGTTGGCTATTACAAATAGTAAAATCTTTTGTAGAATAACTATCTGTACTAGATGTATAGGTGATTGTCTTTTCGCAGCTTATAAAAAGAATAATTACAAGTATGGAAGGAAGCAGTTTTTTCATAAGATAAAGGTAGTTGATATGCTCCCAAAATAAAAGCAACATATACTAGTAGGCCACTCCTTCTTATAATCATGATGGCTTGTCATCAGTTATTGTATTTTTATATTTCTTAGCATCTAAGGAGAAAGAGCTTTTTTACTAAAAAACACTACAATGAAATTTAATACTAAGACAATACATGGTAAACAGCATCCAGATAAGGCTTATGGATCTGTAATGCCTCCCATATACCAAACATCGACGTATGCCCAGTCTACACCTGGTGGACATAAGGGATATGAGTATAGTAGATCTGCAAACCCTACGCGTCATGCACTCGAGCAATCACTTGCGAGCATTGAGAATGGAGAATACGGAATCGCTTTTGCATCAGGACTGGCTGCAATTGATGCAATAATGAAATTGCTCAAGCCGGGTGATGAGGTGGTCTCAACGAGTGACCTTTATGGTGGTACGTATCGGCTTTTTACTAAGATATTTGAAGGTTTTGGTATTAAGTTTCACTTTGTTGGAATGCAAGATGTAAAGAATATAGAGACATATATAAATGAAAAAACAAAGCTCATCTGGGTAGAAACACCTACAAACCCGATGATGAGTATTATTGATATTGAGGCAGTTTCATCAATATCAAAAAAGTATAAGGTGCTGTTTGCAGTAGATAACACATTTGCAACACCTTATTTACAATTACCACTAGATCTAGGTGCCGATATTGTTATGCATAGTGCTACAAAGTATTTAGGTGGTCATAGCGATCTCGTAATGGGTGCACTTATTGTCAAGGATAAGGAGCTAGCAGATAGATTATACTTTATACAAAACGCAAGTGGTGCCATAAGTGGACCTCAAGATAGTTTCTTAGCGTTGCGAGGTATAAAGACACTACACGTACGTATGCAACGACACTGTGAAAATGGTAAAGCAGTTGCCTACTATTTAAAATCACATCCTATGGTTGATAAAGTATACTGGCCTGGCTTTGAAGATCATCCTAATCATCACATAGCCAAGCGACAGATGAAGGACTACGGGGCTATGATTTCATTTACTACTAAGCAAGATTCGCTAGCTGGTGCTGTAAGCTTTGTAGAGGGGCTACGCATTTTTACGCTCGCCGAAAGCCTAGGAGGTGTGGAGTCACTTGCGGGTCATCCTGCTTCAATGACTCACGGTTCTATCCCTAAAGAAGAACGAGAAAAACTTGGAATTAAAGATTCTTTAGTGAGACTAAGCGTGGGTATTGAAGACGAGGAAGATCTCATAGCAGATCTTAAGCAGGCATTAGAAAACTAACCTTGTAAAATACAAAAGCGACTTTGAAATTATCAAAGTCGCTTTTGTATGTAGTCTTTGTAATAAGTTAATCTAGATAATAGATATAACCTACATTCATCCAGAAGATCCAATCATTGACTTTATTTACAGGTCTTGGATCAGGATTAAGTCCATCCACCCAGTTAGAACCATAATAATGCCATCTTAAATCTAGATTAAGATCGCTTAGGATTCCTAGTTTATAACGTGTTCCTATGCTTCCAGAGATTGCCCAAGTCGTGCCAGGGCGTGTGTCAACTCCAGTTCCAAACTCGCCATCTCCCACATTAAAACCTTCTATGATAGCAGGTCCAGTATCTGTAGGGTTGGCTGTAAATGGATTAAGTACTTGTCCAAAAATGTTTCCATCTGCACG
This sequence comes from uncultured Dokdonia sp., assembly GCA_913060645.1. GTDB lineage: Bacteria > Bacteroidota > Bacteroidia > Flavobacteriales > Flavobacteriaceae > Dokdonia. The sequence continues at coordinate 1,366 of CAJXSW010000140.1, read as the reverse complement.
CAAATCAGTGGTTGCACTAGGGTTATAAGAAACAAAGTTAACACCTAGACTTACATATGGAGCAAATTTAAAAGCTCCTGCTGCAAAGTCTCTTATACTTAAAGGGTAATATTCAAGTTTAGATCCTATTTCTATAACACTTGCTTTTCCTTTGTGATTGCGCAGTCGTAAACCTCCAAAGTCATTGTCATCTGCTTCCGGCCCAAAGTTGTCCAAATTTGTAAAGTGATAATCTATTTCATTGCGAACTTTAAAGTGGTCATTAAAATAAGTATATCGTGAGTAGCAATTACAATCTGCTTGGTATGAGAAGTTTAGGTAATGAACAAGACCTACTCCAAATCCTGTGTTTCCTATATTTGTTTCTTGGTTTGCGCGCTCACCGTAGTCTGCTTGAAATGCAACAGGTCCCACGATAACGCCAAGTTCGTGCGAAAATCCAAATTGAGCATTTAAGCTCTGATGTGCCATCATAAAAGAGAGCAATGCCAATAGTAGGTACTTGGCTTTCATAAAGTAGGTAATTTGAGTGTGACAAATATATACAATAATGTCAAACACCGAAATTTCCAAGTATATTCTCTATTCTAAGTAAGTTTAATCTTACATTTAAACATAGTCATTATGATATTCTAAAAAATATGCACATAAAATCAAGGATACCGTATATTTGTAATCAGTAAAAAATTGATTTGTAAAATACATTCTCACAATAGATTAAACTTATGTCAGACAGCATTAAAAAATTTGTCGATTATGTTGCTAAGAGCAACCCGAATGAGCCTGAATTTATGCAGGCCGTTCACGAGGTAGCAGAAACTGTAATACCTTTCATAGAAAAGAATCCTAAGTACCAAGGAAAAAAACTTCTTGAGCGTATGGTAGAGCCAGAGCGCACAATTATGTTTCGTATTCCATGGACAGATGATTCTGGAGAGATACAGGTAAATAGAGGATACCGTGTAGAGTTTAACAGCGCTATTGGTCCTTATAAAGGTGGGCTTCGTTTCCACCCTTCTGTAAATCTTAGTATCCTTAAGTTTTTAGGTTTTGAGCAAGTTTTCAAAAACAGCCTTACTACTTTACCTATGGGTGGTGGTAAAGGTGGATCAGATTTTGATCCAAAAGGAAAATCTGATGCAGAAGTAATGCGTTTTTGCCAAAGCTTTATGAGCGAGCTTTCTCGTCACATAGGTCCTAATACAGATGTGCCTGCGGGTGATATTGGAGTAGGTGGTCGTGAGATAGGATACATGTTTGGACAGTACAAGAAACTTCGCAATGAATTTACCGGAGTTCTTACTGGAAAAGGATTATCCCTGTCTCTTATACACATCTGACGCTGCCGACGAAGAGGATAGTGTAG
>CAJXSW010000139.1 GCA_913060645.1 uncultured Dokdonia sp. | reverse complement strand
ACTATCCTCTTCGTCGGCAGCGTCAGATGTGTATAAGAGACAGCTATTTATACAGAACGTTACATGCAAACACCCCAAGAAAATGCAAGTGGGTATGATAACAACTCTCCTATGAGTCACGTAGATAAAATGGAAGGTGATTTATTACTTGTGCATGGAGGTGGAGATGATAATGTGCATGTGCAAAACTCTACGCGTCTTGTAGAAGCTCTCGTGCAGGCAAATAAGCAATTCGATTACTTCAACTATCCAGATAGAAACCACGGTATCTATGGTGGGAATACGCGTTTTCATTTATATACAATGATGACAGAATTTATAAAAGAGAAACTTTAGAGATAAACAACTTATATTAGCAGTAAATAAATAATACAATATGGAATATAGATTCGGTGGTTCTGAAACCAACCAAAAGACTGTGCTAGGGCATCCTTCAGGTCTTTTTGTTCTCTTTTTTACAGAAATGTGGGAGCGTTTTTCTTATTATGGAATGCGTGCATTACTTGTTTTATTTCTAGTGTCGGCTATCATTGATGGCGGCTGGGGCTGGGAAAGAGCAGAGGCTTTACAGCTGTATGCTTTTTATACTGGACTTGTTTATGTAACTCCTATTCTTGGAGGATTAATAGCAGATAAGATTACAGGTTATAGAAAAGCAGTTGTTATAGGGGCATTTTTAATGACTTTGGGTCATGCTTCCATGGCATTTGAGATAAGCTCAGACTTTTTCTTTTATGCTGGACTTGTACTACTTATTATAGGAAACGGTATGTTTAAGCCGAATATTTCTTCAATGGTAGGGCAGTTGTATAAAGATCAAGGTAAAGAAAAGGATGCTGGTTATACCATATTCTACATGGGTATCAACTCAGGAGCATTTTTAGGTATTTTACTTTGTGGTTATATTGGAGAATCTGTAGGCTGGCATTACGGTTTTGGACTTGCTGGTATTTTTATGCTAGTAGGTATGCTTCAATTTCATTTTGCACAAGATATTTTTGGAAAGATAGGTCTAGCTCCTAAAAAAGCTGGTGATCTTGATGACGTGATTGAGGATGGTGTAGAAAATGCAGCAGATACTATTGAGGACGTAATAGATGAGGCCGAAAAGTCAAAAATTACTCGTGATAGACTTATTGTAATTAGTGTGCTAGCATTCTTTACTATATTCTTCTGGTGGGCTTTTGAGCAAGCAGGAGGGTCTATGACCATCTTTGCGGCAGACTATACAGATAGAGTTTTAGAAGGAAGTAGTGGTATGACTTTTAAAATAGTAAATACACTACTCACAGTAGTTCCTATGCTTATTATTACATGGGTTCTAGGAATGTTATTTAAACAAACCTATGCTAAGTTTGCACTCGCAAACATTATCTTAGGTTTAGGTTTCGTCATTATTTGGGCAATTGTAATCTGGATGTTATCTCGTCAGTTTGCAGATGATGCACCGGAGGTTCCTGCTTCTTGGTTTGGAATATTAAACTCATTCTTCATCATTGCATTTGCTCCTTTATTTTCAAAAATATGGAAGAGTAAATACAACCCTAGCGGACCAGTAAAGTTTGCTATTGGTCTTATTTTATTAGGTCTTGGATTTGGTATTCTATCTTTTGGGTCTATGGGAATTCCATTAGGAGCTAAGACGGCTTCTGTGAGCATGGTATTTTTGGTGCTTGCATATTTATTTCATACACTAGGAGAGTTATGTGTATCTCCAGTAGGACTTTCATATGTAAGTAAACTTGCGCCAGCAAAACTTGTTGGTCTTATGTTCGGTATCTGGTTTGTAGCAAACTTTATTGCAAACTTTGCAGCAGGTATAACAGGGAGTTATATAGATCCTATAGTTGAAGAGCATGGAATGGCAATCTTCTTTTTGATATTTACAGTAATACCAGCAGCAGCAGGTGTAGTAATGTTATTATTGAACAGAACACTTATTAAAATGATGCATGGTATACGCTAAGCACATACAATAGTATAATTTAAAAACGTTCCCTATTTTGTGGAACGTTTTTTGTCTGTAAGAATTTGAAATATAAACAGACTATACCTAAAAGAAAGAATTCAATGAAAAAAGTATTATACCTTCTTCTATTTATTGCGACGGGAACTATGAGTGCCCAGAAGATTAACTGGATGACCATGGATGAGGCGCTTGCTGCCCAACAAAAAGAGCCTAAAAAGATTTTTATGGATGTTTACACTGTATGGTGTGGGCCTTGTAAAATGTTAGATAAAAATACCTTTGCAAATCCTGATGTAGCTGCTTTCATAAATGAAAACTACTACGCGGTAAAATTTAACGCAGAGGGTACGGAGGTAATTAATTACTTAGGTAACACATATACTAACCCGCGTCATGATCCTAAAAAATCAAGAGGGCGTAACAGTCAGCATGAGCTTGCACAGGCTTTAAAACTTCAGGGATACCCTAGTATGGTCTTCTTTGATGAAAAGGGTAATTATATCCAGCCTATTGTAGGTTATCACTCTCCTAAGCGTTTAGAAATATACGTGAAGATGGTGGGTAATGATGATTATAAAGAGATTACTACTCAAGAGAAGTGGGCAACCTATCAAGAAGAGTTTGAGTACTCATGGCCTAATTAGAAAAAATCATTCAATTATATAAGCTCCCTTTTCATAAGTACTATGAAAAGGGATTTTTTTATTTAAACATGTTGTTTTCCATCGAGTGATGTAGCTTTTGTAATTTGATGCATCTGCAATGATTTGAGCTTTCGGAAATCTCTCTGTAAGTCTATTTATATTAATCTTTGGGGACTGGGTGAGAAGTATGTAATCTGGATTTGCATTAGCTAATTGGTATATACCAAGGCTATCTACAACGAGTATTTCTTTTCGCTTAAAGCGAAAATAGTTCTGCATGCATTCTACGGCCACTTCATCTATACGTAAGCCATCCTTATAGTTGCGTACTCTGCTATCTTGAATTATAGTGTGTAATGAGTCAGTGCTATGTATTTTAAGCGTGGAGTTGTGGAAAGTACCTATCATGGTAGATTTACTTTTGTTGAAAATAGTGAGATGCGTAGCGGGAGGATTGCTTTTCTCATAAATAATAATAGAGGTCAACAATACCATTGATAGAGATGCCGCTACAAGTCTGGGGTTATTGTATTTTTTGAATAAAGAAATACTAAAAACAATGCAGAGGTATAAGCCTATAAGAAATGCAAAACTTATCGTGATGTGATTTGTGATAAAGGCCTCCTTGCTAGCCACCCAAAAAATAAATCCATTCATTAGGTCTATAGCGTAGCCATACGTCGTTACTAAAGTCTCTGGTAAGATACCTAATACAGCAAGTAATGCAACTAGAATACCGCCGCCTAATATGATTCCTAGAAATGGAATAATGATAACATTAGATAGAAAAAATAATCCAGGAAACTGGTGGAAGTAAAATAAACTCAAGGGTAGTACGCCTAACTGGGCAGCAACAGAAACCGTAGCAATACCCCAGAGAAGCCTGTCTATATAATACCGCGGAGTATAAAAAGAAGATAGCCATGGTTGAATCCATAAAATTCCAATAACAGCGAGATAACTAAGTTGAAAGCCTACTTGATGTATGAGAAATGGATTGTATATAAGTAATAGTACGGCAGAAGCCATAACGGCATCAGTAGTTTTTCTTTTTCCGCCTAGTTGTTGTCCTACCTCAAGAAAGCTAAACATAGTCGCTGCCCTCAATACAGAGGGTGATAATCCAGTGATAAAAGCAAAAGCCCAAATCATAGCAATAATAATTATAGACCGAAGCCATCGTAGTTTATAGTCTGCTATTGGTTTGGTGATAAAGCGTAGCAATAAAAGTATAATTCCTACATGCAGGCCGGAGACGGCGAGTATATGCATCATTCCAGCAGATGCGTAATTAGTGCTCATTTGCTTATCTATACCATTTTTCTGCCCAAGAACGAGTGCATCTATAACTGCAAGCTGGTTGCGAGTAAATGAATGGGCGTGAATTGCTTTTAGTACGCTTTCGCGAAAGCGTGATGACCATACCCTCAATCCGCTAGAGGTGTATTGAGATATGAGTAACTCGTCTTTATTGATTGACAGCTGTCCGTGTATTTGTCTTCTTTTTAAATAGCTCCCGTAATCAAATTGATATGGGTTTTTGGATTTGGGGACAGGTAAGAGTAAAGCTCTTGTGTAATACCAATCTCCTACCCGAAGACGTTGTGATGCGCTATCCTTATTGACATTGAGAATTACCTTACCTGAAGTAGCTTCTTTGTTTATCGTCTTTAATGCAACAACATACTTGTCTTGATACATTGAGGGCTTTAGCACTTCATCTATAGAGAATAAAAAGGTGCTAGGGTTGCTAGTGTTTGTGTGAGTAAAATGCGTCTCGTTGTTTAGTGCGTTTGCTCTTTCAGAGGTTAAGTAGCCTATGGTTATAAATACAATGGAAATGCCTACGGTAAACGCTATGGCGTTCAAAGGTCTTTTAAAAGCAAGTCTGTGTAGTAGAAAAAGTAACGCAATAGCTAGTAATAAAATAGCAGCTATCCAGAACAAGGATACGTGGTAGGCGTCATAACAAATTATCCCAACAATGAGGGCGAGAAGTATTACTAAAATGGGCGTGTTGATTCTCTTCAATATATTACTAATTAACCTTTTGTAAGGTGTAACTGTCAGTAATATAGCAAATTATAATTTACAAGACGCGTCTGGCCATGATATATGCGTCATTCCAGTAACGCTCATTGAGGTTAGAAGTAAGAACGCCTTTTGAGGTAGTGGCGTGTATAAAGTAAATGTCATCGCCCGTAACTTTAGTGACGAGTCCCACATGATTTATGCGTTTGCTGCTTTTGTTCGTTCTAAAAAATAATAAATCACCCTTAGAGATTTCTTTGTCTTTTATAGGCTGTCCTCTTTCTGCCATCTGTCTGGAGATACGAGGTAAGACTATATTTTCTTTTTGAAAAGCAGTATAAATCAATCCAGAGCAGTCCATTCCCTTTCTTGTAGTACCACCAAATTTATAACGAGTACCACTAAAGGCTTGTGCTTGCTGGATAATGCGGTCTGTCTTTGATGAACTTATATCTTTAACCCTAGCAGTAGTTCTAGTTTTTGTTCTAGATGTTGTTGTTTTTGAACTTCCGCAAGAAGTCAGTAAAAAAAGTAAAGAAACTACTGTGATTATGTATTTCATATAAACGGGCTAGTGTGTTCTAATTGCTAAGCTGTGCTTTGGTAGTTGCAACAATGAGAGATGCAGTTTTTTGACTTGCTCCAGCTCCACCTAATGTTTTCTCAAGCGCAAAATAGTCTTCAAAAAGAGTGGCACGATAATCATCATTAGTAATCTTATCAAGTTCCTTTTTTAATTGTGCAGTATTGAGATCTCCTTGAATTAATTCTTTTACCACCTCACGATCCATAATAAGATTTACTAGGGAGATATATTTTGTTTTGATAATGCGTTTTGCAATACTGTATGAGACGGCATTTGCTTTGTAACAAACTACCTGTGGTACTTTAAAAATTGCCGCTTCTAGCGTTGCCGTACCAGAAGTTATTAAGGCTGCGTTTGCAAAACTTAAGATGTCGTAGGTTTTATTCATCACCAGTTTTACTGGGTAATCTTTGAGGAAAGGTTGGTAAAAAGATACCTCTTGGCTCGGCGCTCCAGCGATTACAAATTGATAGTCTGGATAATCATTTACGACGCTTAGCATGACATCTAGCATAGCGCTTATTTCTTGCTTACGACTTCCTGGAAGTAAGGCAATCATAGGTCGCTCATCGAGCTTGTGTTCTTTTGTAAAAGTAGCGGCATCTGCTTGCTCACGACCAGCAACCGCATCTAGAAGTGGGTGACCTACAAAATGTACTTTGTAGTTATGTTTGTCATAAAAATCCTTTACAAAAGGTAATATCACATACATGTGATCTACATAGGCTTTGATCTTTTTAACACGACTAGCGCGTGATGCCCATACCTGCGGACTGATATAATAGTGCGTAGTAACACCTAATGGTTTTGCCCACTCTGCAATGCGTAAGTTAAAACCAGAGTTATCTATAAGTATGAGCGCATCTGGTTCAAAACGGGCAATATCTCTCTTACAATCTTTAATAAGACCTGTGATCTTACGCAAGTTTGTGACAACCTCCATAAAGCCCATAAAAGCACGCTCTTTGTAATGTGTCACAAGAGTGCCACCTACTTCCTGCATGAGATCACCACCCCAAAAGCGTATATCTGCCTCTAGATCTTCTTTATATAGTGATTTCATAAGGTTTGCACCATGTAAATCACCACTGGCCTCGCCTGCAAGAATGTAATATTTCATTAGGTAAACATTAATATCATTGTTACAAATGCAATAGTAATCGTAGCAAGAAGAACGCCTCTCGCTCTCGCATCTTGTCCTTGTCTAAGCATCATAAAAAACGCAAGCAGATTAAGAACGGCACCTATTGCCATAATTTTGCCTAAACGACCTTCAGACACTGCTGTTTGAAGTACGTTTGTGATAGTTCGGTCTTGTGTGCTGCCTATGTACAGAGAAAACAACAGTACACCTATTGCGTTTGCAATGAGTCCAACTACAATCCCTATAATGATGTCTTTTTTCATATGTAATGTTTCGGCTTTCGCCAAAATTTGAATTCTTTACAAATATGCTTATCGTTTTAAAATTTTCGCGAAAGCGGAATTCTCAAACTTAAGCTATAGAAAGATATTGATGTGTGTCAAAGTTACGATTGCTTTGTAAACTTTAGACTAGTCTTCCCACTCATTTAATTCTTGTAAAAAGTGATGCGCCGTGAGGTCAAATTGCACTGGCACAACAGATACATATCCTTGAGATAGTGCCCACTCATCTGTATCTTCTCCCTTGTCTTGATTTACAAACTCGCCAGTGAGCCAGTAGTAATCTCTACCCATAGGGTTAGTGCGCTTGTCAAAATCTTCTACCCATTGCGCTTTTGCTTGACGGCATACCTTAGTTCCTTTAATTTCGGCTGCTGGTAGTTTTGGGATATTTACATTTAAAACAATTCCCTTAGGAAGCTGTCTCTTATACACATCTGACGCTGCCGA
>CAJXSW010000138.1 GCA_913060645.1 uncultured Dokdonia sp. | reverse complement strand
ACGAGATAGGAGTCCGTCTCGTGGGCTCGGAGATGTGTATAAGAGACAGAAGTTACGCGGGGCAATTTATGATAGAAGCACAAAAGAAAGGCTATGCATTGCCACTTACTTTTATGAGTAACTGGCTGCGTTTCCAGAAAAAAGCAGCCCGCGAGTGGCGATCAGGGCAGTATGCCTATAATGCCACCTTAATTCAAGCGTATCGTTTATATACCCTTGCTCTAGCTGGACAACCAGATCTTGCGGCAATGAACCGCTTGCGCGAAAACGGAAACCTATCAAACGAGAGCAAATGGAGACTAGCAGGAGCCTATGCACTTGTGGGGCAGGAGAAAGTAGCTCGCGAACTAACAGTAACGGCAAATATTGATTTTAAGCCCAAAAATTATGACTACCACACCTATGGTTCTGTATATCGTAACAGAGCGATGGCACTAGAAACAATGGTGGTTATGAATGATGCTAAGCAAAAAGAATTGGCTATATCAATCGCCAAAACGCTAGCGTCAGATAGATGGTTGAGTACGCAAGAAACAAGTTATGCGTTACTCGCTATGGCAAAAATGGTGACTAAAAACGGTGGTAAAGCCATGCAGCTCTCTATGATGAAAAACGGTAAGGAAGTGGTGATAAACACGCCACAAGCCATAGCGCTCAGAGATCTCAAGACACAAGATGGTAAGAATAGCATCACACTTAAAAATCAGAAAGAAAATACTGTGTTTGTGCGCTTAGTACAGAGCGGAAAATTACCACTAGGTAAAGAGCTCACAGATAGTAAAAATCTGCGAGTGAATACCACCTTTGTGGATGGGTCAGGAAATGCTATTGCGATTAATAAGCTACGTCAAGGAGAGGAGTTTACTGCAAAAATTACAGTAAGTAATAACAGTCGCGACTATGTAGATAATATCGCGCTCACACAAATCTTTCCAAGCGGGTGGGAAATTGTAAATACACGCTTTACAGATGCACAAGGCGGTACAGAAGGCAGCGCACGCTACACAGATATAAGAGATGATAGAGTCAACTTTTATTTTGATATGAGTAAAGCCAGCACAAAAACGTTTACGGTACGTCTCAATGCAAGTTACTTAGGTAGGTATTACTTGCCGGGAACTCAGGTAGAAGCAATGTATGATGCAAATTATTATGCAAGAAACAAAGGTAATTGGGTATTGATTGAGAAGTAGTAATGACCAAAACCTCCATCATACAGTTTTTAAAATCTCACAAAGTCAAGCTCATTATATTGACGGGATTTTTTATGTATTGGTTGTTCTCTTTGCCTTCACCATTGTTTGAAGATCCGCACGCGACAGTGGTGGAGAGTGCAGAAGGTGAGTTGCTGGGTGCGCGTATTGCGGGTGATGGGCAGTGGCGTTTTCCTGCGCTAGAAAGCGTTCCTGTGAAGTTTGAGAAGTGTATTCTTCTTTTTGAAGATGAGTACTTTTATACGCATCCCGGGTTTAATCCCGTGGCTATGGGGAAGGCAATCTGGGGAAATATCACCACAGATAAGCGTCGTGGTGGCAGTACCATTACACAACAAGTAATTAGACTTTCTAGAAAAGGAACAGAACGTTCTTACATGGAAAAGCTAGTCGAACTCATAAAGGCAACAAGGCTCGAAGCTGGATATACTAAAGAGGAGATTCTTAATATGTATGCGACCTACGCGCCTTTTGGCGGTAATGTGGTGGGATTAGAGACTGCCGCTTGGCGATATTTTGGACTTCCAGCAGATCGTTTGAGCTGGGGGCAAATGGCTGCCCTAGCTGTTTTACCTAATAATCCTAGTATGGTGCGACCGGGTAAAAATGAGGTTACGCTTTCGCGAAAGCGTAATGAGCTCCTTAAAAAACTCTGGGAAACTGGAGAAATAGATGAAACTACTTACGAGCTATCACTCCTTGAAAAACTCCCAGGAAAACCCTATCCATTACCTCAGATAGCACCACATCTGGTAGAGCGAATAAAACAAGAGTCTGAAGGAAAGCGCATTCAGACCACTATAAAAGTACCACTGCAACGCTCATTAAATAGACTGGCAAAAGAGCATTACGGACAGTTAAAGCAGAATGAGATTTACAACCTTGCCATGGTTGTGATAGATGTAAATACTAAGGAAGTAGTGGGTTATGTGGGAAACGCACCTACAGATGCTGGGCATCAAAAGGATGTTGATATTGTAACAAAGTCACGAAGCACAGGAAGCACCCTGAAACCTTTTTTATATGCAGGAATGCTAGACGAAGGTATGCTCTTGCTTAAAACGCTGGTGGCAGATATTCCCACGAGTATTAATAATTACCAGCCACAAAATTTTAATAATGAATACAGTGGCGCAGTAGCTGCAGATGTTGCTTTGGCTCAATCGCTTAATGTTCCTGCTGTGCGTTTGTTACGACAATACGGTCTCGATAAATTTTATGGCAATCTTAAGGAAATGAACCTAGGCGGAATTAATAAACCGGCTTCACATTATGGACTTGCTATGATTTTGGGTGGGGCAGAGAGTAGCCTGTTTGAGTTGACAAAAACCTATGCAGGAATGGCAAACACACTGCATACATTTAATAAGTCGAGTAGTGAGTACTCGGCGTCTTCATTTGAGGAGTACACGTTGCGCAAGCGTTGTGCTACCTGTGATAAGAAAGAGGAGAATTTACACAGTGAGCCACGTGTATTTTCTGCTGGAGCAATATATAATACGTTAGAAACTTTACGTACGGTAAATAGGCCTAATGGTGAGGAGAACTGGCAGTTTTATGAAGATGCGCAGCCCATAGCTTGGAAAACTGGGACAAGTTTTGGTTTTAAAGATGCATGGGCAGTTGGAGTTACACCTCAATATGCCATAGGTGTTTGGGTGGGTAATGCAGATGGAGAAGGCAGACCAGGCATCACGGGTATTCAAGCAGCGGCTCCATTGTTTTTTGATATACTTCGTAGCTTACCCATGAGCGGTAATTGGTTTGACACGCCTTATGATGCCCTTTCCGAAATAGACGTATGCACAAAAAGCGGAATGAAAGCGAGCGTCTATTGCCCGCTTACAGAAAGTATTCTGGCTCCTGTTGCTGGAGAGCATAGTGCTGCCTGTCCATACCATAAACAGGTATATGTAGATCATAGTGAGACCTATCGCGTTAATTCTGATTGTTATGAACTAGATAAAATGAAGGCTAAAAATTACTTTGCGTTACCGGCTTCATTAGCTTTTTATTATTCAGGAAAGCATCCAGATTATAAAGAGTTACCACCCTATCTCCCCGATTGCGGATTCTCAGGAGAGCAACCCATGGTTTTTATATATCCCAAAAATAACGATGGCGTTATTTTACCTAAGAATTTTGATTCGGAAATAAATGATGTGGTGCTTAAAGTAGCTCATCGCAATCCAGAGACGAAGCTCTTCTGGTATTTAGACAATAACTTTATAGGCAGTACAGAAGTTTTTCATGAACTAGCCATTGCTCCACAAGTAGGAACCTATGTGCTTACCGTAGTAGATGCTCAGGGTAATGAACTCAAGAAGCAAGTTGAGGTTTCTAGAGGGTAATCTACATGTTAAGATTTCCACTTTTTAAAAGGATTCTCAGATAGCTGAGAGTTGTAATACTTATTATCTCCAGTCACTTCGTTACCTATCCAGTCTGGCTTTGTAAAATCTTCCTCTTCAGAGTTGAGTTCTATTTCGGCAACCGTGAGTCCTTCGTTTTCTCCATAAAACTCATCTATTTCCCAGGTGTGATTACCTACAGTATACTCGTAACGTGTTTTGTCGATTACTCCGGGAAGACACAGTGATAGTAACGTTTGCGCCTTATCCACCGCGATTTCTTCTTCTACCTCTACACGTGTAGTACCGCTATCGTTTGATTTTCCTTTTATGGTAAGAAAGCCTTTATCTCCTTTGATTCGCACTCTTACAGTACGCTCAGGATCTGTACTTAGATATCCTTGAGTAATACGAGTTGCCTTTTGAGCAACTTCTTTAAAAGCTGCTGAGGTTACTAGGAATTTTCGTTCTATTTCTAACATAATGTTGCTGTTATATCTAGCCTTTAGTTAATGCGCCACGGCGGATTTTTACGATTATCACCAGCATAGTAAAGAATAATTTGATTTCCATCTGGATCCTTAAGTCTTGCCTCTCGCCACAACCACGATTGGTCTGTGGGTAATAGGTCAAAAGTAACATTCTCCCCTTGTAATCGTGCCACTTCTTGGTCTAAACGCTCTGTTTCAAAATATACCGTTATCCCAGCACCTGCAGGTAGCTCATCTACAACATGTATAGAAAACGTAGCATCTCCCTCCAGGCACTCAAAGCGTGCATAATGTGGCAAGGCTTTTACAATAAGACGCAATCCCAGTTGCTCATAAAAAGCAATGGAAGTTTCAAGATTTATTGACGGTACGGTGATTTGGTTGAGGTTCATAGCGTTTATTTTTGCCAGGGAGTTATGGTCGTAGGTGTGTCCTTTTGGTAAAGCACCACGTTATTCCCATCGGGATCTTGTAGTGTTAAGTCCTTGCCACCCCAGTCTCTGTATATGGTGGGGATGAGTACGCTTTCGCGAAAGCGTAATTCAAATACCTCAATACCGTCTGTTTCAAAGTAAACGGTTACGGGTTGTTCTGGAAGCTTTGGGTTATAATAAGCTGTAAAAATGACTTCGTGCTCCTTGTTTTCAAAATGTGCGTGATGCTGAGGCTCGTGCTCAATAAGTTGCATTCCAATGCCTGTATAAAATGCAATCGCCGCTTTAAGGTCTAGGGAGGGAACGGTGATGTGGTTAAACGTGGTAGGCACTGCTTAGTTCTTTAATCTCAATATTGGTGATGTCTGTGTGGGTTACTGTTTGTTTTGCAAGTTGTGCCATTGCTCTAGCAATATCTTTTGCTTGTGTAGACTTCCACTTTTTGAGCGGTCCTACCATAAAGAAGTCCATAACGGCCATCATCATTTTAAGAGCTTTCTCGCCTTTGCGAGCGTTATCTGGGCGGCCATTTATAAAAGCAGGTTTAAGAATGTAGGTGTTCTCAATCCCTACCTTACTCAAGTCGCGCTCCATTTCACCTTTTGTACGCACATAGAAAAACGGACTCTTAGCCGAAGTTCCCGCCGAAGAAATGACCATATAACTTGCTATCCCGTGTTGTTTTGCTAGCTCGGCAGTGTGAATAGGAATGCCGTAGTCTATAGCTTTATATTTCTCTCTATCTGGTGTTTGGGCTTTTGTGGTGCCTATGCAACAATAAACGACATCGCCTGTAAACTGTTTGTCAAAAGTACTAGTATCGAGTAAATCACAGATAATCTCTTCTACCTTTTCATGTGTAAAAGAGGTAGGCCGCCTTGTAAAGATTTTCACTTTAGAAAACGTAGCATCTTTTATAAGTAATTCTGTTAGTAAGCCACCGGTAAGTCCTGTGGCGCCGAGTACGATTGCTGTTTTTGACATACTCAAAGTTACGATTTATAGTGCAAAACTTTCTGAGTACTTTGTACCTTGCATACAATGTCTGAGCTGCCTATAAAAAAGATAATTCACGTGGATATGGATGCATTTTATGCATCTGTAGAGCAGCTGGATAATCCAGATTTACGCGGTAAAGCTATCGCTGTAGGTGGCGGTGGAGAGCGAGGTGTAGTGAGTGCAGCAAGTTATGAGGCTCGTAAATATGGAGTACGCTCTGCAATGGCAGGTGCACTTGCGCGAAAACTATGTCCCGAGCTCATCTTTGTGAAGACCAATTTTGACAGGTACAAAGAAATTTCGGCACAGATACGAGAGGTTTTTTATGAGTTTACTGATCTTGTAGAGCCACTATCTCTTGATGAAGCCTACCTAGATGTTACCGAAAATAAAGTAGGAATGCCTAGCGCAACTGTTATTGCCTCGTGGATACGACAACGCCTTAAAGAAAAAACAGGACTAGATGCGAGTGCTGGAATAAGCATCAATAAGTTTATTGCCAAGGTTGCCAGCGATATTAATAAACCTAACGGCCAAAAGACCATCCCGCCAGAGGAGGTTATTGGATTTCTTGAAGAATTAGATATTAGAAAGTTTTACGGTATAGGTAAGAAGACTGCCGAGAAGATGTACTTACATGGCATCTTTACAGGTATGGATATGAAGATGAAATCTAAGGAATACCTCTCTGAAAACTTCGGGAAGAGTGGTGCATATTATTATGACATTGTGCGTGGCATCCAATATAGTGAGGTGAGACCTAACCGTATTAGAAAGTCACTAGCCGCCGAGCGTACCTTTTCGGAAAATATCACTTCTGAAGTCTTTATGCTTGAAAAACTAGATCTTATCGCCGAAGAGGTTGAGAAGCGTCTCGCTAAAAGCAAAGTCGCAGGGAAGACCATTACCCTAAAAATAAAGTACTCAGACTTTACATTACAAACTCGTTCTAAAACACTAGAGCTCTATGTGCGGTCAAAGGAAATTATTTTAGAAACTGCAAAGGATTTGCTCTATCAAGAGAAAATGAAAAATAGCGTGCGTCTCTTAGGCATTTCTTTATCTAATCTTAATACCGAAGACCGCAAAAAGAAGGATGCCGCAAAAGCTGTAAAAGAAGAAGAAATCGATGTACAGATGCGCTTTACCTTCTAGCAACTTGCATTTGTAAGTATTCTACCTAATATTCATCTTAGAAAAAAGAATCAAATTCGTTATCCTAAAATTTTAGTTTGCCGCCTGTAAAAGGCATCTTGCTGTCGTTTTAAAATCTCTTTTGCCATCTTTTTCTTGTAGTTGTATAGCTCTTCATCTTGAGCGATGTCTGTATACACGCGATCATTTACAATATGATCTGTCTCTGTAAGGATCTTGCGTTGTAAGGCTTTTTGTGCACTCCATTCTTTTATGGTGAGCTCGTGGTCTGCAAGTTTTATATCATACTCACCCATAGGCGAGATGAGCTTAGAAAATATAGGTGCCGTCTCTATGGCAAGAAAGAGTAAGAAAATAAAAAGAGAAGGCATCCACGGGAGTTCTTTCATCGCATCTATGCGCGCCATTAAACCGTCAAAGTTATTTATAATCTGTCTCTTATACACATCTCCGAGCCCACGAGACGGAC
>CAJXSW010000137.1 GCA_913060645.1 uncultured Dokdonia sp. | reverse complement strand
GTCAGACATTGCATCAAGAGTAAAAGCGATTATCGTAGACAAATTAGGTGTAGACGAAAACGAAGTTGTAACGGAAGCGAGCTTCACAAACGACCTAGGCGCTGATTCACTAGACACAGTGGAACTCATTATGGAGTTTGAAAAAGAATTTGATATCCAAATTCCAGACGATCAAGCAGAAAATATTGCGACAGTAGGTCAAGCAGTATCTTATATAGAAGAGGCAAAATAAGTCTTTATTTATGGAGTTAAAGCGAGTAGTAGTTACCGGACTTGGTGCACTTACCCCGATAGGAAATAATATTCAGGATTACTGGGAAGGACTTTCTACAGGGAAAAGCGGGTGCGCGCCCATCACCTATTTTGATGCAGAAAAGTTTAAAACGAAGTTTGCTTGTGAACTTAAAAACTTTGACGCTCTCGACTTCTTTGATAGGAAAGAAGCTCGAAAGCTCGATAGATTTGCTCAGTATGCACTGGTAGCTTCAGATGAAGCTATCAGTGATGCGGGCATTGATCTTGACTCTGTTGATAAATTTAGGGTTGGGGTTATATGGGGAGCCGGTATAGGTGGTCTGGAAACATTCCAGAATGAAGTCCTCAACTTTGGTGCTGGAGATGGCACTCCTAGATTTAATCCTTTCTTCATACCGAAGATGATTGCAGATATTGCTCCTGGTAATATCTCAATTAAGCATGGCTTTATGGGACCTAACTATACGACGGTTTCTGCTTGTGCTTCTTCTGCAAATGCAATGATAGATGCCTTTAACTATTTACGTTTAGGTCAATGTGATATTATTGTTACGGGAGGATCTGAGGCTGCGGTAACGCAAGCTGGTATGGGTGGTTTTAATGCAATGCATGCGTTGTCAACTAGAAATGACGATTTTGAAACGGCTTCAAGACCCTTTGACGCAACTAGAGATGGTTTTGTACTAGGGGAAGGAAGTGGTGCACTTATCTTAGAAGAGTATGAACATGCTAAGGCACGTGGTGCCAAAATTTATGCCGAGGTTTTAGGTGGCGGTATGTCTAGTGATGCTTATCACATGACAGCACCTCATCCAGATGGTATAGGTGTAGAGCGAGTAATGCTTAACTGTTTACGTGACGCGGGACTTAACCCTGAAGATGTAGATCACATCAACACGCACGGAACATCTACTCCTCTAGGGGATGTAGCAGAACTAAAGGCTATCAAAAAAGTTTTTGGTGACCATGCAAAAGAAATAAATATTAATTCTACTAAGTCTATGACTGGACACCTTCTAGGTGCTGCAGGAGCTGTTGAGTCTATTGCTGCCATCCTTGCGATGCAACATAGCCTTGTCCCTCCTACAATCAATCATACTACAGTAGATGAGAATATAGACCCCTCTTTTAACTTAACGCTTAATAAAGCGCAAAAGAGAGAAGTAAACGTAGCGATGAGTAACACCTTTGGTTTTGGAGGTCACAATGCTTGCGTATTATTTAAAAAACTTGACGCTTAAATTAATAGATGAGCGCATTTAAAAAAATATTTAACTCTCGTGCTGAAAAGGACGGGAGTTTTTTTATGCGAATGCATGCTATTATAGGCTTTAAACCGAAAGAGATAAAGTACTATGAGAAAGCTTTTACCCATCGTTCTCTAGGTCTTAAAAAAGCAGATGGTAATCCTCTTAATTATGAGCGATTAGAGTTTTTAGGAGACGCAATGCTCGGGTCTGTTATTGCAGCACATCTCTTTAATGCCGTACAAGGTGGTAATGAAGGATATTTAACTAAAATGAGATCTAAGGTGGTAAGCCGCAAGCACCTCAATGAGCTAGGCAGAGATCTCAATCTTGTGAGATATGTGAGAGCAAGTATACCCCTAGATAATTTTGGGGTTAATATTCACGGCAATCTTTTTGAAGCTTTAGTAGGTGCTATATACCTTGATCGAGGTTATAAATATTGCGAGAAGTTTATAGCTAAGCGTGTTATAGAGCCCTATGTAGATATAGAGAAGCTTGAGGGCCGTATCATTAGTTACAAGAGTGTATTAATAGAATGGTGCCAGAAGGAAAAGCGCACCTTTAAATTTGAAACTTTTGAAGATACTGGTCAAGACACTGTAAAGCATTTTGGGGTAAAACTTTTTATAGATGGTAAGGTTGTTGCAAAAGCTCGTGCTACAAGTAAGAAAAAGGCAGAAGAAATAGCTTCAAAACGCACTTTTTATGCTTTTCAACGAGAAATTGAAACTCAATAACGTAAGTTTATTAATTGATTTTACTACATTAGCTTTTTAATCATCTTTTTCCCCTAGAAGATTAAAGATTAGAGTCTTAGGGCTCCACCCCTTATGTTAGTAAAATTTCCAAAGAGATATTATCTCGTTTTTGCATTTTTTGCACTCATAACAGCAATTGCTGTTTATTGGGGAACATCTCGCATAATACAACAAGAGGAAGCTGCTCGTACACTTAACTTAGAAAGAGCAAATAGAGAAGCTGCAAAGGAATTTCAAGAAGCTCTTAACAATTATGCGACTCTAATTTCTGGAGTAAAAAGTTATATTGAAATATCTAATGGGAGCTTTACAGAGAACGATATATCTTCCTTCATAGAACGGCAGCTAGGTGGACTTATCATGGAGCGCCCTTTTAGTGTTTCATATATTGATACGAGCCATATTTTTATTTTTGACTTTACCATGCAACCAGTACCTAACGCTCAGTTAGTGGGTACTTCTATTGGTGAAATTATAGGAAAAGAAGGAATGTTAAGGATGGATTCTTTAATGCTTAAGACAGATTTTTATGCATCAGATCCTACAAATTTATTAGAAGGTAGGGTAGGACTTCCATTAGGTTTTGGTGTTTTGGACAGCCTTGGTAATTCTATGGGTTATATAACTAGTATTGCAGAGTTTGCACCTATATTAGATAAAGCATATGTTCATAGTAACAAAGATGATTTTGTCTTTAAGTTTAAGAGTAGCAACGGGAATTATTTTGATCGTAGTAGAGCCCATAATGGTCAAAAAATATACTCCGTAAATGAGGATCCAGAATATTTCAAGAACTTTGATATAGATAAAAAAGAGTATATCTCCAGTGTAGTCCCTTTTTACAATAAAGAATTTATATTAAGCACCGCCTATAAGAAGTCTCATGAAGGTTTCTTAGCGCTAGGCGTTACATCATGTTTGTGGTATCTCGCCATATTAGGATTTATGTTCTTTTTGATAAGTCAGTATTATTTGTATGAGCGTAAGAATAAAATTATTGCCTCACAAAAAGTCCGATTGTCAGAGTTAGTAGCTACTAAAAATAAGTTTTTTTCAATTTTAGCAAACGATCTTAGAGGTCCTCTATCATCCGTAATAAACTTTCTAGATGTGTTAAAAGTAGAACACACAAATAACAATCAAACCACCACTATAATAAACTCTCTTGAAGACTCTAGCCGAAATAGTATTTCATTACTTGACAACCTTCTGAAATGGTCAAAACTTCAAACAGATCAAGTTGAATTTACTCCTGTTGCATTAGATATCATGTCTATTACAAAAGATCAAATTAAAATACAAAACCACGCTCTTCAAAATAAAGGGCTCAATATACGTCTAGAGTCAAGCTTTAAAGGTGAAGTAGTAGGAGATAAAAATATGGTGGCGACCATAATTAGAAATGTACTGTCTAATGCAATTAAGTTTTCACACGATAATGATATCATAGTGATTGAGCTTACAAGGCTAGATAATAAGTTTGTCTTTAGTATTGAAGATAACGGAATAGGGATTCCAGAACATGACAAGCAACGACTCTTTGACTTAACTGAAATCACAAGTCGGGTGGGCACTAGAAACGAGAAAGGTTCAGGTTTAGGACTAGTTTTAAGTAATGAGTATCTCAAGGCTCATAGGGGAGATATACTTATAGAAAGTGAAGATGGTAAAGGAACTCTCGTTACATACACATTGCCTTTAGGTTAATTACTTTACAATTTCTAGCGAAAACGTTTACGTAACTTTAATACCTCTCGCGTATTCCTTCGGATGCTTCTTTGTATCTTTCTAACTTGCTTAAACGTTATGGGAATGTATAAAATTCTTTTGGAAGACTCCATTGGTTATGACTTTACGCTCATAGCTATACATGGTTCATTAGAGCCATATTACTTGGCATACTTACTTAATAAGAATCTTGGATTAAGACTATCTCGTTCTCGTGAAGACCTCATTATTGGCAATCGAGAAGAAGAGGCAAGCTATCCCTTTTTTGAATTTAATGATGAGCATCAGTACGTAGATTACTATGTGTTATCAAATAAGACAAAGATAGAAGTAGAAGCTAAGGCTGTTGTAGGTCTTTTTGAATCAGAGAAAACACTCAAGACTACCTACTTTATTCCTGAGATGCCACAAGTTGATTATTTTATAAAAGTGGTTGAGGATGGTAACGCTTTCGCGAAAGCTAAAGCACTAAAAATTCTCAATCAAATATCACATATTGTTACCGCTTATGAAGTAGACGTAAGCTCGTTAAAAAATAAAGAACACTTAATTTTTGAATAATGCAGAAAAGAAAAAAAACCAAGATAGTTGCAACGCTAGGGCCAGCAACTAGTAAGCGACAAGTATTGCTAGACATGATGAATGCAGGAGTAGATGTATTCCGCATTAACTTTTCACATGCAGACTATGAAGATGTTAAGGAGCGCGTAGCTATGATTCGTGAGCTAAGCGAAGAGACTGGATACAACACATCAATCCTAGCAGATTTACAAGGGCCAAAACTTCGTATAGGAAAAATGAAGGAAGAGGTAGTTGTAAATCCTGGAGATAAAATTACCTTCTCAACAGAAAGCGAATTTGAAGGAACAAAGGATCGTGTTTATATGAATTATAAGCAGTTTCCTCGTGACGTAAAAGCAGGTGAGCGCATTTTACTAGATGATGGTAAATTGATGTTTCAAGTTGATAAAACAGATGGTAAAACAGAAGTTGAGGCTACGGTAATTCAAGGAGGACCGTTACGTTCTAAAAAAGGGGTAAACTTACCTAATACAGACATATCACTTCCAGCACTCACTAAAAAAGACGTAAAAGATGCAATTTTCGCTTTAGGACTTAAGGTGGACTGGATGGCACTTTCTTTTGTAAGACATGCAGAAGACTTGCAGCAATTACAAGAGTTGATTAAGAAACACTCTGACCACAAAGTGCCAATCATTGCCAAAATTGAAAAACCTGAGGCTGTAGCAAATATTGATAAGATTGTTGCTTATTGTGATGCTTTAATGGTGGCGCGTGGAGATCTAGGTGTAGAAATTCCAGCACATGAGGTGCCGTTAGTGCAAAAGCAATTAGTATTGCGCGCAAAAAAAGCAAGAATACCAGTAATCATTGCTACACAAATGATGGAAACAATGATTTCTAGACTTACGCCTACACGTGCTGAGGTAAATGACGTTGCAAACTCTGTAATGGACGGAGCAGATGCAGTAATGCTTTCTGGAGAAACTTCTGTAGGTCAATACCCGGTACAGGTGATTGAAAAGATGGCTTCTATATGTCGTAACGTAGAAGATTCAGATCTTATTAAAGTTCCGCAGGCACCACCACACATTAAGACTAAACGTTACATTACTAAAGCAATATGTTATCACGCGGCTCACATGGCAGATGAGATAGATGCAAAAGCAATTACTACCTTAACAAATAGTGGTTACACAGCATTTCAAATCTCAGCATGGAGACCATCATCCCACATTCTTGTATTTACATCAAATAAGCGTATACTTACACAGCTTAACCTATTATGGGGTGTAAAAGCATTGTTTTATGACAAATTTGTAAGTACAGATGAGACGGTAGAAGACATAAGACAAATGGCTTTAAATACAGAATTGGTAGATAAAGGAGATATGCTTATCAACCTAGTAGCAATGCCATTACTAGATAAAGGAATGGTTAATACACTCCGTGTTTCTGAGGTGTAATTCTCCGTATAATGTATAAAAAAATGGGTAGCCACTGGCTACCCATTTTTAGTTAATGAGATTTATAGAGATATTTCTTCCTCTGTGATCACAAAAGCATTAGCAGATTGTTTGATGATGATAGTGCGCTTATAATCTCTTAACGCATATGAGTAAGTGATATTTGTTATTGCACCCTTTGGAGTAACATTAATAGTAAGTTCATCTATTTGTGTGCGGTCTCTTTTCTCACCATTTATAATAGTTACTGTTTCTTTTCTATTTGAAAGTTCTGGATTTATCCCTTTAGGAAGATTAAAGAGACGCTGAGAAATTCGGTAGGCTTCATTCCAGTTTTTTGCAGGAAGTACTAGCGTTGTAGTCATTCCATAATCCTCTCCCTTTTTATTGGCTTTCTTGACTACTTTAATAGGGCGTTCTGGAGTGCTTATGCGGTTTATGTATGCTTCTAGACCTTCATTTGGTTGCGGTGGAGTAAGCGATGTTAAGTATCCATTAAAAGCAAAGCCTGTTGCTCCCTGATAGTTTACTTCTATCATCTCGCCTTTAATTCCATCTACCGTCATTTCTGTGTGCTCAGGATTACTTAATAGGGATACCTGTGCACCATAAGGAAGTGTGAGAATTTTTTTTGAGGTGAGATTTGTTCCAGATCTTAGTGATAGACCAGAGGAAGAGTTCACATAAAATTGAATTGGAGTTGCGAGAACTTTTGGAGTTGTGATGGCAAGAGTTTCTTGAGTACCATGTTCACTATTATTTTCTGTTGAAGAATCACAGCTTAAAAAGAAAGTAAAGAAGGTTACGGAGAGGATGATGGTGTTGATTTTCATGATGAATGATTTTTAGATTAAACATTTACCAATAGAAACCACGATATGTGCCAAATATTAAAACAAAAAGGTTAAAAAAACGATAAAAACGCAACAACGAATGGGCTATTTAAATATTGCTTAAGAATTGTTTAAAATTCGTAACCTAGACTTATAAACCACTCACTACGTTTAACTTCTGGGCTATAGGTATATTTAAGTCGCAAAGGACCAAGTAACGTTTCAGAGCCATAACCTAGAGAATAACCAGAAAATGTAGCTGGTGGCAACCAGTTATCTGGCTGTCTCTTATACACATCTGACGCTG
>CAJXSW010000136.1 GCA_913060645.1 uncultured Dokdonia sp. | reverse complement strand
ATCTACACTATCCTCTTCGTCGGCAGCGTCAGATGTGTATAAGAGACAGACTGTAGGTAATTTAAGAATTATATATTTGATTGACTGTTAACTATACACTAAATAATATTTTAATTGTACCATAGCAACTAGTATTAAAACTCAATATTAACTTGGCAAATAAAAATTCTACAGCCTTAGGCACAGAGCCCATTTCAAAACTATTGGTTAAGCAAGCCGTTCCTGCATCTATAGGAATACTTGTAATGTCGCTCAATATGATTGTAGATACCATTTTTGTAGGGAGATGGATAGGCCCTCTTGCAATTAGTGCTATTACAGTTGTTATTCCTGTAACATTTTTTATAGCAGCCATAGGGCTAGCAGTAGGTATAGGAGGTAGTTCTGTACTATCCCGCGCCTTAGGATCTGGTGATGATGATAAGGCACTTCGTGTTTTTGGTAATCAGATCACACTTACCTTTCTAGTATCTGGGCTTCTAGCAGTCTTAGGGCTCGTATTTCAAGATACGCTCATTGAGTTTTTTGGAGCAGATGACTCCTTTAAAGATATGGCGCTTACTTATTATCGTATTGTGCTTTATGGCATTGTCATGCTCGCTATGTGCATGATGGGTAATAACGTGATACGCGCAGAAGGCAAGCCTAAGTTTGCCATGTATGCTATGATTCTTCCCGCAATAGGTAATATAGGTATGGACTACGTACTCATAAATGTACTAGGTTATGGCATGGAAGGCGCTGCCTGGGCAACTTTTATTAGTTATGCTATATGCTTTGCATTTATCGTTTGGTTTTTCATATTCAAGAGCGAACTAAGAATCGTAGCCGAATGTCTCAAACTTAAAAAGAAAGTCGTTTCAGAGATTTCAGGGCTTAGCGCAGTAACCCTTGCACGTCAAGGAGTGATATCTGTGCTTACTATTTTACTTAACAATGTGCTAATCAATTATGGAGACGCCCTAGACGTTGCCAGTTATGGGATTATAAGTAGGATGTTAATGTTTGCACTGTTTCCCGTGATAGGGGTTACACAAGGTTTTATGCCTATCGCTAGCTATAATTATGGCGCAAATCAATATGATAGGGTGCGAGAAACTATTAAAACATCTATCATTTACGCAGGAGGATTAGCACTCGCCATTTTTATCATTATTATGGTAGTTCCAGATTTCTTTGTCTCATGGTTTATAAGTGATAGTCATGCAGACGCTCAGGCTATTGCAGATAATAATATACTAATGGAGCGCACACCAGATGCTTTGAGATGGGTTTTTGCGGCGACACCAGTAATTGTGATTCAATTAATAGGCGCTGTCTATTTCCAAGCGATAGGTAAGGCCGTTCCTGCATTATTACTCAGTCTTACAAAACAAGGTTTTTTCTTAATTCCGCTGGTATTGATATTACCTAATTACTTGGGAGTTTTTGGCGTTTGGATTGCATTTCCTATTGCAGATGTACTATCCACAGTGGTTACAGGCTATTTCTTAAGGCGTGATGTGACTAAAAATCTTACAGTAGCAGGAGAGTAGAAGTACTACGCTTTCGCGAAAATGTGAAATGCTTCAAAAAGTCCTATTTCCGTCATTTCGAGCTTGTCGAGAAATCACACAACCGTTTGTAGTGACCAGTGGGAACTAAATGTTAGCATCTTTTCTGAGTTTGAAGTGTGATCTCTCCTTTGTCGAGATGACGATTGCTTGTCATTTCTCCTTTGTTGAGATGATAATAATGACGTTAATTTTATAGAGATTATAAGGTATACGCTTTCGCGAAAGCGTTAAAAACTCATCCTTGCTTCTTACTTCATAGAGAATTGTGTAATTTTCTTAGCTATAACAAACACAATCCAAATGAAGACAAAATTATGCTACCTATTACTGGCGGTTTGCTCAGTATTATCTTTTGATACGTTTGCACAAACACCAGACCCCTCTACTTACGAAGCTTTAGAATATAGACTCATTGGCCCTTTCCGAGGTGGTCGAAGTGCTGCAGTTACTGGAGTGCCAGGTCAACCAGATTTATTCTATATGGGAAGCACTGGTGGCGGTGTTTGGCGCACAAATGATGGAGGAAAAGAGTGGGAGAATATATCGGATGGCTTTTTTGGAGGTAGTATTGGAGCCGTTGAGGTTTCAAAAAGCGACCCAAACGTTATCTACGTAGGTGGTGGTGAGAAAACATTAAGAGGGAACGTATCTTCTGGATACGGAATCTGGAAGTCTGAAGACGCAGGAAAAACTTGGTTTCAATCAGGTCTTAAAGAAAGCCGTCACGTACCTAGAATACGTGTGCATCCTACAAATTCTGATATTGTATATGCTGGTGTTTTGGGTAACATCTATAAGCCTACACAAGAGCGTGGTATTTATAAAAGTACAGATGGAGGGAAGACTTGGAAAAGGACCTTATTTTCAAATGCAGATAGTGGAGTAGTAGACTTAATTATTGACCCAAACAACCCACGTGTATTATATGCAACAACTTGGAATGCTCGCAGAACTCCGTACAGTCTAAGTTCTGGCGGAGAAGGATCTGCCGTGTGGAAAAGTACAGACAGTGGTGAAACGTGGAAAGAGATTTCTACAAACGATGGTTTTGCCGAAGGTACACTAGGAATTATGGGAATCACAGTTTCACCAGCAAACAGTAACCGACTGTATGCAATGGTAGAGAACCAAGAAGAGGGTGGTTTATACACATCTACAGATGCAGGAACGACTTGGAAAAAAATAAATGATGAGCGCAAGTTGCGCCAGCGTGCTTGGTATTATACGCGTTTATATGCAGATACTAAGGATGAGAATACCGTGTATGTATTAAACGTACGTTACCACAAATCTACAGATGGAGGTAAAACTTTTAGTACGCATAACGCACCACACGGAGATCACCACGATTTATGGATTGCTCCAGAAGATCCTAACCGTATGATTATAGGTGACGACGGTGGCGCACAAGTGTCTTATGATGGTGGTCGCTCTTGGAGTACGTATATGAACCAGCCTACGGCTCAGTTTTATCGTGTGACTACAGATAATGCATTTCCATACAGAATTTATGTAGCACAGCAAGATAATAGTACAATACGTATCCCACACAGAACAGAAGGTGGATCTATAGGAGAGACAGACTGGGAAAGCACCGCAGGAGGAGAGTCGGCACATATTGCGGTAGATCCAGAGGATAATGAGATTGTGTATGGAGGTAGTTACGACGGATTTTTAACGCGTGTAAACCACGAGAAAAACACGGTACGTAGCGTATCTGTATGGCCAGATAACCCAATGGGACATGGTGTAGAAGATATGAAATATCGCTTCCAGTGGAATTTTCCTATCATTTTCTCAAAGCATAACCCTAACAGGTTGTACACATTCTCACAAAGCGTGCACGTAAGTGAAAACGAAGGTCAAAGCTGGGAAGTGATAAGTGGTGATCTTACCACAAATGATCCAGAAAAAATGAAATCTTCTGGAGGACCTATCACACAAGATAATACTTCTGTAGAGTACTACTGTACCATATTTGCAGCAGCAGAGTCTCCTATGAAGGAAGGACTATTGTATGTAGGTAGTGATGATGGACTTGTACACGTTACTCGTAATGGAGGACAATCTTGGGAAAACGTAACGCCTAAAGGGATGCCAGAAAATATGATGATCAATAGTGTGGAGCCTTCTGCTTTTGAAGAAGGAACGGCTTATGTAGCTGGAACACGTTATAAGTTAGGTGATTTTGCTCCTTATTTATATAAAACGACAGACTACGGAAAGTCGTGGAAAAAGATCACCAATGGTATACCAGCAGAGCATTTTACACGTGTAGTGCGAGAGGATCCTAAGCAAAAGGGATTATTATACGCCGGTACAGAAACGGGAATGTACATCAGTTTTGACGATGGTAAAAACTGGAAATCGTTCCAACTTAACTTGCCTATCGTTCCAATTACAGACCTTACGATTAAGGATGATAACCTCATAGTAGCAACACAAGGACGTAGCCTTTGGATTATAGATGACCTTGGGATGTTGCATCAGTCCGCTTTCGCGAAAGCGGGAACAAATAAATTATTTAAGCCAAAACCAACCTACAGAATGGGCGGAAATGGTGGAAAATCAAGCCTGACTGCTGGAACTAATCATCCAGGTGGTGTAATGACTTACTTCAACTTGAAAGATTTTGATACTAAGAAAGACACCGTAAAGCTATCTTATATGACGATGGCTGGTGATACGCTCAAGTCGTTTAGCACAGGAGCTAAGAAAAAAGGTGAAAAGCTGAAAGCTAAGAAAGGTGGTAACATGTTTGCATGGAACACGCGCACAGATGGCGCCGAAAAGCTTGATAAAATGGTATTATGGTGGGCAAGTCTAGAAGGTCCTAAAGCGGTACCCGGAAATTATAAAGTAGCTCTTAATGTTAATGGTGAGGTGCAAACAGAAACGTTCGAGATAGTGGCAAATCCAAATGCAGAGGCTACAGTGGCAGATATGCAAAAGCAACATGACTTTATATCTGATGTAAATAAATCTGTAGACAGAGCGCACCAAAGCATAAAAAAGATTAAGAAAATTAATAATCTGCTCAAGTCGTTTACTACGCAATACAAAGACGATGAACGCACTGCAGATTTGCGTGAGAAAGCAAAAACAATGCAAGAAGAGTTTGGTAAGATTGAGAAAGAATTATACCAGACGAAGAATCGCTCAGGACAAGATCCACTTAACTTTCCTATTAAATTAACAAACAAACTAGGGCATTTAAATAGCCTTGTGGGTATGGGAGATTTTGGGCCTACAGATCAAGACGTAGCTGTAAAAAATGAACTTACGGCAGCCATAAATACACAGCTTGATGCCTTTGACACAATGCTAGATGCAGAGGTAACTAAATTTAATGATGAGTTTAATAGCCTGAAGTTAGATTACCTTTTTGTGGAGGATGCAAAGGAGTAGAAAAAGTAATTTTATTATTTGAAAGGCGCAGAAGAAATTCTGCGCCTTTATTGTTTAATGCTAGCCTCACCTTAAAATCCTCATATCATAATTTCCTTTATCTTTGTTAGAAAGCCAATATTATGGACTTAGATGCAACTAAAATCAAACTCGTAGAACTCTTACTTAAAGTGAAAGAGGAGGGCACTTTGTATAAAATAAAGAGCATTCTTGATGAAGAAGCGCCTACAGATTGGTGGGATAATTTAAGTAACGAAGAAAGAGCAGCTATTGAGCTTGGAAAAAAGCAAGCAGATGAGGGTTTATTGATTCCGCACGACGAGGTAATGAATGTTTTTGATAAATGGCGTACAAAGTAACGTGGACGCCTAACGCGAAGGAAGGTCTTCAAGATGTTATTCTTTATCTTGAACAAGAATGGACTTCAAAAGAAATTTTAAAATTAGATACTGCTATTTCTGCTACGGTAAAAACGATTTCCTCAAATCCATTAAGCTTTCCTCTTTCATCAACAGTATTTGAGGTTCATAAAGCAGTTGTAGATAAAAATAATTTTATAGCTTACGAGGTCTTACAACATATTAATGAAGTAAGAATATTAGCTTTTCAAAGTACTAAGAAACTCCCTAAATACTAATGGCAGAATACTACCCTTATTTCAAATCCCTACACATCATCTTTGTAGTCACCTGGTTTGCGGGACTTTTTTACATGCCGCGTCTTTTTGTATATCAGATAGAAGCTAGTGAAAAACCGTCGCCAGATAAAGAAATACTTGGCAAGCAACTTGGCTTAATGGCACATCGCCTCTGGAAGATTATTACAGGGCCTTCTATGGTGCTCACTGTGATTTTTGGGAGCTTGATGTTTTATGTAAACCCTGGTCTTTTTAGTGCTCCGTGGATGCATATTAAACTAGCATTTATAGTACTCCTATTTTTATATCATTGGAAAAGTTGGCGTATACACAGAAGTCTACAAGAGGGAGTTTTTAAATACTCATCCCGCCAGATGAGACTGTGGAATGAAGGCGCAACGCTTATCTTATTTGCAGTGGTTTTTCTAGCAGTCACAAAAAGTACAACCAATTGGATTTTTGGAATGCTAGGCCTCGTAGGTTTGGCAGTATTGTTGATGTTAGGCATTAAATTGTATAAGAAAATACAAGACAAAAACCCAAATGCTTAATGCTCACTTTTAATCGTACCTCACTAGGAACAAAGATCTTTACTTCCATGCTCACGCTGGTATTGATTGCCTTTTTAATGATAGCAGGGGTCACTTATTTTCAATATAAAGAGCAGATAAGAGATTATAATGAGGAGCGATTAGAGCGCAAGGAGTCTTCCATAAGAAAGACAATAGATTTTGTTTTGAATAATACTAGCTACGAACTCAAAACCGAAAAAATCCCATATATCTTTAAGGAAAAGATCTATGAGATCGCAAGTATACAAGGTGAGAATATCAGTATGTATGACCTTGAGGGAGAGCCATTGATATCATCAAAGGATCAACTATTTGATAGCCCAGAACAAAAGAAGCTTTGTCTAGAAACACTCCAAAATCTTGAAGAATCTGAAGAAAAGAGATACGTAAATCAGCTAGATGGAGAAGTATCACAACAGCTTTCATACTCATTTATAAACGATCCCAAATATAAACCACTGGCTATATTAGAAATCGAGTATGAAGATAGCGAGGCTTTTATCAATAAGGAGCTTCGTGAGATTTTATGGCGTCTTGTGGTTGTAAATATATTGATGGTTATCACAGCTATTCTACTAGCGTATTTTCTGGCTAGATATATTACAAAAACACTCAAAACGGTAGAGGATAATATCAAAGAAACTCAACTAGACAAACGTAACGAGAAAATAGATACTACAGAGCTCCCATCAGAACTTACAACATTGGTGAATGCCTATAATCGTATGATTGATGAGCTAGAAGGCAGTGCTGTGAAGCTTGCCCAAAATGAACGAGAAGCCGCTTGGAGAGAGATGGCAAAGCAGGTGGCTCATGAGATTAAAAACCCGCTTACGCCTATGCGACTTACGGTGCAGAGTTTTGAGCGCCGTTTTGACCCAGAAGATCCAGAGGTTCACGGTAAAATAAAGGAGTACAGTAAGACACTTATTCAGCAGATTGACACGATGAGTAGTATTGCTAGTGCC
>CAJXSW010000135.1 GCA_913060645.1 uncultured Dokdonia sp. | reverse complement strand
CAGATGTGTATAAGAGACAGCATAATGGTAATGAGGTGTTATCGATATTGTTTACGATGATTTTACGCTTTCGCGAAAGCGCACCTAAGAAGTATTTAACAATTGTTAAGAAAATGCTAAAGAAATGTTACTAAAATGAGCGTCTACCTTGATTTACTCTAGTATTTTTACGAAAACAAATTCAAACTTTATGTTCAAAAAAATTTTCTTATTAATTGTAGTACTTGGCGCTTTTAGTTTGCAAGCACAAGTAACTACTTCCTCTATTTCGGGAGTAGTAAATGGAGGTAGCGAGACTTTGCCGGGAGCAAACGTACTTGCAGTACACACTCCTACAGGTACAAAGTATGGTGCTATTACAGACTTTGACGGTCGTTTTAGTCTTTTAAACTTACGTGTGGGTGGACCATACACAATCACCATGAGTTATGTAGGTTTCCAAAGTCAAGAGTTTACAGGCGTAACTCTTAATCTAGGAGAAACGTACAACGTTGAAGTAACACTGAGTGAAGATAGCAATGCGCTAGAAGAAGTAGTAATTACAGGTTCTCGTAATAACACGTTTAGTGATGGGCGCACAGGTGCTGCGACAAATGTAGGTGAGAGACAATTAAAGTCACTTCCTACAATATCTAGATCTGCAGCAGATTTTTACCGTCTAGAGCCTAGTGCTTCTAGTAATGGATCTTTTGGAGGACGTAACGATCAGTATAATAACTTTAGTCTTGATGGGGCGGTTTTTAACAACCCATTTGGACTTGATGCAGCAACTCCAGGAGGACAAACAGGTTCTCAACCTATATCTCTTGATGCTATTGAGCAAATTCAAGTAAGTACTGCTCCTTATGATGTAACGCTATCTGGATTTACAGGAGCTTCTGTAAATGCTGTAACAAAAAGTGGAACTAATGAAGTAAAAGGAACTGTTTACGGTTTTTACAGAAATGAAGATCTTACAGGAGGTAAAGTTGCTGGAGATGATGTTTTTAAAGCAGATCAAAGCCAGAATACTTATGGTATCTCTATAGGAGGACCTATTATCAAAAACAAACTATTTTTCTTTGCAAACTTTGAAAAGGAATCTAGATCAGATCTTGGAGCTCCATGGGCACCTAACAGAAATACTGGAGCAATCAATGAGTCTCGCGTATTACCAGCAGATCTTGATGCTGTTTCTGCTGCACTAGGAAGTATCCAGTATGCAGATGGTTCTTTTTATGAGCCAGGAAGATATGAAGGATTTAACTTTGATGCAGGTTCTACAAAAGCACTTTTCAAGTTAGATTGGAACGTGAATGACAAGAACCGTGTAGCACTTGTTTATAACTTACTACGCTCTTCTAAGGAAAATCCAGCAAACCCAAATGCTATTGCATTACGTGGACCTAACCAGACTACACTGCAGTTTGAAAATGCAGGATATGAAATTAACAACAACATAGATTCTTTCCAGTTTGAGTGGAATAGCGACATTGCTAGTAACATCTCAAACAAATTACAAGTAGGTTACACGTTCTTTGATGATTTTAGAAAGCCTTTTTCTACACCAGGTCCATCTATAAACATTACAAAAGGAGGACAAAACTATATCATAGCTGGTCATGAGCCATTTTCAATTTCAAATGTACTTGAGCAAAAAGTTTTTCAAATCACAAACAACTTGAATATTGTCTCTGGAAGTCACACATTTACTTTAGGAACGTCATTTGAAAAATTTAGCTTCTACAACTCATTTAACTTAACAGGTTACGGTTTTGATTTATTTGGAAGTGTAGCAATCGATCAAGACATGGATTTTGATGGTGATGGAGTGCTTGATACAGATTATGTAAATGATACAACGGGAGAAACTGATCTTGTCGCTTTTCAAGATTTCTTAGTAAACCAATATCAAGGTACTTTCTTATCTGCAGAGGCAGAATTTAACGAGAATAATGGGCTTCCTATTGGCGACCCTAATGGATGGGCTCTTGCCGAAACTAACGTAGGGCAGTTCTCTCTTTATGGACAAGATCAATGGAAAGCAACAGATGATTTAACGCTTACACTAGGGCTACGTCTTGATAAGCCATTATACTTTGATACAGAAGATAAAATTCAAGAGAACATTGATCGTAAAGGAACGTACCAACCAGAAAACGTTTATGTAGATCCATCAACTGGAGAAGATGTTCTTCTAGATAGTACAGTACTTCCAGACAATGGATTCTTATTCTCACCTAGATTAGGTTTTAACTGGGATGTAGAAGGAGATAAGACTTTCCAAGTACGTGGAGGAACAGGAATATTTACAGGTCGTTTTCCTTTTGTATGGTTAGGTAACCAAGTACAAGGAGTTGATTTTTTCTTCTACCAGACAGTAGATCAAGATTTCAAATGGCCACAAGTATGGAGATCTAATATAGGTGTAGATTACCGCCTTGATAATGGTGTAGTACTTACAGGAGACTTCTCTTACACAAAAGATCTTAATGCTGCACACGTTCAGAACTGGGCACTTGATAATCCATCTGCTACATTACAAGGTGTAGATAACAGACCTATCTATCAAACTTCAGATTTTTCTACTAATGCTTTTGGAGGACCTACAAATGCGTATGTATTTACAAACTCTGATAATGGCCGTACAATTAACGCTACGTTAAAAGCAGAAAAATCATTTGGTAACGGACTTTATGCAAGTGTAGCATATAACTACCTAGATTCTAAAAATGTAAACTCTATTGATGCAGAGATTACAGGTGATGCTTTTAACGCAAATGCAATACGTGGTAATGCAAATGATGCAGTACTATCGAACTCACGTTATGGTGATCAGCACAGAGTAATTGCTGTAGCTTCAAAGAAATTTGAGTATGGCGATGGCAAGTTTGCTACTACCATTTCTACTTTTGCAGAGTGGGCTAGAGGAGGACGTTTTAACTATACGTATGCTGGTGATGTCAATGGTGACGGAAGTAACTTTAACGACCTTATCTACATCCCAACTGCTGGAGAAGTATCACAGCAAAATTTTGCTACACCAGAACAAGCAGCAGCATTTAATCAGTACATCGAGCAAGATGATTACTTAAGTGATAATCGTGGTCAGTATGCAGAGCGTTATGGAGCACTTGCACCATGGAGAAGCCGTGTTGACTTCCGTTTATTACAAGATTTCAATTTTGATGTAAAAGGAAAGAAAAACACAATCCAGTTTAGTGTAGACGTTCTTAACTTAGGAAACTTCATCAATTCTGATTGGGGACTTGTTGAGCAACCTAACAGTATCCAGCCAGTAAGTGTAAGCGTTGCAGATGGTGTACCTACGTACACGTTCAACGAAGAGCTTACTCAAACATTTGGAACAGATGCAAGTCTTTTAAACAGATGGCAAGCACAATTAGGACTACGCTATATCTTTAACTAAGCTATTGTAGATCCTTATTGTTTATAATAAAAATGCCCCTCATTGAGGGGCATTTTTTGTTTTATAATCTTCGAAAGGTTTAAACTCCTACGTAATTATAAACTGCAATAAAGTGAGAGGCTGTTCCTCCTAAGACAAATACGTGAAAAATAGCATGGTTATAAGGAATGCGAGAAATGCTGTAAAGAACAGCACCGATCGTATATAAAATACCTCCAGTAAATAACCATTGCACACCTGCTGGATCAAGATTTGCTAGTAGTGGTTTGTATGCAAAAACGATAAGCCATCCCATCGCCACATAAAGTATGGTAGAAAGAATATCAAATCGTCCTGTAAAAAAGAGTTTTAAAACAATACCGAATAACGCGATAGACCATGCAATCCCAAAAATCCACCATCCAGTAATTCCTTCTAGAGTTACAAGTGTAAAAGGAGTATAAGTACCTGCAATGAGCACATAGATAGCCGCATGATCAAATATCTTTAGTCTAGCTCTACGTATAGGTTTTACAGCACTGTGGTAAGCCGTAGATGCAAAATATAGCACCGACATACTTACTCCAAAAATAATGAGACTAATGGTTGCTGTGGTTGATACGCTTTCGCGAAAGCATAAAAAACCCAATGCAACTACACTTGCTACAAAACCAAAACCATGCGTCCAGATATTGAGCTTTTCCTCAAGTGGGGAGTAATCTGGAGTTGGTTGTACAGTGTTTTTCATTAGTTATCTGCAAGTAAGTAATCTAGGTGTTCCTTAAGAATTTCTGTAACCTCTGCGGCTGGGCCCCTACCTTGAGCCATTACTGCATTTTCTACAAAACGCACCGTACCATTGCGGTCCATAAATACGAGCTTAGGATACGTATTAGTTTTTAAGTCCTGTTTTAAATAGCTGGCACCATCTACTAGGTGTTCAAAATCAAAAGGTTTCTTAGTTAAAAAAGCGTCGATTTTGCTTTTTGGTTCAAAAGTGATAGCAACAAAATTTACGCGATCTTCATATTGCTTTTTAAGATCATTAAGGTATGGAATCTCAGCAATACAAGGAGGGCAGCTTGTAAACCATAAGTTGATGAGTGTAATTTTATCATTATAATTCTCCTTAGATTTTAATCCATTTGCAAGGTCTTGCAACTGAAAATCGGGTAGGGGTTTATTAATTAAACCATTCACACCCACATTAATGTCTAAAGGAGCGCTATTAGATTGCGAAAGCATCACCTCGACCTCTTGTATAATTGAGTCTTGTCGCACACGAGAATGGCGAACTTTAAAGTTGGCTTTAGTATATTTCCAGCTTCCTTGCGCACCATAAACCTCTTCTATAGATTTTAGTTTGGCTTGAAAGCTTTCTTCATCGTAGGTGTCACCTTGAAAGGTATAGTAGTTTTGTTGAGCGCTTAAAGAGAACGCAACAAATAGTATAAATAAGAATGGAATCTTTTTCATGGTATGTAAATGAGTTACAAAGATAGTTAATGGCAACTAACGTTCATCTATATACATTTGTCGTGCCTTAGTGGGGCTTAGGGATAATTTTAGTAGGTGTTTCTGTAGGCTTCCCTAAAAATAGGACAGTTTAAAATTCGAATTTACTAACTTTAAATTCAAACTGTCACAATGAAAACAAGCAAGTTTAGCGAGAGTCAGATTATCAAAGCTCTTAAGGAAAATGAACAAGGTAGATCGGTAAGCGATATCTCCAGAGAACTAGGAATTGACAAGAGTACATTTTACTATTGGCGTAAGAAATATGGAGGTATGGAAAAACAGGAGTTCAAACGTCTGAAGGATCTAGAAGCAGAAAACCTTAAACTCAAACAGATGTATGCTGATGTAAGCTTAGATAATAAGATGCTCAAAGATATACTGTCAAAAAAGTTCTAAGACCTTCCGACAAAATAGTTCGAGCAAAATATCTCATCAAGGAATATCTAGTACCCATCGTTAGAGCGTGTAAAGTAGCTGGTCTGACCAGGTCGATGTGGTACTACCAGAGCAAAAAGGATGATAGTGAAGTAATTGATAAACTTACTAAACTAGCAGAATCCTATCCGACTCGTGGTTTTGATGAATATTATAACAAGATTCGTCGTGAAGGTCTAAAATGGAATAGAAAGCGTGTATTACGAGTTTATCGTGATATGAAGCTTAGTCTTAGGCGTAAACACAAAAAGCGTTTAGTAAAACGTGTAAAACAATCTTTAGAAACACCTTCTGTACTTAATGAATGCTGGAGTATGGATTTTATGAGTGATGCACTCACTGATGGCAGGAAATTACGTGTATTTAATGTTATTGATGACTGTAATCGAGAAGCTTTAGCCATAGATGCAGGGCTTTCTTATCCAGCCAGAGCTGTCGTTGAGACATTAAATGACCTAAAAGAAGAACTCGGTACACCTAAATACATTAGATGTGATAACGGTCCAGAATTTATATCAAAGACGTTTATGAATTGGTGTAAAAAGAACTTTGTTGAGATTAAATACACCCAACCAGGCAAACCAATGCAAAACGGATACATAGAAAGGTTCAATCGCTTCTTTAGAGAAGATGTGTTAGATGCTTATTACTTTAATGACATATACCAGCTTCAAAAAATAAGTGATAACTGGAGAGAAGATTACAATTTCAATCATCCACATAAATCTTTGGGGAACATATCTCCTAAAGAATATATGCCAAGGTTTGATGAAGAATTTAAATTCTTCATCAAACCTAACCTAAATAATAATTATTTATCGAATTTAGAGGTGTCCTAAAATGGGGAAGCCTACATTTCTCTAATTGATTAAGAGCTAATATTGTAAGGTGACGTATCTTATTCTAAAAATTTATTTTCTAATTGAGTCATTAATTCTTTATCACGAATCGATTCCGTTTTCTTTTTTAATTCTTTCCACGATTTCAATCCAATGTTAGTAATGTTAATCCAATCAACATCTTTAAGAATATCTTTGTCCGATAAATTCCATTTTTCTGTACGTTCTATATATTCTTTAAAATTAGCGTGTAATGCCTTTACAATTTCATATTCCAATTCTGATATTATTCCGTTTTTAATAAAGTAAGAATATCCATTTTCCAAATCTAAATCGTCAAAATAACTACAAACACATTCGCTATAATCTCCAACTGAATTTTTATGGTCTGCATTAATCCAAAGTCGGTTTTGAAATTCCAAGTGAGCAATTTCAAAAAAGGATGAGATCCATCTATTTCGTATGTTTCTTTTTATTTCTGAGTTCATTTCAATTGCTACACAACAGACTAAGACATAATGTAAGTGCATTTCCCGATAATTATCAAGGTTTCCGATGCTCCTGTTTAAATTTTCATTATTACACTTACCTGTGGAGGCGTGCACCATACAGTTTTCAATTTCCGGTGTAAATCGGGACGACTTATGTATTGTCATGTCTAACTGCAATCACAATTGAACTTTCTATAATTGAAACGTGTGCTTTTTG
The DNA here is from genome assembly GCA_913060645.1 of uncultured Dokdonia sp. Classification (GTDB taxonomy): domain Bacteria; phylum Bacteroidota; class Bacteroidia; order Flavobacteriales; family Flavobacteriaceae; genus Dokdonia. The sequence continues at coordinate 649 of CAJXSW010000135.1, read as the reverse complement.
GCAAACAGCCGCAGTGTTTTATGTATGGTGAGTTTTTTTAAATATCCTTTCTTAGTTTGTCAGGATTTTGTCTTGTATCAAAAATTGTAATGATTTCAATTTCGTCTAGTTCTGTCGAAATTCTATAATAAAAGGTAGTTTGTTTTGTTACAACACACTTATACAAGCCTTTGAGTTCTGAGGATTGAGGGCAGCTTTCTGGTTGAAAAGATATCTGTTTAATTTTTTCAGTTAGCTTTTCAATAAACTGATCACGTGTTTTTGAATTCCAATTTTCTAAAAGATATTCGGATAGTTTCAGGAGTTTTCTTTCTGCTAATTCAGATAAGAATACCTTCATTAAGAAATCCTTTTCAAGAATGAATCAAAAGAAACTCGTTTTCCACTATCAAGCTGATTAATTCCTTCTTTAATTTCACTTTGTTCAGAAGTAGTTAATTCATTCCAAAAATCAACTTTTTCAGCATTTACAAAGTCAGCCACTTTTTGAATAAAATCACTATTTTCTATCGCTAAGATCGTTTTTACTAATTCTATTTTTGTTGATTGAATATCCATATTTATTGAGTTAACTCATCAAATATACAAAAAGAGTTTTTATCAGTTTGATGAGTGACTGTCTCTTATACACATCTGACGCTGCCGACGA
>CAJXSW010000134.1 GCA_913060645.1 uncultured Dokdonia sp. | reverse complement strand
ACGAGATAGGAGTCCGTCTCGTGGGCTCGGAGATGTGTATAAGAGACAGACCTATCATTTGGTTACTAATTCCAGAAGTTCCAGATTCTGTAGGTAAACTATCAATTACGCCTTGTAATTCGGCACAAGAGATTAGTGAAAACAAAACAAATACAGCAATAATCTTTTTCATGATACTATGGGTTTTTAATGTGTGGTAAAGATAGTTTTTAATTGCGCTTTCGCGAAAGCGTAACTCAGCTTATTCCTATATTAAGTAAAAATCACCGTCTTATTACCGTAAACAAAACACTTGTGCTGTGCGTGTAATTTTATAGCTCTTGAGAGTACAATTTTCTCAAGATCTCTACCTTTTGCAATAAGGTCTGGAATGGTGTGGCTGTGAGTTACACGTATGGTGTCTTGCTCAATAATAGGGCCCGCATCGAGCTCTTCGGTTACATAGTGACTGGTTGTACCTATAATTTTTACACCACGAGCAAAGGCTGCATGATAAGGTTTTGCTCCCACAAAAGCAGGTAAAAAGGAGTGGTGTATGTTTATAATGCGATGCGTGTATTCACTTATAATGGTAGGCGTCACAATCTGCATATAGCGAGCAAGAACGATAAAATCAACTTTAAATTCTCGCAGTAAGTCTAGCTGGCGTTGCTCTGCGAGTGCCTTCGTATCTTTTGTAACGGGAATATGGTAAAATGGGATATCAAAATTTGCTGCAATATGAGCCAGATCCTTGTGATTGCTCACAATAAACGGGATGTGTACTTGGAGTTCTCCAGCGTTATAACGACCCAGAATATCATAGAGGCAGTGATCATATTTAGACACAAAAATTGCCATTTGCAGTTTTTGTGTAGCAGGATATAACTGCCATTGCATCTCAAAAGGATCTCCTATGTCTTGAGCGAAAGTTTTTGTAAAAAGCTCCACATTAAAATCTGCTTGTTCAAAAAAGCACTCTAATCGCATGAAGAACACATTTTCTTGCGCATCTACATGTTGATCTATGTAGGTGGTGTTCCCGCCATGATCAAGTATGAAATTAGTCACAGAAGCGATGATTCCCTTTTGATCTTTGCAATGTATAAGCAGTGTAAGATGTGCCATAAATCAGATTTTTATCACCTCTAAATTGCAATTATTATAACGCAATTCAGCTATAAACAATCCTTTTTGTGTTATTCATATTCAAGCGTCGTTTTTACTGATTATTACGTAAATTTACATCATTAAACACACCAATAATTACAGATGGAACAAGCTACTCCTTACACACCAAAATATAAAGTTAGAATAGTTACTGCAGCTGCACTCTTTGACGGTCACGATGCCGCTATAAATATTATGCGTCGTATCATTCAGAGCACAGGCGTTGAGGTGATCCACTTGGGTCACGATCGCTCTGTAGAAGAGGTGGTGAATACCGCTATTCAAGAAGATGCAAATGCAATTGCGATAACCTCTTATCAAGGTGGTCACAATGAGTATTTCAAATATATGTATGACCTTCTTAAAGAGAAGGGAGCATCGCATATTAAAATCTTCGGTGGTGGAGGTGGTGTGATCTTACCAGAAGAGATACAAGAGCTCATGGACTACGGGATTACCCGTATCTACGCTCCAGATGATGGACGTGCTATGGGATTACAAGGGATGATTAATGACCTTGTACAACAATCTGACTATGCCATAGGAGATAAACTTGATATAACTGTAGATAGCTTACGCGAAAAAGTGCCTACTGCAATCGCTAGAGTTATATCTGCTGCCGAAAACTTTCCAGAGGTTGCAAAGGATACGCTTGACGCAATTCATAAAAAGAATGAAAACTCGCTTACACCCGTACTTGGTATTACAGGTACAGGAGGAGCAGGAAAGTCATCACTTGTAGATGAATTAGTACGTAGATTTCTAATTGACTTCCCAGAGAAGCAAATAGGATTAATTTCTGTAGATCCTTCCAAGCGTAAAACTGGAGGAGCTCTACTAGGAGATCGTATCCGTATGAATGCGATTAATAGTGACCGTGTTTACATGCGCTCACTAGCAACTCGCCAGAGTAACCTTGCACTTTCTAAGTATGTAGGAGAAGCGATTGAGGTATTAAAAGCAGCCGAGTATGACCTAATTATCCTTGAGACTTCGGGAATAGGACAGTCTGATACGGAGATTATAGAACACAGTGATGTTTCTTTATATGTGATGACACCAGAATTTGGTGCAGCAACACAGCTGGAGAAAATCGATATGCTTGATTTTGCAGATCTCGTCGCTATCAACAAGTTTGATAAGCGTGGATCACTAGATGCATTACGTGATGTAAAGAAGCAGTACATGCGCAATAATAACTTGTGGGATGTACATCAAGATGATTTGCCAGTATTTGGTACCATTGCGAGCCAGTTTAATGATCCAGGAATGAACACGCTTTATAAGCGTATCATGGAGAAAGTAAACGCAGTAAACGAGTCTGATCTTACTAGTACTTTTGAGATAAGTCATGAGATGAGTGAGAAAATCTTTGTGATTCCTCCATCTCGTACGCGTTACCTAAGTGAGATTGCAGAGAGCAACCGTGCATATGACGCTTTCGCGAAAGCGCAACAAGAAACAGCACAACGTCTCTACGGAATTTATAAGACCATAGAAACTATTGCCGGTACAGCTCCAGCACTAGACAAAGCAGGAGTACAGTTAGCCGATTTCACTACTGAAAATACAGAAGAAGATAAAGACCTTATCAAGTTATTGCTCGCACAATTTGACCGAGTAAAAATGGATCTTGATCCGTATAACTGGGAAGTTATTACTGGGTGGGAAGAAAAAGTAAATAGATATAAAGCACCTGTGTATACCTTTAAGGTAAGAGATAAGGAGATTAAAATCCCTACGCACAGCGCATCGCTATCACATACAGAAATCCCTAAGATAGCATTACCTAAGTACCAAGCCTGGGGAGACATCTTAATCTGGTGTTTACAAGAAAATGTACCAGGAGAATTCCCATACACAGCAGGACTCTATCCTTTTAAACGTACGGGAGAAGATCCTACACGTATGTTTGCAGGAGAAGGAGGGCCAGAGCGTACAAACAGACGTTTTCACTATGTGAGTGCTGGATTACCGGCTAAGCGTTTGAGTACGGCTTTTGACTCTGTAACATTATACGGTAATGATCCAGGAATGCGTCCAGATATCTATGGAAAAATAGGAAATGCAGGAGTAAGTATTTGCTGTCTTGATGATGCAAAGAAGCTCTATTCTGGTTTTGACTTAAGTCATGCAATGACATCGGTAAGTATGACCATAAACGGGCCAGCACCTATGTTACTTGGTTTCTTTATGAATGCCGCTATCGATCAAAACTGTGAGAAGTACATTAAAGAAAACGAACTAGAAGCAGAGGTAGAAGCAAAGATTGCAGCTATCTATAAAGGAAAAACACGTCCAGCATACCAAGGCGATCTTCCAGAAGGAAACGATGGTCTAGGTTTAATGCTGCTGGGAGTAACGGGTGATCAAGTATTACCAGCAGATGTGTACAGCCGCATAAAAGTAGAGACACTCACACAAGTGCGTGGTACAGTACAAGCAGATATTCTCAAAGAAGATCAGGCGCAAAACACCTGTATTTTCTCTACAGAATTTGCACTGCGTTTAATGGGAGATGTACAAGAGTATTTTATCGAGCAAAAGGTGCGTAATTTCTATAGTGTGTCTATCTCTGGATATCACATTGCAGAGGCAGGAGCAAACCCTATCACACAACTAGCACTTACATTGTCTAACGGATTTACCTATGTAGAGTACTACCTAAGCCGTGGGATGGATATCAATAAATTTGGTCCTAACTTATCGTTCTTTTTCTCAAACGGAATCGATCCAGAATATGCGGTTATAGGTCGTGTTGCTCGTAAGATTTGGGCAAAGGCAATGAAGGAAAAGTATAAAGCAAACTCACGTGCACAGATGCTTAAGTATCACATCCAGACATCTGGGCGTAGCTTACACGCACAAGAGATTGACTTTAACGACATCCGTACTACTCTGCAAGCGTTATATGCGATTTATGACAACTGTAACTCGTTACACACAAATGCATATGATGAGGCGATTACAACGCCTACAGAAGAGAGTGTACGTCGTGCAATGGCAATACAGCTTATTATCAATAAAGAGCTAGGACTTACTAAAAATGAAAATCCAATACAGGGATCATTCATTATAGAAGAGCTTACAGAGCTTGTAGAAGAAGCAGTCTTACTAGAATTTGACAGAATCACAGAGCGTGGTGGAGTACTAGGAGCCATGGAGACTATGTACCAACGTTCTAAAATTCAAGAAGAAAGCTTGTATTATGAAACGCTTAAGCACAATGGTGAGTTCCCAATAATAGGAGTAAACACCTTCTTGAGTTCAAAAGGAAGTCCTACCGTGCGCCCTGCAGAAGTAATCAGAGCTACTGAGGAGGAGAAGCAATATCAAATCGATATGCTTAATCATCTTCATAAGGAGAAAGCAGATAAGATAGAAGCACAACTTGAGACGATACAAGATGCAGCGATTAATAACCGCAACATTTTTGAAGAACTTATGGAGGCGACCAAGGTTTGCTCTCTAGGACAAATCACAAGTGCCCTTTTTGAAGTAGGAGGACAGTACCGTAGAAATATGTAAAAAGCATATCATTACTACAAAAAGGCGACCCTAGGGTCGCCTTTTTTATTGATTTTTTTCAAGCTTAATCCTTCCAAGGTCCGCTTTCGGTAACATGTATAAAGCGATTATCTTTTAATCTTGAGAGGCCAAGATATCCTCCTAGCCATATGGTTCCAGATGCATCCTCATAAATGCTTTGTATAGCATTGCTCTGCACGCCATCTGCCTCTGTAAAGTTGATAAATTTATTTCCATCATAGCGATACACACCTGCATTCTCGGCAGGAAACCAGATGTTCCCTTTAAAGTCTTGAAAGAGCGACCAAACTTCTTCACCTGTAATGATACCATCTGTGGTAAAGTTGGTAAACTTAGATCCGTCATAGCGACTCACGCCTTTATGGTGTGTTGCAAACCAGATATCTCCTGTGCGATCTTCTAGCATATCATTTACATTATTTCCCGCAAGTCCATCTTTTGTAGATAAGGAATCTAGAGAAGTCCCATCCCAGATAAAGGCACCAGCGTTTGAAGCAAACCATAAGCGCCCCTTGGAATCTTCCATGACACTATGTACAATTTTAGTACTTGAAACACCTCTAGAATTATCTACTACAGTTTCTGGAAGAGGGAAAGGTTTAAAAGTAGTCCCATCAAAGCTATAGACGCCATTTAAAGCCCCTATCCACAACGTTCCTTCAGCGTCCAGCAACATACTCCATACATTACTTTCTTTAAGTCCTTGCGCTTCTGTGTAGTTTATAAAAGAAGGTTTTACTGTTGTTGTAGATGTGGTCAAGTCGAGCGATGTAATTCCTCTATTAGTGCCAAACCAGATCTTACCATTTTTGTCTTCTAGAATCGCACGCACTGCTTCACCATTGAAACCTTCGTCTATAGAAAAGTAGTCTACGCTCGTTCCATTATATCGTATCACGCCGTCACCATTAGTTCCCATCCACATCGTTCCTTGCGAATCTTGAAAAATCCTTCGTATGAATTGGCTTAATGGAGGAGGAGCCAAATCAATGACAGTAGGTCCCATTGTTGTTTTGGTAGCTGAGGTCGTATCGCTCAAGGCGAAATGAGAAGCTTCATCTGTAATAGGCGTTGGTATCGATTCTTTACAAGAAATGCTAAGCAGTAGCACTATAGAAAATACAATCAAAGTAATTCTGCCGAAGGTCATAGCAATATTTTTAAGTGTGGATACTTAAAAGTAAACTATTCAAATCAATTAGTAAGTGAGATGATTACTGATTGTCTTTTGTCCAGATAGTCTCAAAAGTTTCACACACAATGAGCATACTATCTATGGCTTTAATCAATTTTTGGCTTATTGGATTTTATAAATCCAAAGTGATTCACCTAAAGGCTCTGCTGGGCTTAGGCCACACTCTTCAGCTCTTTCTATACTTTCTGGATCATCGATGTTAATTGTTAATTGGTCAGGACAATTGTCATCACTCGAGCAACCTATCACTACGGTTATGATCAATATTATTAACAAGTATTCAAAAGCTTTTTTTATCATATAATTTTTTGTTGGGTCTTCTAGAACAAGCTGAACATGGAGAAAATTAAGCTCCTTAAGACTTGCATAATAGCTAATTGGTTTTAGTTTTCGGTCTTATTCGTTTAATCTAAATATACAATGAATTTTGAAGTTGTGAACTGCGTGTAATGATTTGAAAGTTGACTGTAAGGAGTACGCTTCTGTGAAAGAAAACGGGAGTTGGGTAAGAGTGGAAGTAGTATTCCTAAAAAAGGCAAACAAGGATTTTAAGTAAGTTTTTGCCATCATAAAATCAGGAAGACCATACCATGAAAACTATAAATCAAAATTAGCTTAAAAGCATGTGCTGAGCGAAGTCGAAGTAGGATTATATTTAACTAAGCTTGTTGTAGGAACAATAATATTTAATTAAAATTTAAAATATTTAATTGCACTTTGAGCTCATCAAGAGAGTTGGGTTTTACAAAAAATCTTGTATACGCAGGTAAAACTGGTTTTATGTTGTCTTTTTTTGTTATTAAACAAACAGATTTATAACCAATCTTTTTAGCCAATTTAATCATATCATAATTATAAAGTCCTGCGGGAAAACAGTAAGCAATTACTGCTTTTTTTATTACTGATTCTAACCATTTCTTGGAATTTTTCATTTCGCTAATTATTTTTTCTTCAGTCATATAATCAGCTATTAATAATGAATGACTTACTCCATGCGACCCTATTTCAAAATTATTATTTGATAATTCGATTAATTGCTCCACAGTCATATAATCTACTCTACTTTCTTTTGGTAAATTATTAAAAAGAGTTTTGAGCATATCTCTTTGTATTTGTGGCTCAGCCCAATAGAATTTATTCTTTATATCACCTTTGATGTAATTTCTTCTTTCATTTTCATTTAGATCTAGTTCGTCTACACACTGGTAATAAGTATCGAGCGGTAGCACACAGTTTTCAAGAGAATTACTGACAAGAGGAAAAAAAGTTGCAGTCGCATTATATTTTTTCAATATTGGATAGGCATAATGAAAATTATCGGCATAACCGTCATCAAAAGTTAGAGCAAGTATCTTATCAACGTTTACATAATTTATTATATCCGAAATTTTTATAAATTTATATTTATTATCAGTTAACCACTGTAATATCTCGCTCAAATACTCTTGAGATATTAGTGTCCCAAAATCAGTATATGCATTCGGTGTTTTAATCAATTTTTCGGGCAGGACTCTATGAAACATTAAAACTGTAGCCATAAGGATTATTATATTGTTAAGTTATTTCTTAGAGGAGAAAATTGAAATATTTCATTACAATATCCTCTATATCTGTCTCTTATACACATCTGACGCTGCCGACGAAGAGGATAGTGTAGA
>CAJXSW010000133.1 GCA_913060645.1 uncultured Dokdonia sp. | reverse complement strand
CTCCACTATCCTCTTCGTCGGCAGCGTCAGATGTGTATAAGAGACAGAAGTACGGTCAGTTTATGGGTGATGAGGCAGATTCTGGTATCGCTGTAACTCCAGATATTTCTCACGAAGATTTTGATGCAGATGATCCCACGGCAGGTTTTAGACATGATCACGATAGTGAGAATGAGCATAATCTTGTTCCAGAAGAGCATGATCATGAAGAAAGCGGTGAGGAAGAAGGTGAAAAATCTATACTTGAGGGATATGTACACAATCACGATGACCCTGAAGAATCAACCCTTTTTACGGAATCCTTGCGAGGCAAACTCAAACAAGCCATGGCCGAAATGTGGGATGCAGAATTACACCTTCGTCTTGCAGATCCTAAAGTATCACTACCTTATCAATACAGGGCATTGACATTAATACAAGACATTAAAAATAGTGCGCGTATTTATGTGCACCGCATAGGTTTTAATCCGCCGCCTATTAAGGAAGACAAGCGACTCACTGGTGATCTCAAGGAGATTGAAAATTTTTACAAAACCGAGCAAATAGCGGCCACTAATCCTTATGTAAGTATGGAGCAAAGTATTGCGCTTCTTGAAAAGCATATTGCTGATCAAACAGCTTTGACAGCTTCAGATAAGACGATACTTGCTAGGGCTGGTGAGGAGCTAGCAATAATTGCAATACAAGAACCTGCAAGACATCTTATCACCTTGCAACAACTTAAATGGCTCACAGAGGAAAAGCAACAACCAGCAACTACACTGCGACAAGTACAGCGCGGATTATTACAAGCATTGCCAGTAAATGATGCAATGCCAATTACTCCTAAGCCATACAGAGGAAAACTAGAAGATATATTCATAAAAGAACTACAGGCAGGTGATCGATAATATATCTTTTATACATGAAGAGTGGATGTGGCCTGTAATTGCTGGTGCTGTAATATTATGGAGTCTTTTTATATGGAAAGAACTTCGCGTTACTGGCAGCAAATATGTGTTTTTAAAGGTAATAGTTGCACTTATTGCAGTAGCTAGTCTTGCATTGATGTTACTGCAGCCAGTAAAAGCTGTACCACGTACTAAGGGCGTAGGAATAATTCTCACAGAAGCCCATAAACAACAACAGGTAGATAGTTTACAGGTTCTCTACAAGGACGTAGAAATTATCAAATATGATGGTGATGGTTTTAATCTCTCGCAACTAGAGGGCATAAGTACTGCTTATGTAGTAGGTAATGGTATTGCCTCTTATGATATTTGGCAATTACAAGATATTGCAACTACCTATTTAACAGGTGAAAGGTTGAGCGGTATTACAAAACTTGCTTATAATAAATCTGCAACGGTAGGAGATTCCCTTTCAGTTCGCGGGATATATGCATCTCCTATTAAAGGAAATCGCTTGGTGTTAGAAGATGCTGGAGGAAATACTCTTGATTCGGTAATGGTTTCTGGTGGTGATGCATTTAATTTTGAGTTGCAAGCTACAACTTCGGTAAGTGGAAGGTATGTGTATAAACTTATTGAAAAAGACAGTCTGGGTTCAATTATTATTGAAGATCCATTACCTCTAATTATCAAAGAAAAAGAACGCTTGCGTGTTTTAATTATAAATGGTTTCCCCACGTTTGAAACTAAGTACTTAAAAAATTACCTAGCAGACGAAGGGCACGAAGTGCTAGTACGCAGTCAGCTTACCAAGGAACGGTACAAATTTGAGAATTTCAATAGAAAACAAGGTACTATTTATGGATTTACGAGTGCAAATCTTTCAGCCTTTGATGTGGTGATTATGGATGCTAGTTCTTATAGTGGTCTGTCTAACGGTTCTCGCAGAGCACTTAAGAATCAAGTATCGCGTGAAGGTCTCGGTGTATTTATACAGCCAGATGCAGCGGTAGTAGATAATGGTAAACAATTTGGTTTTCGCTTTAAGCGAAATAATAAAAAAGAAGCCTCACTCTCAGCCTGGCCTAAAGTTAAGGTAGCTACACTTCTTTATAGTTTTGATGACGGAGCACTTGTACAACCTATTATTTCTGAGAAAGAAAATATGTGGGCGGCATATGCACAGCAGAGTGCTGGTAGATGGGGAAGTACGACACTTACAGATACTTATCAGCTAGTGCTAGATGGTGATGAGCGTGCTTACAATTACTTATGGACTTCCATACTGAGCGCGGTAAGTCAGAAAAAGTTACCTGCTGTACATTGGGAATTTCAAGAAGAGCTAGGGGTAAAGGATGCACCTTTTCGCTTTAAGTTACGTACAGAAATACCAGCTCCAAAGGTTCTAAATAATGAGCAAGTTGCAATTCCATTAGGACAAGATGTATCGCTAGAAGATCAGTGGGAGGGAACGGTCTACCCATCACATACAGGCTGGAATGAATTACGTCTAGTGCAAGATAGCACCGTAGTTGCAAGCTATTACATTCCGCTCGAGACTGATTGGAAAACGCTAAAAGTATCTACTCAAATCGCGAATAATAGACGCACATTTACAGCTGCACAAAAAAATACAGATACTTACATGGTATTGAAACCTGTGGAGCGTTTATGGTTATTTATCATTTTTGTTCTTGCAATGGGCTATTTATGGGTAGCACCTAGACTAGAAGGTGTGTGAAGACTAATTGTCTATCTTGAGTCATCGTTTAATCTATATTAATACTTCAATCTATGAGTGTAAAGACTATTTCTAGGCTTTTTGTAATTGCTGGCCTCTCTAATGTGCTAGGTGTTTTACTATTATCAAGAGGATTTACAAATCAGGTAATGATGGATACACAGCCAGAAGTAATGGGCTACTTTGGACTTATAGCTATCGTTTTATGGGGACTTGCGTATATAGCAGTTGCAAAAAGCTATGCAGCCGTACCATGGCTCATAGCGGTATTTGCTGTAGAGAAGTTGGCTTACGTGATTGTATATCTACAGTGGTTTACCAGTCATTCAATTACTGCGGTGTACGAGCGAGACGCTCTTGCAGGAGTGTTTTATAGCATCTATGGTCTTAATGATTTTCTTTTTATGGTCTTCTTTGGATGGGTATTTATAAGCTTGAATAAAGCTATCATCAAGTAATTACAAAGATTACAGCGTATCTATTTGCATTTACGAATTTGTATAAATCACAAAAGTCTATCCGTATGGATAGCCTTTGCAAAACAATGAGGTTAAATTAAGTATGGTAACAAATCATTACTCAAAACCAAATTGAAAATTTGGGGGAATTCAATCTAATAAACAATCTATAAAAACATCTTTTCTGCAGGGATAATCATACTTCTTTTTCTGTACTAGATCTTCGAGTAACACTCGCTATGCTAGGTAAGTAAGTCATTCTGCATTGCTAAATTAGCTATACATGATCTTCTCCATCATTTTTAAAATGATGAGCTGTGCGTATTCTATGAAATACATAATTAATCGATAAAATACATAAAACGAATAGCTGTAGCTCTAAAGTTTTGAGCTTGATCATTTTTGATGAGAATAGAAAAGAAAGAAAAAAGAAGGTGATGAGGTTCGCTTTCGCGAAAATGGAAGGGGTTTTAGACTAATTATGATGAATGATAACCACGATAATTAAACTAAGGTAGATGCCTCTATTGTAGGATAAGGGTATAAATGTAATGTTACTTTTGATTTTTTAATGTCTCAAAGATTTCAGCTATTGTGAATTTATCTTCTGCTGCATAAGGGTAGATAAATAGAAAGGAGTAATGCTCCCCACTTAAGAGTATTTCATACTTATCTAGAATGCCATTTACTGATGGCGCAAATGTACTTTTGATGCGACGATAACTTAGATTACTATTCACAGTTATTAACCCGTCAAGATAAGAATATGATGTAGCTACGTCAGTTACTATAACTGGATTTTCTGCCGTTAGGCCATACGTTTCATTTTTGCTTTTTATAATATTAATTTAAGCGAGATACTAAAGTTAAAAATAGATTTGGATTGTAATGAACATACGCTTTCTAAGGTGTAACCGCATTCTGAAAATTTTATTGGAAATTAATTTAAGAGGTGTAGTAATCACTCCTAAGTTTTGAGATGATTTTCTTACAAAAAAAAAAGGGTCTCCAGATGGAAACCCTCTACAAACAATCCCGACTTAGAAACCCCTAGCAACTAAGCCGTGACAAGTATACGAGCTTTATATACATATGATGTACGGGAAACCGCATTTGCTCCTTTTTATTTTTTAGATGTTCGATTTTAACACTTAATAATTGTCGGTAAGTATCGTCGTTTAGTGTTTTTTACTTTCACGAAAGCGAATCTTCTAAGTTTAATTAGCTCCAAAAAAAAAGGCACCCAAGTGGGTGCCAAATGCAAATAATCTTGACTTAGAAACCCCTAGCAACTAAGTCTTAGCAAGAATACGTGTTTTTTGAATAGGTATTTTACGGATTTCCTTTATTTGACCGTTTTTTTCTGTTTTTTTAATTTTCGCGAAAGCGGATTCATAAAAATCATGAAATAGAATCATAAAAAAAGGGTACCCAAGTGGATACCCTGTACAAACAAATTTAGCCTAGAAACCCCTAGCAACTAAGCTGTGACAAGGATACGTGTTTTTTGTATAGGTGTTTTACGGATTTCCTTTATTTAAACCTATTTTTTTGCTATTTAACATTTGAATTTTTATGGATATTTGATTGTCAGTTATTTGTAAAAAAAAGAGAGGATGTCCAAATGAACATCCTCTACAAACAATCCTTGACTTAAATCCCCCATGATTTTAAGTCGTGATAAGATTACGAGAATTTAATATAACAATGTTACGGGAAACCGCATTGTGGTCATATTTATGAATTATTACTTAGATAATACCTAAATCTTTTACCAACGCAACAAGATGAACAGCGTTATTTGCTCTAAACTGAATTTTGAGTTTGCTCATTTTTTTTTCAATAGCACTTAGACTTGATGGAGACTCGTTAAGAGCGACGAGTTCTTTACTTACTTCATCATGAGAGTAGCCATAAGAAAGTAATCGCATGAGGGTGATGTCGTACTCATCTATTTGTAAATCTTCATTATCAGACATTGCCATAGCAACGCGCGGAGAGACATAACGCTCTCCATTAAAAACAGTTGTGATTGCCTCTTTAAGATCTGAGATTCCTTCTCGCCCTTTGCATACAAAGGCATCTACACGCGTATCATTATATAACTGCCTCACACGCTGGAAGCGATCTTCTACAGAATAAATGATAATATTGAGCTCAGGATGTTCTTTCTTTAAAGTAGCTGCAAGATCATCTCCAGATGCAAATTGCTGCTTGCGGTGGTCTGCTACAAATGAAAGATCAGAAATTATGAGGTCATAAGGTTTACCATCCATTGCTGCTTTTTTAATGAGTTTATATGCCTCATCACAATATTGAACTTGCTTTATGTAGGGTACTTGATAGGTAGTGAGAACGTGTTGTACACCTTCATTAATACTTCCTAAATCGTCTGCTATAATTACTTTTTGAAACATTATATGTTGATCTGTGCTTTAAAACCTTGGTTAGACTTACTTTCAAAAGTAATTGTTCCTTTTAAAGCTTCTATACGGGATTCCGCATTGAGCAAACCATTTTTAGAATTTATAGCACCGCCTATACCATTATCCTTATACAGAATATGCAGTTTCTTACCTTTTTTTGAAATCTCAACGAAGGCTATAGATGCTTTACTATGTTTATTAGTATTTGTAATGAGTTCTTGTAAGACCCTATAAATAGTGGTTTTGTGGACTTTTGAAATTTCATTCCAATCTACCTTGTCGATACCTTTTGTGATGATGTTGAGAGAAGGAGTTTTATAACTTAATAACAAATCTCGTAAGGTCGTGTGAAAAGATTCTTCTGTCTCAATAAAACTGTTTTCTCTAGAAATATCTCGAGTTCTACTATAAATATGCTCTAGATTATCGAGTAAATGACTTTCATTGTACGTGTTAGTTTGCACTTGTGAGATTAGTTTATACACATCATTTGCAACTTCGTCATGTAATCTCTTTGAGATTTTTGTTTCTGTGATATATACTTGTTCAAGACGCTTTCTTTTATGACGTAATGAAAGGAAGATGATAATACCTAATGTAATTACTGCAATAAATAACGCTAAGAACTGGTAGCGTGTTTTATTAACTTTCTCCTGCTGTGCTATGAGTTCGCTTTCCTTTGCTTGAGTCTGGAAAGTGGCGTATTCATACTTTTGAGCGACATATTTATTTTCTTGAAGAGTTTCTACTTTGTCTAAGCTGTCTGAGAGTTTTTTAAATACAACGGCATTTGCTGTTGTGCCTATATCAATTGCCAGTCCGAGGGCTTCTAATTTATATCTAGGATTATCGAGGCTGTAAGCAATATCTTTTGCTAGAAGAGCATGTTTTCTGGCTAGTGCTTCTTTGCCTTGCTGGTGGTAGTAGTGTGCTAGATGTCTATTTGTAGAAAAACTTCCCGTTATATTATTACCTTTTTCATTAATGGCTAGCGCTTCTAGCATCAATGTCTCACCCTTGAAATCACCTAATTGAGTAACACTATATCCATAGTTATCATATATGGTTGCCAGCGTGTTATTATATTCTATGCGGTCTGTATCCTTCATAAAGGGACTTAAGACTTGAGCAGCTTCCTTATAGGATGCGCGCTCCATATAAATGGTGGCGATGTTATTTGAAATGGTAATACGATCTTCCTTTTTTGTAGCCATCGCCAGTGCTTGCTGGTAGTTTTCTAGAGCTAGTGGCAGATTGTTAAGACTTCTGTGCAACCTACCCAGTCTGTTTCTGAGACGAACGATGGTTTGTGTATCTGTTACAGGAATATTTTTTAAGAGATTGATGGTGGCTTTTTCACTCTCAAAAATGTCACCATTATTAAAATATCCTAAGGATATAAGCTCAGAGTAATAGTTATTGCGGGCTTTATCGTTATTAGGATTTTCAAGTTGGCGTTTAAAGTAATTAATTCCCTCAGCAATATCCTGAGTGTTTTGTGGATATGCAATAATCCTAAAATAATATTGCGTACTGTCTACTGCTTCTTGCGCCTGTAATGGAACTAGCCAAAAGGTACTCACAGTGAGCACAATCAATAAAATGAGCGATCTGAAAATCGATTTTTGCATCCCTCAAAGATATTATATTTTGTAAGTGGGAATTACGGGTTTGTAAGTAAAAAATATTGATGTGGATAGTTACGCTTTCGCGAAAGCGTATGCCATAGTCTATCTAACAATGATAGTTTAGTTTAATGTAAAGATTCCGCCTCAGGCTGGTACGAAGTTTTAGGAGTTATGGAGTTCATTGCGGAGGTGTCGTTTTATACTTTCAAGAAAAATACGTCGCAATAGTGTTCACTGTATACAGTAAATAAATAGAAATATCATAAAAGTTCTTAATTAATATTACATAAAGTAACTCCACAGACATAGTTGTATAACCTTAATGTAAAATTAACTTTAATGATTTGTTAGAGTTAATTAAAGGTTCAATTACGATAGTAATTTGTTAAAATTCAATATAACTTCTGTCTCTTATACACATCTCCGAGCCCACGAGACGGACTCCTATCTCGT
>CAJXSW010000132.1 GCA_913060645.1 uncultured Dokdonia sp. | reverse complement strand
GTATTGGGCAACACCATTGGGCTAGAAGATAATCAGTATGCTGGTACAGATTTTCAGAGAGCACAAGACTTTCAGCAAATGCTGGATAATACGGAGATTAAAGCCATCTGGTGCGCGCGTGGCGGCTACGGGACGGTACGCATAGTAGATGATCTAGATTTTTATAAGTTTGTCAAGTATCCAAAATGGGTAGTTGGCTACTCTGACGTGACTGTTTTACATAGCCACATCCATAAAATAGGGTTCAAAACGATACACGCCACGATGCCGGTTTCTCTTGATGACAATACCGCTTTCGCGAAAGCGTCATTAAAACAGTCTCTTTTTGGCGAGCAACCTAACTTTAATTACAACACCACAAATAAGCTTAACAGACTAGGCACTGCAAAAGGGACGCTCGTAGGCGGAAACCTCTCTATTCTTTACAGCCTTTGCGGAAGCAGCTCTGACCTAGATACTGCGGGGAAAATCTTATTTATAGAAGACCTTGATGAGTACCTCTATCATATAGATAGAATGATCGTCAACCTAAAACGCAACGGAATGCTAGATCACTGTGTAGGTATGGTGGTGGGCGGTATGACTAAGATGCACGATAATAGAATCCCTTTCGGTAAAACGGCTCAAGAGATTGTACTAAATGCTGTAAAGGAATGTGACTTCCCAGTAGCGTTTGACTTCCCAGCAGGTCACGTAGATAATAATAATGCGCTGAAGTTGGGGAGTGAGATTACGCTTGAAGTAACAGCAACTAAAACAAGTATACAGTATGAATAGAATTCTCTCTATACTTATAATGATGTTTTTGTTTTCTTGTGTGGATAAACCTTCTTGCAATTTTATAGACTCGTACTATCAAGATGTCTATCAAGCAGAGCTTGCATTTTATGAAGAAGACTACCAGAAAGCCTATGATCTTTTTAAAGAGGTAGAAGCTCGTTGTGGTCTATTAAACCAAACACTCATAAGAGAGCCAGAAATGATGGCAAAACTCTCAATCAAAGTGGGCGAACCGCAAAAAGCATTTCCATATATGGAGCGTATGCTTAAAGAAGGAATGAGCTTTGGTACTTTTAAAAACAATGAAATATATAATATTCTCAAGGAATATGAAGAGTGGGATTATCTAGCGCGTAACGCAGCTTCCTATGAAGATGAGTTTAACGCAAATATTGACCAAGATTTAAGAGCAGAGATAATTGCAATGAACCGTCTTGATCAAGAAGTGAGACAACCTCCTATAGATTTTATAGAGATGGAGCGTGTAGATAGCATTCACCAAAAAAGAATAAAAGAGATTTTTAATCGATATGGCTATCCTTCAGCTCAACTTGTAGGCAAAGATAATTTTGATCAAGGTGAGCGTGTGGGCGTAAAAACACTATTTTTTCATTTTGACGATACCATATACTTTAAACCAGTACTTCTAAAAATGATTGAAGATGGCGAAGCTCCAGCAGACATATTAGGTAAAATGATTGACAGTCGCCAGCGCTCTCGAGGTTTTTACGATTATGGAATTTATGATAATGTCGATAGCACCAACATTCTTGATTTTAAAAATATTGACAAAAGACGTGTTGCTGTAGGTCTTGCTCCTTGGAAGTTAAAAAAACGAGTTGATGCGCTAAGACGAGCTTATTATGGATACTAATCATACAACTAAATTATGACCCCAAAAGAACTAGGCGAATATGGTGAAGAACTAGCAACCCTGCATTTAATAAAGCAGGGTTACACGATTCTTGAACGTAATTGGTTTTTTGGAAAAAATGAAGTCGACATTATCTGCCAGAAAGAAGAAGGCATCCTCATTGTGGTAGAAGTAAAAGCACGTAATTCAGATTTCTTTGGCGATCCGCAGAGTTTTGTAAGTCCTGGAAAGCAGAAAACAATTGTCAAAGTAGCAAACGAGTATGTACTAGAAAATGACTTAAATGTCGAAGTACGTTTTGATATTATCGCAGTACTCAAAAACTCAAAGCAAGAACGCCTTGAGCATTTTGAGGATGCGTTTTACTTTTTTTAAAATGATAGTTCTTATTAACCTACTTGCTTTTTTATTGTCTCATACACTCTGAGAATAAGTGCGACATTTACAGCTTGTGCCAGTATACTTGCTGGTCCTGCTACAATAGCTAAAAATATAGTTAGCATCATAAAACCCAATACCATTTGTAAAATACCGGATGCTTGTGGCAACTGCCCTAAGCCTTTAAGCTTAAATAAACTATACCCAAAAAACATAGACATTACACCAAAAAACACTACGTACATAACACCATAAGCCTCCATAGGCATTACAACATAGTTCATATCAATAAGGGCATATCCTGCAAGAATAGCATTAATGATAATAAATAGCGTAGCAATTATTTTCAAAAAAGCGTTCTTAAATAAACTTCCAATAAGTATGAAAGTGCGCATAAATACTGAAAAGAAAATAATAGAAAGTATCCCAAGTATAATGGTAAAAACTCTTCCAAAGTAATAGGTACCCTCCGCTACAAAGTAAAAATCATCTACAAGTTCAAATACAAATGCGATCATACTTAATATTCCAGCAATCCAGCCTACGTGAAGTTGTGTAAAGAGATACGACACATCCCTACTTTCATCTATTTCAAAAAGCATTGCCTTTTTTACTTTGGTTTCAAAAATGGTGTCTTCTTGCAGGTCATCTAGATCTCTATCTAGCGCAGAGAGAATGGTTTTAATCGTATAAACACGTGGCATTGTTTCTCCAGCTTCTATGCGCTGTATCGTGCGCACAGAGATATTACATTGCGCTACAAGTTCTTCCTGCGTTAACCCCTTTTGCTGGCGCAGTTCTAAAATCTTTTGTCCTAATTCTGGTTGTTTCATCATAAATGTTTTGCCTTGTAATGATGCGCATCAAATGTACAAGAAGTTCTACACTGCAATAGTATGGCTCATTTATGATTTGTTTCATTTTTTGAGCAGTATTTAACCCGACATTTGCACGTCACTTCAGTAAACACAACGTTTTGCACGTTTTACGCTTTCGCGAAAGCGTACCTTTTAATATGTATCTAACCACCCAAAATGCTTCTCATTAAGCGCTGTTTTATGCTCCTCGAGGTAACTCACAAAGGCTTGTGCGGTGGGAGAAAGCTGCTTGCTTTTTTGCCAGATGAGATTCCAGTGTGTGGTGATAGGCAATCCTTTGCTGGGGATGATTTGAGCATCACCGCTCGTAAGTGCATTTTTAAGCCCCACTAGCGGGAGTATAGAAATTCCTATTCCAGAAATCACTGCTTGCTTTACCGCCTCGTTTGAGGTAAGCTCTATTTTTTTACGAGTAGGAAGTTGTCTGTCTGCAATATAATTTTCCATAGCTGCTCGTGTTGCAGATCCTTTTTCTCTATACACCACAGGTAATTTATCAAAGTCTTTTTTTGATATGGTTTTACCAGAGTAGGTGTGCTGCCTGCCTCCTACTAAGAATAATTTATTGGGCATGAGCGCAACAGTTTCTATAGCAATGTGGTCTGGAACTACAGATACAAGTGCAAAATCTGTTTCATTTTTTTCAAGATGGCGCACCACGCGAGTCTTGTTTGTCACATCCATCTCTAAATCTACACCAGGATGCATATTCATAAAATCTGCGATGTAATAAGGCATCAAATATTTACCCGTAGAGACGATGGATATCTTTAATTTACCCGAGAGCTGACCTTGATAAGCCATCGTTTTGTAATTAATTGCATCTACTTCGGCAATTATTTTACGTGCTGCAGCTGCAATTTCTTCACCAAAATCTGTTACAAATAATTGTCTCCCCACAACCTCTGTAAGCGGAATAGGAAACTGATTTTGGAAATTTTTAATCTGTATCGAGACCGCTGGCTGCGTGAGATGTAGCTCCTCTGCAGCTTTTGTGATGCTCTTAAATTCTGTGACCTTCAAGAAAACCTGAAGCTGGTGCAATGTATAATGCATAAAAATACTTTATGTAATTCATTATAAATATAAATAAAAATATATGAACTCTAGCCCACATCTTTGCATCATCAAAAACACAGAGATATGTTACACAAACTTAAAATGACCACACTCAACGCTCGTGATTATTCTCAGAAAGAAGGCACTTCACAACCTGAAATACAATGGGCTTCCCTGTTTAAAACTATTCAAAAGGCAGTGCTTATAGCAATTCCGATCGTAGCATTAACGCTATCTGCCCTTAGTGATTTTCTCTTTTTTAAGGAAATAGCATCTGCTTCGTTTTTAATCTTACTCATCTCGTTTATCAAAATTGCTGGCGGAAAATCATAATTCATTCACACTTTAAATACATACTATCATGAACACACAAACAACAGACTTACTCACAATGACAGATCAAAAAATCAACCTTATAGATGGAGTATTTACAGCAACCGAAGCTGGAGATATCTTACACGCAATGCTTGACAAGAAGATTAACTTTCACAAATTACAACGTTTAAGCCGCACAGAAGGCAACATAGGCGATGCATGTGAGTATGATAGCGGCCGCATCATCGAACTTATAGATGAGAAAGGAAAATTAAAAGACTTTTTAAGCGCCATACGAGCAGAAGGTTGCAAACTAGAAATAAAAAGCACCGTTCAAATAAGTCTAAAAAAGTAATCACCTCGCGACAACATCTAACCCATATTTATGGACTTACATCTACTAGTTGATAACTTGACTAATCCAGCACTCTTGTTTTTCTTTTTAGGATTACTAGCGGTACAACTCAAAAGTGACTTAGCCATACCGCCTAGTTCTTCAAAATTCATATCGCTATACTTACTATTATCCATAGGATTTAAAGGAGGTCAAGAGCTAGCTCACTCAGAGCTTAATATGGAGATTGTCTGGTCCTTACTTTTTGGGATAGTACTAGCTCTTGTGGTTCCATTGTATGCTTTTTTTGTACTCAAGAAGCGCGTAGGTGTTCAAAATGCTGCAGCTATCGCGGCTGCTTACGGCTCCGTTAGCGCAGTGACATTTGTAACTACTGTAGCATATCTCGATATGGAGCAGATATCCTACAGTGGTTATATGGTCGCAGTTATGGCAATCATGGAGGCACCATCCATTATTATAGGTGTATTATTAATGATGGTCTTTACCGCAAACCGTGACAAGACTATCTCTATGGGCAGTATTATCAAGCACTCCGTGACGAATGGTAGTGTACTATTAATTATAGGAAGTCTTGTGATAGGTTTTATGGCAAGTGATGCACAAGCACAAGGCATTGCTCCTTTTACCACAGATATTTTTAAAGGTTTTCTAGCTGTCTTTTTACTAGATATGGGAATCTCAAGTGGTAAAAAAATAGGAAGCCTCAAAGAGTATGGCGCTTTTCCTTATGTATTTGCAATCGCCGTCCCTATTGTAAATGGTATTATCGTGAGTTTACTAAGTGGGTTTATAACAGAATCTGTAGGTAATAGATTACTCTTTGCCATACTTGCAGCAAGTGCCTCTTATATTGCAGTCCCCGCCGCTATGAAACTCGCTGCGCCTAAGGCAAACGAAGGCCTATACTTACCTATGGCACTTGCCATTACCTTTCCCTTTAATATCACACTGGGAATGCCGCTTTACCTCTGCATTATAAACTGGAGCTAATGATGTTTTGAGGTTGCGCTTTTGCGAAAGCGTACCTAAAACCAAAACCATAGTGAATGAACGCTCCTAATGATTGTTCAATGCTGTTTTAGGTCTTAAAAAATGAAATAATGGCTAGCTTAACGCAAAACCACCAAGGTATGACTGCTATATTAAAATCACTTTCTGAGTATGTACAAATAGCAATAGGTATTGCCCTCGCGAGTATAGGGCTCAAAGCCTTTTTACTGCCTAATGGTTTTCTGGATGGTGGAGCTACGGGTATCGCGATTTTATTAAGTAAAAAGTTAGATCTAGACATCTCCTTACTGCTCTTTATTGTGAGCATTCCGTTTCTTGTGTTGGGTTTTTATAAGCTTTCGCGAAATATTCTTTTAAAAAGTACAATGTCCATCTTAATACTAGCAGTCCTTATAGGTGTTGAGTCATTTCCTATTATCACTGAAGACAAGTTGCTCATTGCGATTTTTGGCGGTATGTTTTTAGGAGCTGGTATTGGCATCAGTATACGCAACGGTGCGGTACTTGACGGATCTGAAATTCTAGGAATTTATGTCTTTGATCTTTTTGGAATAAGCATAGGTAAGACCATCCTAGGATTCAATATTATTCTATTTATTATCACTGCATTAGTACTTAGTGTAGAGGTTGCTCTGTATTCCATACTTACCTATATCGTGACAGCAAAGTTTATCGATTTTTTTATAGAAGGGTTTGAAGATTTTATCGGTATTACTATCATATCACCGTCATCTGAAGAAATAGAACAAAAGATTCTTAACGAATTAGGCACTGGTATTACCGTCTATAAAGCTGCTGCTGGTTATGGAAGTACGGGTCAAAATAATGAACGCCGCGTGATACAAACCGTGATAAACCGTATACACCTGCGCAAAATACACAAACTCATAGACTCCTGCGATCCCGATGCTTTTATCGTAGAGTTTGACGTGAATAACGTAAAAGGAGGAGTTTTAAAAAGGTATCTGAATCCTCAAAGTTCAAAAAAGTTGGCTAGTCTTTAGAAGTTGTTTGATGATGCGTTGTGCTATTTACGCTTTCGCGAAAGCGCAACCCTACAAACTCAGATAATATCCCAGATTTATCCAGAATCGATGATTTGCAGTAGCATTAAGAAATGAATCCATACGGTAGTCTACGCCAACCTCTAGTTTATTTGCATCGTTTACATAATACCCCAAAGTAGGCACAAACCTGACCTCTAGGTCTGTTGCATCTCCTTGAATGGAATATACATACTCGTTCCCTAGTTTTAAATACACTTCTCCTGGGTCTATAAACTCGCCATTGAGTGATATGTCTGATGAAAGTCTGTATCGCGCTCTAAACTCAGCTTTCTGATTAGCATTAAATGTTTGATCTGTACGGAAGCGATGCCCCAAACGGAAACCAAAATAAGGTACAGTAAATGAGTACTGTTGTATCGCACGGTGTATAAGTTTTTTATCACGGAAACGAGCTAAATATCCTATCCCCACTTTTGCATCTACTCCCACAGTACGCGTGGCAACCGTGGTGACATCTAATAATGAGTAAAATACATCTGTATCATTATTACCCTTAAAATCGCCTTTACTTAGCTCAAAACGAGGTGCAAATTCTACATTGATGTTCCACAGCTCATTGATTTTTGTGCCAATATTTACTTCTGGAAGTATGCCAACTTCATACAGCGATTGCCCGTAAAGCAAGGTACTTACAGAAAATATTAGGATAAAGAATGTGAGTTTAAACATACTCAATAGCGCAAAATATTATCACGTCGTACGCTTACTTGAGACCTACTTATGAAGGTTCCTTTCTCGTTAAAAAGAACTTCATAACGCTTTGATTTTCTACCCGAATTACGTGTTTTTACAACGATCTCATAATGCGGAATGAGTGTTGAGGCTACGAGCTTTTTTGCAGTCCTATTTATTATTTCTTTTACCGTATTATTATACCTGTCTCTTATACACATCTGACGCTGCCGACGAAGAGGATAGTGTA
>CAJXSW010000131.1 GCA_913060645.1 uncultured Dokdonia sp. | reverse complement strand
ATCTACACTATCCTCTTCGTCGGCAGCGTCAGATGTGTATAAGAGACAGACTATAAATTCAGTACGACTACATTACAAATTCTAACCAATTAATATACTATGAACAAATCTATCCTATTCCTTGCTGGACTTATTGCCTTTGCAAGTTGCAAAAATGAACCAACTGTAAAAACTGAAGAAGTTGCTGTGGTGGAGACTCCATCAAGAGTGTACCCAGATCAAATTTCTAAAGTATTTGAAGCCCACGGAGGAATTGACACTTGGAATAACATGAACAATTTATGTTTTACCTTACCTAAAGGAGACATAAACGAAATACACACTGTTGATCTTAAATCTCGTAAAACACGTATTGAGACTAAAGATTTTGTACTAGGATTTGATGGTAAAGACTTATGGTTAAAACAAGATACCATCGCTTTCCAGCCAGAGAGAGCTCGTTTTTATCATAATTTGATGTTTTATTTTTATGCAATGCCATTTGTAATAAGTGATGAAGGCATCACATACTCAGAGGTTCCTGCTTTAGAAATGGATGGTGTAAGCTACCCTGGGACAAAAATTAGCTTTGGTAACGACGTAGGTGATAGTCCAGATGACAATTACATCTTATATAATGATCCTACTACAAACGAAATGGCATGGCTAGCATATACAGTGACAGCAGGTAGTGATGGACCAAGTGAGCGTTACAGCTTTATTAAATATGCTACATGGCAAGATGTGAATGGTCTTAAATTACCTAGCGAACTACAATGGTACAAGGTAGTAGATGGAAAGCCTACAGAAATGAGGAATGCCATGAATTTTACAAACCCTACAGCAACTGCTACGCAACTAGATATTGCTACTTTTTTAAAACCTGAAGGTGGAGTACTTGTAGAGTAGATAATCATCTTATATCTTAATAAACAAACGCCATTCTATATGAATGGCGTTTTATTTTTGTCACAACTCGCTGATTATCAAAATTAAAAGCCATAATCCACCACTATCAGCATACTGCATCTTACCGCTATTTAGGTAAATTTCTGATTAAAATCTATTAGATTTACTTTACAAACAAAATGCATAATTTTAGTTAGCTAGTTGTCTATATATGAAATACTACAGTCTTAATAAGCAAGCGCCAAACGTTACTTTTGATGAAGCAGTAATACGAGGAATTGCTCCAGATAAAGGACTTTACTTTCCTGAAAATATCCCAGTACTCCCTACTACCTTCTGGGAACAGATTGAGCATTTATCAAAAGAAGACATTGCTGTCGAAGTGATGAAACCTTTTGTAGGCAATAGTATGGACGAAGCTACACTTAAAGAAATAGTAACAGATGTTCTTTCTTTTGATTTCCCATTGGTTGCTATAGAAGAAAATGTGGCAACGCTAGAGCTTTTTCATGGGCCTACTATGGCTTTTAAAGATGTAGGAGCTCGCTTTATGGCACGCTGTCTGGGTCACTTCTTAAAAGAACGTAATCAACAAGAAGAAGTTACCGTACTAGTGGCTACCAGCGGAGACACCGGAGGAGCTGTAGCTAGAGGTTTTTATAAAGTACCAGGTATCAAAGTAGTAATCCTCTACCCTTCTGGAAAAGTATCTGATGTGCAAGAACGACAGCTCACCACCTTAGGAGAAAATATCACCGCACTCGAAGTAAATGGCACTTTTGATGATTGCCAGGCATTGGTGAAGAAGGCATTTTTAGATCAAGAAATTACTAGTACAAAACAACTCACTTCGGCAAATAGTATTAATGTCGCAAGATGGCTTCCGCAGTCGTTGTATTATCTATTTGCTTATAAAGAATTAAAGAAGCAAGGAAAAGCAGATTCCCTCGTGTTTTCTGTCCCTAGTGGAAACTTTGGTAATATATGCGCTGGTATGGTAGCACATATGATGGGAATGCCTGTGCACCAATTTGTAGCAGCGGTAAATAGTAATACTACGATCCCTAGGTTTATGCAAAGTGGAAAGTATACTCCTACGGCAACGGTTGCAACGATAAGTAATGCCATGGATGTAAGTGACCCTAGCAATTTTATTAGAATACTTCAACTTTTTGAAAATGACAGACAGTTATTGTCTCAAAAGTTTTCATCATACTCCTATTGTGATAATACTACACGCGCTGCGATGCTCGATTTGCATGAAAATCATAATTATATAGCAGATCCTCACGGTGCTGTTGGCTACTTAGGTCTCAAGGCCTATTTAAAAGATCATCCAAAGGCTTACGGAGTATTTTTAGAAACTGCACATCCTGTTAAGTTTTTACCAGCAGTTACACCCGTAGTAGGTAACATTGATCTCCCCGAACAGATCAAGGAGTTAATGCATAAAACGATGGATACCATTCCGGTGAAGAATTATGAAGATTTAAAGACGTATTTGCTGGGATAGTTCGCTTTCGCGAAAATCGTCCCGAATTCACTTCAGCAAGCATTAATAATCTAATACCAATTAAGGAAGAACGCTATCTTTTGAAATAATTATAGCCGATAGCATCAATACTGAGGTGTTCTCACAACAGTCATGCAAACGTCTTATAAAATCTTGAACGGTTTAAGTAATTAATCCCAATCTACAATGGCCGCGGTATTACCAGAGAGTACTCGTATATACTTGGTGCCTTTTACTATCTCTGAATGTTTAAGAGCAAGACGCTTTATTTTATAGGTATATCTTGTGTCTAGGAGACTCCCTTTTTCGTCATAATACTCTAGCCTATTAAATCGCTTTTCATCACTAGATCTAAAAACGGTGCGCTTTTTTCCAAATCTCTTCTTCAACATTTCATCAAAAGATTCGAGGTTCTTAATCCCATAATTAATCACCCAGATATCACTTACCTCCTCTTCTTGTCCATTAGCATTGTCTGACTCGGCATAGCTCATACCAGAGATAATTACTTCGTTATTTTCCTTTTGTAAAGCACTTGTGAGATATTCTTTACCAGAGCCACCCAGTTCTAGCTCCCATCTTACGATACCTACTTTATTAATTTTAATAATAGAAAAGTCTTCTGTAACTCCGCCATTTTGAGCTGTACGGTATTGATTTTTTGCTATAATTGCTTTTGTGCCTCCTAGTAGAATATCGCCATTATCTAGCTCCTGTAGCGAGGTAAGCTTATCATCTGTAAAATTTCCAAAACTACGCTGCCACAATATATTACCATGACTATCTATCTTAACAACCCACCAATCTGTTCCTCCTAGATTTTTAGTAGTTTTTGTTCCTCCTATTCCAGACTCAGAGATACCACCCAGTATAAAACCACCATCTTCAGTGGCAATAGTTTTCACAATCTGATCGTCTTTTGCTCCACCTATGGTGGTAGACCATTCTAGATTTCCTGTCTTCCCGTAACTTGCTACATAAAAATCTTTATCGCCTAAGGTAGTAGCGCCGTCTTTTATAGCTTTGGTCGTATATCCCGTAGCTAGTGTACTTCCAGAGGCAGCGGTAGTAACACTACGTAACTTACGTTCCGTACCAGCAAGCTGATTTTTATTCCAATTCATCTGTAGCGATGGGTCAAGATGTAGTCTCCACAAATCATCTTTGGACGCTGTAACTTCTATTTCTGTAACTTCTTGTTCTAAAAATGTAGGGTCACTGTAGCTATCTTCTAGTGTCTTATAACTTGAACGCACCATTCTAGATTGAATCTTTTGTGGTGGTTCTGGATTTTGAGAGATCGCAAACTCGTCTGTATTTATAATTGCAGAACTATCTGCATTTATCACTGTAGATCTAATGAGCTTAGCCTCTTCTGGCGACTGAAAAATTCTTTTAAGCACGGCTTTATTTCTTGAGGCTACCAGCCGCTCCCAGTCTACAACGCCTTCTCCATCTAGCTTGACCATCCAGACATCTGTCTCTGCAGTTACATACTGGTCTAATGTGGTTTTTTTATTAGTATGCCCACCTATAATATAACCACCGTCTGTAGTTAATTGAGCCTCCGTAGTTCTATCTACCGGGTAAGTATCTAGTCTTTTCTCCCATATAATTCCTTCTTGTGACCACACAAGAGCGGGTAACAAGACAAGTAAAAAAAGAACGGTTATATTTCTCATAATCATTACTGTAGCATAACTGTCAAATTTAATTATTAATTAAATAACAGAAGATGGTATATATGCTTAATGCCCATATTACCACGGACGTCGTTTATTGCGGTATTACATCGATAATTTACTTTTTATTTACCTCGCAAACTGCCACCTTTTCATACATTTGTGTAACCAAAAGAACTATAATAAAGATGAAAAATACAGCCTTAACTGAAGTACATGAATCGCTAGGTGCAAAAATGGTCCCATTTGCTGGTTATAATATGCCAGTTTCTTATGAAGGTGTAAATGCAGAGCACGACGTAGTTAGAAGTGGTGTTGGAGTGTTTGACGTTTCACACATGGGTGAATTTCTTGTTTCTGGAGAAAATGCATTATCATTATTACAATGGGTTTGTTCTAACGACGTTTCAAAAATAAATGTGGGCGGAGCACAGTATAACTGTTTTCCTAATGATACAGGAGGAATTGTAGATGATCTTATTGTATACCGTATTAAAGAAGATCAATATATGCTTGTAGTAAATGCAAGTAATATAGATAAGGACTGGGCGTGGCTAGAAACTCAAAATACATTAAAGAGTTTTAATGCAGAGCTACGTAATATCTCTGAAGGTCACTCACTTCTTGCAATACAGGGGCCTAAGGCCATTGAAGCTATGCAATCGCTTACAGAAGTAGATCTTGCAGGTATTAAATTTTATACGTTTGAGGTGGCACCTTTTGCAGGTATCGAAAATGTAATTATTAGTGCTACAGGATATACTGGTAGTGGTGGTTTTGAGATTTACTGTAAAAATGAAGATGCTGCACAACTGTGGGAAAATGTCTTTAAAGCTGGCGCAGACTGGGGAATCAAACCTATAGGTCTTGCTGCTCGTGACACACTACGTTTAGAAATGGGATATTGTCTTTATGGTAATGATATAGATGACAGCACTTCTCCACTTGAAGCAGGTTTAGGCTGGGTAACAAAATTTACTAAGGATTTTGTAAACAGTGAGGATTTAAAAGCTCAAAAAGAACAGGGACTTAAACAGAGACTTGTAGGTTTTGAACTTACGGAGAGAGGAATTCCTCGTCAGGGATATGATATTGTTGATGGAGATAATAACAAAATAGGTAATGTAACATCTGGTACGATGGGGCCATCTGTAAACAAAGGAATAGGTATGGGGTATGTAGATACCGCTTTCGCGAAAGCGGACTCAAAAATTTTCATACAAATACGTAAGAATCTTGTACCTGCAACCGTTGTAAAGACACCTTTTTATAAAGGATAATAAACCGAAAAGCTACTCCCGAATTCCAAAGGACTAACTTTTGGAATTCGGGAGTTTTTTATTTAAAAAATTGTAGTTATCGCATTTAAAAAATCAAAAGATAAAGTTTTAATACTAGGCGCTAGTGGCTTTCTAGGAGGTGCTTTGTACAAGGAATTGTATAGGTACTACAATACCTATGGCACTTATCACTCTGGCAAGATATACAGTGATAACCAGCACTATGTGCGATTTGATCTTGTAGAAGATGATGTGTATGAAGTGCTACTTAAGATAAAGCCATCTGTAATTATAACGGCACTCAGAGGTCCTTTTGGCGACCAGCTAGAGGCTCATGAATCTATGATCGCTTATGCTCAAGAATCTGGCTGTCGTATTGTATTTATCTCTAGTGCAAATGTTTTTGATGCTTTTACAAATTACCCTAGTTATGAGAATGACAAGACACTCTCAGAAAGTATCTATGGTAAACTAAAAATTAGAATAGAGACGCTCTTAATGCGCCATCTACCAGAGTCACAATATGCGATTGTGAGACTGCCTATGGTTTTTGGTGTGGGTTCTCCTAGAATTGAAGAGCTCAAAAACCAATTATTACTAGGAGATGCCATAGAAGTGTTTCCGCATTTGGTAATGAATACTACTACAGATACTAAACTCTGCCAGCAGGTACACTATATTATTAATAGAAAACTATCTGGTATTTTTCACTTAGGAAGTACAGATCTTATACATCATAAAGAATTTATCCATGAATTAGTAATTATGCTAGACCTCAATAGGAAACCTATGTATAAAAACGTATTTACTAGTAACTCTGATCGTTACCTCGCGGTCTTACCCAGAGACAATAAATTACCTAAGCATTTGCAGGTAACTAATGAAGGTGTTGTAGCAGGTAGCAAAAAATACAACGCAGAGTTTTAAGAAACATCTTTCTTATTTTTCAACTCACAGTTGTACCTTTATAAAACACCCTAATTTACAGCTTATGCCTTGGCATTTTTACGTTATGTCTATTATGTACACCCTTGCGGGTGTCATGCATTTTATAAAACCTCGAGTGTATGGAGCTATTATGCCTGCATATATTCCTAAAAAGAAAGCAATGGTATTTTGGAGTGGCGTGGCAGAAGTTGCTGGAGGCGTAGGATTACTCTTTGAAGAGACCAGAGTTATAGCGACATGGGGAATTATTGCGATGCTCATTGTGTTTTTTACAGTACATATCGATATGCTAAGTAATGAGAAACTCAAGGGTAAATTTCCCGTTTGGGTATTATGGATGCGTTTACCATTACAATTAGGATTAATTTATTGGGCTTATCAATATTTATAGATGTCATTATTTCCACAAGAGCCATATTCACTTGATCTCCCGGATGCCGATGTTACCTATTATAAAAACATGCTTACAGACGAAGAGGCAGCATCTTGTTATAAAACGCTTCTAGAAGAAATCTCGTGGCGTCATGATGACATTAAGGTTTTTGGTAAAATATACCTGCAACCAAGACTTACAGCTCTTTATAGTTCAAATGCAAAACCCTACTCTTATTCTAATATTACGATGGTACCTGAACCATTTACTCCTGCATTACAAGCTATTAAAAAACAGGTAGAGGCTATTGCAGGTGTTACTTTTACTACTTGTTTACTTAACTTGTATCGTGATGGAAATGACAGTAATGGGTGGCATGCAGACGATGAAAAAGAATTAGGTAAGAATCCTATAATTGCTTCTGTAAGTCTCGGGGCTCCTCGCCTATTTAAATTTAGAAACAAGATTGATAAAACTCAGCAAGCTAAAATAATTCTCGAGCCTGGAAGCTTACTACTTATGGGAGGAAGCACCCAGCATAACTGGCATCACCAAATACCTAAAACAGCAAAAAAAGTAGCTCCTCGCATCAATCTTACCTTTAGAATTATCGCATAAAAAAAGCAAACGTTTAGGGGAAACGCTTGCTTTTGAAAAAGCTTCTCATTACATGAAGGAACATTGTTCAATTAGGGGTGAAAGCCGTATGCTTTTTAAAAAGCCTTAGAAGATACTTCGCTGTTAGTAATCTAGGGGTTACTCGACATCAATGTAAAAAGTCTCCTAAGGCCAAAATTTGTACAATAAACATTCAAAACGCGACTGTTTAAAATTGTATAAAGTCTTTTAAAATCAGAAAGAAAGAGGTGCTGTATATGAAACTTCAAGACATCATGCTTCACTCTAACACATGTCTAAAAAAAAACCAACAAACTAACCTTAAAAACAAAACTTCACAGCACCTCTGTAGTTTCTTTCTTTAATTCTGGTGCAAAGCTATGCGTGCATAGTATATTTTAACTTGTATAAAATTGATTATTAATTGTACAATATTTAAAAAACTTTAATATTTAGCTAAATGTTTATTTAAAATAAGTTTGTATCTTATAGCTGTCTCTTATACACATCTCCGAGCCCACGAGACGGACTCCTATCTCG
>CAJXSW010000130.1 GCA_913060645.1 uncultured Dokdonia sp. | reverse complement strand
TCTACACTATCCTCTTCGTCGGCAGCGTCAGATGTGTATAAGAGACAGCTATAATGTTGATACATTTGTGTAAAAGCTCTTAACATTAGTAAACATTAATACTCACAGTGATAAGCGCGAAAACAGAAACCTCTTGAAGGCCAGTAAAATGGCAATTGTGAATATCGTGTTGAAAACGTTGATAGATAAAGGAAGTAAGTACCTAGTATATAGGGCTATCTTTGGAGAGAAGAAAAGTTAGATTATTGATAAACTGCTGCCAGGCGTATAATAGTGTCCATAGCTATTATAAATTTTTATCAACTCTAATGAGACGGTGTCCAAAGCTTTCTCTCTTTTTAAAACGTCAACATTTAAAATGTTGGCGTTTTTCTTTTTAACACTTTGCAAATATAGTGGGTAAAAATAAATTTACGTTAGAAGGGATAAATAAATTTAAAATAAGGCTATTGCGGAATCTCATAGTCAAAAAGCTCACAAAGCCCGACAAACGTGCTATTTCAGTTAATTTACAATAAAAGTTATTAAACACTGTTGATAAACTTTTTCGCTTTTTGATATATTTAAATAATACAAGACAGTGACTTTACACTCTTAATTTGTAAAACACTTAGACCCTATTAACAATATTAAAACCATTTATTTTAATTAACGAATAAACTGGACAGTCATAAAGAATTAGAGATTATTTTAATTATTCACTATCCTAACCAACCATCTCGATCTAAGCTTCTATATTGTATTGCCTCAGATATATGAGTGCCAGTCACGATCTCAGCACCTTCAAGATCTGCTATGGTTCTTGATACTTTCAAAATACGATCATAAGCCCTAGCAGATAGATTTAAACGTTCCATCGCAGTTTTTAATAACTCTTTTGATGCATCGTCAAGTGCGCAATATTTTCTTATTTGCTTCACATTCATCTGAGCGTTATAATTGGTTTTTACGCTTTCGCGAAAGCGTTCTACCTGTAAATCTCTCGCTGCCGTTACACGTTTACGAATGTCAACACTTGACTCTGCCTTGGTCTCATCACTAAGCTTTTCAAAAGGAACAGGAGTCACTTCTATATGAATATCAATACGATCTAAAAGTGGCCCTGATATTTTACTTAAATAGCGCTGCATCTCTGCTGGACTGCTAGTAACCGGAGCGTTAGGATCATTAAAATAGCCTCCCGGACTAGGATTCATACTCGCTACGAGCATAAAACTAGAGGGATATGTAACTGTAAATCTCGCTCTGGATATAGTAACCTCTCTATCTTCTAGTGGCTGTCTCATTACTTCTAAAACCGAACGCTTAAATTCTGGTAGTTCATCTAGAAATAAAACACCATTGTGAGATAAAGATATCTCACCAGGTTGAGGGTAAGCTCCGCCACCCACAAGAGCCACATCACTGATAGTATGATGCGGACTTCTAAAAGGGCGCTCAGACATAAGACCTTGATGCTCCTTAACTCGCCCTACTACAGAATGAATCTTAGTGGTTTCAAGAGCTTCTCTAAGGGACATAGGAGGTAAAATACTTGGCAGTCTTTTACTAAGCATAGTTTTACCAGATCCTGGCGGCCCTATGAGTATGATATTATGCCCTCCTGCTGCAGCAATTTCCATACAACGCTTTATAGATTCTTGTCCTTTTACATCTGCAAAGTCAAACTCTGGATGCTCAAGATTTTTATAAAACTCGGCTCTAGTATCTATAACCGTAGGTTCAAGAGGTGTCCCTTTATCAAAAAAGGCAATTACTTCACTTATATTTTCTACTCCGTAAACATCAAGTCCATCTACTATAGCTGCCTCTTTTGCATTTTGAGCGGGTAAAATAAACCCTTTATATCCTTCTTCTCTTGCTTTTATGGCTATGGGCAAAGCTCCCTTTATAGGTTGTAAACCTCCATCGAGAGAAAGTTCTCCCATAAGGATATATTTCTCTACCTCATCTCCCTTAATTTGTTCGGTGGCAATAAGTATACCTGTAGCAAGAGGTAAGTCATATGCAGATCCTTCTTTACGTAAATCTGCGGGTGACATATTAAGAATAAGTTTCTTCCCTGGTATCTTGTAGC
The DNA here is from genome assembly GCA_913060645.1 of uncultured Dokdonia sp. Lineage (GTDB taxonomy): Bacteria > Bacteroidota > Bacteroidia > Flavobacteriales > Flavobacteriaceae > Dokdonia. The sequence goes on along the minus strand of CAJXSW010000130.1, from coordinate 6,012 downwards.
CATTATTCTGTAATGCTGCTGCAATACGATAGCTGCTTTCCTTAATTGCGTTATCTGGTAGCCCTACAAGGTGGTAACCTACTCCTTTATCTACATTTACCTCTATTGTAATTGTAGTAGCATCTACCCCAAAAACAGCACTTCCATAAACTTTAGTTAGCATCTAATCAATTGTTTGCATAAATATAGGTAATACTCTGGTAATCAAACCCTACAATTTCAACAAGCTGTTTTAGGGGCAAACACCCCTACATCATCTTGTAAAATCCCCCTATTTTTACAGTACATAAAGGGATTCTTAATTCAATTATCAAAAAACTATACTCAATAAATCATATTAAGAATATAACAATACGATAGACATTATTTAGGGGTGAAAGGCATCTCTGCGCTCGCAGAGGTGCTTTTCTTTTTTAAATCATTAAAAATTACCTTTTTAGAATAAAATATTATCGCTAAGTAAAAAATGTAAGTTATATTTGGCGCTCCTAAGAAATTAGGGGACTGTGAGCTATTCATTTAGCTATCATGAATTTAGGGGTGAAAGGCATCCCTGCTTAGCAGGGGTGTTTTTCTTTTTAAAACTATACTTTACACAAAAAAGCCTGAGAAATTAGTTTCTCAGGCTTTTTTGATTATTGTGATTATTGATTAGTACTCTTATTTGGTAAGAATATTAAATTCAATTTTTGAAGAGTGGAACACGCTATGTGTTTGTTTAGTAAAATCTTCTTCTTTTGCCTCAAAGATATTATCCACATACGTTTGCGGATTTAAATCTATAAGAGGAAACCATGTGCTTTGTATTTGTACTTGCAATTTGTGTCCCTTCTTAAAAGTATGAAGCACGTCTTGTAGCTTAACAAAAACCTCATCTTTCTCTCCCGCAACAAATGGTTGAGGGCGCTCAAAGCTCTTTCTAAAACGACCGCGCATTACCTCACTACGTACCATCTGGTGATATCCTGCCATCTCTACACCTTCTTCTGTTTCTTGAGTATTAGGAACATCATCTGGGTACACATCAATAATTTTTACAATCCAATCTGCAGATGTTCCTGTAGTGGCTACATTAAGTTTTGCCATGATGTCTCCTACTAGCGTCAAATCATCATCAAGTACCGGTGTTTCATATACCAATACATCCTCACGCGCTGCAGCAAATCGCTGATCGTCAGACATGTATTTACGTGGTGTAAATACCACCTTTTTACCTTCTGCATACGGAACTGGGTTTGCTGGGTCACTTACAAACTTCTCTGCATCGTATTTACTGGAAGGGCTTCCAGTAAGTGCATTATCTTTTCCTAAGAAGAATGAAGCCGGCATAGCCTTTTTAGGTGGCCATTGTTCAAAAGAGTTCCACTCTTTACTTCCTGAATCAAATACATGTGCTTCTGGCAATCCTGTAGCTCCGTCTTTATCACCACCCTTTAAGAAGTGATTAAAGAATTTTGTCTCAATATCTCTTTGAAAATAATCTGAAATATTATCACCAAAATATACATTACCCACTGCTTGTCTCGGCTTATTACGAGCCCAGTCTCCATGACTCCAAGGTCCAAAAACAACAGTATTATAGTTATTACTACGCTTCTCTATATTCTTATAAGTTTCCCAAGGTCCATATAAGTCTTCGGCATCATAAAGTCCGCCTACGACCATTACAGCAGGCTCTATATTTTCTAAGTGCTGGATAATCCCTCTAGATTCCCAAAACTCATCATAATTGGGATGCTCCTTTAATTGCGTCCAGAACTCATTAGTCTCATCGTAATATTTATCTAAGTTTGATAAAGGTCCTGTTTTTAAGAAAAAGTCAAACTGATCATCACTGTTCAACTCTGGAAAATCATACCAAGACTCTGTAGTAGGAGCATCTTTTTGATATCCGAAAACTGCAGTTGCTCTCCAGTAGCTTAACAAATAAGCTCCGTTATGATGAAAATCATCAAAAAAGAAATCGCCTATACATGCTTGTGGAGATGCTGCTTTTAAAGCTGGGTGACCACTCAACAAAGAATAAGTTGCATAAAACCCAGGGTAAGAAATTCCCCATGTTCCTACGTTTCCGTTATTATTCTCTACGTTATTTACTAACCATTCTATCGTATCATAGGTATCACTCGCTTCATCTATTTGAGTTCCTGTTTTATTAGGAATAAATGCTCGCATGTTATCATACTTACCTTCACTCATCCAGCGACCACGCACATCTTGATATACGATAATATTACCCTCCTGCATTAAATAAGCATTAGGAGCTATCGCTGTACGCATTTGCCCTTCACCATAAGGCTTTGAACTATATGGCGTGCGCTGCATTAAAATAGGATACGATTTTGAGGTATCCTTTGGCGAGTAAATGGTTGTATGAAGGTGAACTCCATCTCTCATTTTGATGCGCACTTCTTGTTTGTTATAATGCTCAGAAACTTGATAGGTGGTATCTAAGATAGTTTCTCGTGATTGTGCAGATGACGCTTTCGCGAAAGCAAAAAAGCATACTATACAAAGTAGTTTAAAGGTGTAATTCATTTATTGATTGTTAAAGGTTGTGATGGCGGTTTTAAGCCAGTTTTCATACTTTTTTGCATCAGGAGTATAAGCTACAGGCTTGTTTAACGGTTTTTCATCATGATCCAGCATTACATAATATGGTGCTGCGACAAGATTATAACGTTCTATCTGGAAGTTACTCCACTTGTTACCTACTGTTTTAATGCGACGTCCTGAAGCACTTACTCCCTGCTCGGCTTCTGGAAGCTCTTCTTGAGAGTCTCCGTATAAAGATATCAAAACAACATCATTCTTTAAGATATTTAACACGCCCGGTTTAGACCACACTAGCTCTTCCATACGACGGCAGTTTACACAGGCTTTTCCTGTAAAATCTAGCAGTACAGGTTTGCTCTCTTTACGGGCATACTCCATACCTGCTTCATAATCTGTAAAGGATAACAATCCGTGAGGTCCTATCTCTGCATTTTCTGGAAACTCTGCCGTACTATCAGAGAGTGTAGACTGCCCTCCTATTCCATAAGGCGACTCGCTATAATTCATAGGCGGTGGGAAACCACTTATAAGTTTAAGTGGCGCACCCCATAATCCAGGAATGAGATATAAAATGAAAGCTGTAGTCATTATACCAAATAGTAATCTGCCCACAGAGATATTCTTTACTTCTGTGTCATGTGATAACTGGATTTTACCAAATAAATACAATGCTAGCCCAACCATGATTGCAATGAGTAATACTAAAAACACCTCGCGCTCTAGGTAATGACCATCAATTACCAAATCTGCATTTGATAAAAATTTAAGTGCTAGTCCAAGCTCTAAAAATCCTAAAACTACTTTTACTGTGTTAAGCCATCCGCCAGATTTTGGCAAACTATTTAACCACCCTGGAAACATTGCAAATAATGCAAATGGCAGCGCTATCGCAGTAGAGAAACCAAGCATACTTATAACTGGGGTAATACCACCTTCTGTAATAGATTGTACTAGTGCAACGCCTACTATAGGACCCGTACAGCTAAAGGAAACGATAGCGAGTGCAAGCGCCATAAAAAATATTCCTGCAAATCCTCCACGATCTGCTTTGCTGTCTATCTTATTTGCCCATTTTTGAGGAAGCATAATCTCAAAGGCTCCGAAAAATGAAACGGCAAATACTACTAGTAATATAAAGAACACTAGATTAAAAGTAACACTAGTAGAGACCTCAACAATTGCTGTAGCTCCAAAAATACCAGTTACTGTAAGCCCTAGTACTACATATATAATAATGATAGATATACCGTAAATGATAGCATTACGTATACCGGCAGCTCTAGATTTACTTTGTTTTGTAAAGTAGCTCACCGTCATAGGGATCATAGGGAACACACAAGGGGTAAAAAGTGCTGCTAGACCTCCTAGAAAAGAGAGAAAAAATGTAGCCCACAAACCTTTGTTAGTAGGTCCATTATCATCTATCACACCTTCCTCTTCTTCCTCTCCTTTATCTTTTTGTGCAGGCGTTGCTCCATAACTTTCAAACTCATTATAGTCTGTAAAAGCTTTGACTTTACCCGTTTTGAGGTTGTGAGCAATATAAAAGTCTTGTGGAATGCACACTTCTTTGCATACTTGATAGTTTATAACCGACTTGACAATGGTAATATTCTTATCTGTTAACGTAATAGGCATAGATAGCTTAGGGCGCTGTCCTGCATATTTAATTACATCTTCTTCAAAAATCTCATCATAAGCGGTTTTGGTCTCGCTCTCTCGTGCAAATTTCTCACGAGTAACACCTGCATCCTTTTGTAAAAACTCAAAGTTAAAAGGAATTCCAGCTGGAGTTTCTTGAGCATATATATACCATCCATCTTCTACAGTGGCTTGGTAATGCAAGACATACTCAGTGTCTGAAACTTTCTCTACAGATCCTTCCCAGGCTACGGGATCAAGTGTTACTTGAGTGATGCCAAATCCTTGTGCGGCCACTCCACTTACTATAAATAATAGTAAAGAAGTTGCTATAATGAATGCTTTACGCGTCATACGATTGTAAATTTTATTGTTTTTTGTGTAGAGTCAACTACTTTAAAACGGTCGTCTGCTCTGTGGCCTATCACCCATATTACAGCATTATCACTGCATAAAAGCCAGACCTTTTCCTTTGCTATCAAAGATAACTTTTCATCTTTGAAATACTTACTCAACTTCTTCTTTCCCTTCATCCCATAAGGATAAAAGTAATCACCATCTTGCCATTTTCTAATGGTGAGTGGATAGGTAAGATGCGCTGCATCTACTACAATCTCTTGTTTAGATAAACTAGTCACAGCAGCTCCTTCTCCTACAGACAGTATTCCAAAATCTCCTTTAATACGTTCCTTTCCTTGCTGCCATTGATAAGAACGTATTGCTTCCTCTTTAATTACAGAAAGAATCAAGTTATCTCTATCTTTTAATAAGCGATGCGTGCTAGAGGTTATCTCTTTTCCAGACTGCGCCTGTGGCAACTTATAAATATCATCCCAAGAGGTAAATCCATAAGGGGATAACAATTGATACAACGCGGCTTCTGGTTCTGGATGACTTGCTAGTTCATCTAGATCTATGACTTCATCACTGTTAGAAACAGTCATAAATTGTTGTCGTAACTGCGCTGTATAAACTTTCAGTAAACGTTCACTTTGTTTTAAGTGCTCCTGCGTATGCTGTAACCCTTTGAGAATATTGGGTTGAGCTTCTTCTAGATTAGGTATTGCATGATGGCGTAAATGATTGCGCACATAATTATCTGTTGCATTACTGCTATCTTCTCGCCATCGCAAATCCTCTTTTAAAGCATAATTTTTTAGTTGCTTTCGCGAAAATTTGAGCAAAGGGCGCACAATCTCTCCATTTACCACAGGGATTCCTGTAAGTCCTTTTATACCTGTACCACGACTTAAATTAATGAGAAATGTCTCCAAATCATCATTGAGATGATGAGCAGTTAAGATGTAGTCGAAATCTTCGGCAACCGAAAGTTCGCTGAACCACTGATAACGAAGTTCTCTTGCTGCTATCTGAGTTGATGTCTTGGAAGTTTTCGCGTAAGCGGAAGTATCAAACCCTTTTATATAAATAGGAATGTTGTGGAGCGTACAATAGCTCGCCACAAAAGCTTGATCACCGTCACTCTCTACTCCTCTTAAATTAAAATTGCAGTGTGCTACACTTATGGTAAGCCCGGCCTGACGACATAGCAATAATAAGAGCATACTATCAAGCCCGCCACTTACAGTAACGAGTATCTTACTATCAAGAAGAAATGGTAAATCTTGTGCGATATGGTGCTTAAAATCCTCAAGCATCCTTACACATTATACGCGACCCTTAAGGGCATTAAATACCCAAGCAATAGCAAAAAAGCCAATACCCACAGATGCAAAACCCCAGCCGGCTACATCAGTATATCTAAAAACTGTCTCTTATACACATCTCCGAGCCCACGAGACGGACTCCTATCTC
>CAJXSW010000129.1 GCA_913060645.1 uncultured Dokdonia sp. | reverse complement strand
CCACATCCGCATTTTAAATATTTTAACACTTTTTCTTAGGTTAAATCCTAAGTCTGGCGTGTCTACCAATTCCACCACGCCCGCATTTCAATACATCGTCACGTAATAACTTCGTAACGGGGTGCAAATATAATACTTTTTTTCAATCTCAAAATAAATAATTAAAAAAATAACATTTTATTTCCACATTCTATAACGACACCAGAAGAATAGAATTATAGCTTGTTGATTATGAGATAAATGAAAAAAATCTATCGAATAGTCAAGTTTTCTGAAAAAACGTCGAGCCTATCTGTACCTCCACCAGTTAATCGTTGAGCATGTATTTCTATAAAATCTCCACTATTCAGAGTAACTACAGTGTTTATTGATATTGATTGTATTTGGGAGTCATTTTCTATCAACACCAACGTATCAGAGTCACCTAAAACAGTTCCATTTTTTGCAATGATAAAACTATAAAAATCACCTGCTGCAGAGTTGACACGTATAGATAACGATGCATTAACTTGAAAATTTCTAATCTTCTTCCCTTCGTAAATTAATCTATTCTTTGCCGTATTTGATCCAAAACGAAATAACTCTGTATTATCAAAAACCCCATTACCAACAATAGGTACTGCGTTGTTGTTAGTTATGTTTTGAACAAAACCACTAGTTATGGCTGAGGTACTGTAAAAATTGGCAGTAGATTGATCATCAGTCTCTGTAGGAATACCTGAGCAGTTTACATTCCAATCTGTAGTAAAACTAAAATCTGTATAACTTCCAGCAGTATACCTAGACACTAATGTCCCAGCACCTACAAAGCTTAGTCCATTTAAACTAGCCTCATTTACGATTGTAGGGTTTGCACTTACATCTATTCCTATTTCACCAGCGTCTGCCTCTATCCTACCACTTGACATTTGAAAATTATTAAACGTCCCTGAAACCGTCGCAAATGTCCCTGTGTTTGTAGTTGTCCAGAAAACGTTACTCATAAGCAAAGAACCAATATCAGACAGCTCAAAACCATCATTATTATTCACATACTGAGTAATACTAAAAAACGCTGTTCCTAGAGAATGTAATGTCCCCATAGTGCTAGCCCCAGTAAATACAGTATTATTAACTACCAATAAGTCTGAACCTGTTCCCGTAATATCAAAAATAGGAGCGCCTCCTCCTGATATGGTAATATTTCTTATTCTACCTGGAGCCCCTTGAAAAAGTGCTGCGCCAGAACCATTAACTATGATATCTTGGGAAGAGTCTACACCTTCAATATAAGCTCCATTCATATTTATAGGAGCATTAAAAATAATGGCTCCATTGATTTCATATAAGAAATTTGAACTCAGTAAATAGGTAGATCCACCACCTGCAGCCAGCTCTTCTGCCAGATCAGATATATCCTTAACTAGCTTATAATTTTCTCTAGAGTTATTAATACTAACTTTTTGCCATGCACCTTCATAATAATAAAAAGCCTCCAATGTAATATCATATACTAATAATCCCTGTGCTGGACTTGTTATGGCCAGCCTTTGGGTGGTTGACATTCTAGGTGTTAAAAGTCCTCCTACTTCAGATTGTATATCAAGTACTGAAGAAGGGTCAGGGCTAGTGGTATTAATTCCAACCTGCGCTGTCATATTTAATGTTAAAAAACAGCCCAGAAAAGACAAAAAAGTAAATATATATCTCATGATATTTTTTTTCAAAAATATATTTTAACAGCAATAGAGAGGTTGAAATTAACATTTTAATCGACGAAATACACAATATTTTATTATTTAAAATACAAATGCATTTTTATATTGATTTGTTACTAGTAATAATTTGATCAAAACAGATACAATAAATGAAAAACTGCACATCTAAAAACTACATACTATCAAAGAACTACCCTTATTTGTACTTTTGAAAAAATTACTATTTGATGAAAAACTCTAAAGAATATATAGCTGAACATAAAGATCGATTCTTAAACGAACTTATTGAGTTATTAAAATTACCAAGTGTAAGTGCAGATCCAGCATTTGCCTCATCTACTAAAGAAACAGCAGAAACTGTAGCGCAGAGTTTACGTGATGCTGGTTGCGACACAGTAGAAATTTGTGAGACCCCTGGTTACCCAATTGTCTATGCAGATAAGATTATAGATAAAAACTTACCTACAGTTCTCGTGTATGGTCACTATGATGTACAACCAGCAGATCCTATAGAACTATGGGATTCTCCACCATTTGAACCTGTAATTAAAAAAACAGATAAACATCCAGACGGTGCCATCTTTGCACGTGGGGCTTGTGATGACAAGGGACAAATGTATATGCACGTAAAAGCGCTTGAGTATATGGTTGCAAATGATAGACTTCCTTGTAATGTGAAGTTTATGATAGAAGGTGAAGAAGAAGTAGGAAGCGCAAATCTCGCTTGGTATGTAGAACATAATCAAGAAAAACTTGCAAATGATGTCATCCTTATTTCTGACACAGGGATGATTGCAAATGATATTCCTTCTATTACAACAGGTCTACGTGGCTTGAGCTATGTAGAAGTAGAAGTTACAGGGCCTAACCGTGACCTTCACTCTGGTCTTTATGGTGGTGCCGTAGCAAACCCTATTAATGTCTTATCAAAAATGATTGCTAGCTTACATGATGAGAACAATCACATCACCGTAAAAGGATTTTATGACAAAGTGGAAGAACTTAGCCAACTTGAAAGAGATAAAATGGCAGAAGCTCCATTTTCACTTGAAAATTATAAGAAAGCTCTGGACATCGATGATGTGTACGGAGAAAAAGGATACACCACAAATGAACGCAACTCAATACGACCTACACTTGATGTAAATGGTATTTGGGGAGGCTATACTGGAGAAGGTGCCAAAACAGTAATCGCAAGCAAGGCATATGCAAAAATATCTATGCGCTTAGTTCCTAACCAAGACTGGAAGGAGATTACAGAACTTTTTAAAGCTCATTTTGAAAGCATCGCTCCGGCAGGTGTTACTGTAAAAGTAACTCCTCATCATGGAGGACAAGGTTATGTGACACCTATAGATAATGTGGCTTATCAAGCTGCCGAAAAGGCGTATGAGCAAACTTTTGGAAAAACACCTATCCCGCAACGTAGTGGTGGTAGTATTCCTATTGTGGCGCTTTTTGAGAAAGAACTTAAAAGTAAAACTATCCTTATGGGCTTTGGGTTAGATAGTGACGCCATACATTCACCTAATGAGCACTTTGGCATTTGGAATTACTTAAAAGGAATAGAAACCATTCCTTATTTCTACCAGTATTTTACAGAGATGAGTAAATAGTACTACATCTTATTTAATAAAAAGCGCTTTGGTAATTTACAGATTACTAAAGCGCTTTTTTTATATCAATATTTTAAAAAAAACGAAGCCAGACAATAGACAGAAGCCTATCCCCTACTAATATTAATTAGGGTAATTACGCTTTCGCGAAAGCGCAAAAAGACACACTTACAGACACTTATCTCAAAATATTTTAACTCTATACTTGTAGAATTAAAATATTATTCTACATTTGTAGAGTACATTCTAACACTGTAGAACATTATGGCACTATCCACTTCTGAAGAACAGCTTATGCAATTGCTCTGGAAACAGGAAAAGGCATTTATGAAAGATCTCATAGAAGCATATCCAGACCCAAAGCCAGCAACCACTACCATCGCAACGCTACTTAAGCGTATGCAAGACAAGAAGTTTGTAGATTATAAACAGTACGGCCGTTCTAGGGAATACTTCCCTCTTGTAAAAAAGACAGACTACTTCTCAAAACACGTAAATGGCCTGATTAAAAATTTCTTTAACGATAGCGCTGGGCAGTTTGCTTCATTCTTTACCCGTGAGACAGATCTCTCACAGCAAGAACTAGAGGAGTTAAAACAAATCATAGATAACCAACTTAAAGCCAAAAAGAAATGATACTCATCTATCTCTTAAAAAGCGCTTTATGTTTAGGCATCCTATTTGGCTTTTATAAGCTAGCGCTAGAAGGAAAAGCGATGCACCACTTTAAAAGGTTTTACCTCCTGGCAAGTCTTGTGTTTTCATTTACCATACCGCTTATCACCTTTACATACCAAGCAGCAGAAGCACCACAGATTACTCCCATATTTCAAGAGTATGTAGAGACAGTTTCTGCGCCAAGCCAAGTGCCTCAGGTTATCAAAGTAGATTACACAAACACTATTATCTGGGGAATATACCTTCTAGGGGTATTCATATTTGGAACACGTTTTATTGTAAATCTTGTGCGCTTAAAGCGAAAGATACATCAGGCAGAGCTTCACCCATCATCTCACTTTACGCTTGCCCTATTAGAGCAAGTGATCGTACCACACTCTTTTCTAAAGTGGATTTTTGTAAACAGAGAATCATACACACAACAAGAAATAGCACCTGAAGTACTTGCTCACGAGGCTACTCACGTACGCCAAAAGCACTCCCTAGATATTATTGCCATAGAGTTTATACAGGTCATTTTCTGGTTTAATCCGTTGGTGTGGCTTTATAAAGATTCTATAAAATTAAATCACGAATTTCTAGCAGATCAAGGTGCTATAGTAGATAAAAGTAATATTGCTATATATCAAAATATACTCTTAAGTTATGCAAGCAGTGCTCATCACACTGCGCTCGAGAGTCCTTTTAATTATTCATTAACCAAAAAACGAATCGTTATGTTATCACAATCATTTAGTCGTAAAAAAGTAGTGCTGCGCGCATTACTACTCATTCCAGTAGTTACAATTTGCCTACTATTCTTTAATCAAGGAATCATTGCTCAAGAAAAACCTAAAGAGCAAAAGGCACCTCAAACCTCAACCTACGCCACACAGTTTGTAGAAGGAGCAGCACGTAATGGGAAAAATGCACTTGTAATAGAAGTGAAAAATGACAGCATCTATGTAAATGGACAATATAGTCCGCTTGACAGCTTTCGCGAAAGCGTAGATAATATCACCGCACAGTGGACAAAAGAGGAGTTTGCACAGCCGGTGAGGTCTATGATTTTTAAGGGCAACTCAGAAGAGTTTATTAAAAAAGCAGAAGCAGTTTTTAGACAAACGCAATTGTATAAGGCAAATAACAGTTTACGCCTTATCCCGCCAGCGCCTCCTGCTCCACAAGGTCAATTACCTCCACCGCCTCCACCACCATCGGCAGAGGAGTATTTGGTAAGAATGAGAAAACTAGGCAGTCTATTTATATATGAAGAAAAGGAAATATCATTTGACAAAGCTGTAGCGTTAGTTAATAGCAATACATACAGTGTAAAAACACCATTTCCATATACAAATCCTCCTAAAACATTCATCTCTAGCATATCTCAAGGCGATAACTCTGCAGAATCAAATAAAAAAAATAAAGCCACGAAGACAGAAATCAACACCTACAATAAACTAGCAAAAAAATACAATTCAAATCCTGAAGGAATTGTAAGAGCAGAAGAAGTCGGTCAGGTATATGAAATTTATGATAAAATGACTTCTGCACAGCGAGAGAAGGCCGTTGCATTTCCTAAACTACCGCCACCTCCACCGCCTTCAGCACCTAAAATGAATAAAAACCAATCATTTCCTATAAACCAAAAAAGCAATCATTTCGAAGTGAATGCAAGTTATGATGAAAATGGCTCTTTATCAAAAAACATCGAAGAGCACGCCCTAAATAGCGGCACTTTTGAATTTAAAGGGAAAGAAATTACTAAAGAGCAAGCATTACAAAAGATAAAAGAAAAAAACACTTCTACTCAGACATCATCACTTCATAACAAAATGATTATAATCAAAGATTTTTTTACTAGTAATGCAAATTATTACTTGAATGATAAACTACTATCTGAAGATGAATTCAACCAATTAGATGCTAGTTACAAGTCAGTACTTATATCAAGAGGTTCCGAAAAGGAGAAACCGTCTTTCAAATTTGTGAAAATCGTAGAATAAACAGGAGCTATACTCCACACAGCTTAATTCTTAAAACAAAGCCAATAGCAAAGCCATTCATATAGATATATGTAGCTTTGCGGCAATGGATTATAAAAAGGAATTAAGCTGTTTTTTTTACGACTATTTCATGGTCTGGGGAATATCTGATGATATTGCTAAATATCTGAATGCCCTTATTTTAGGAGTTCTCCTTGTTATTTTAGTTTTATTAGTTGACAGGCTTTTCCGCAAGGTATTGAGGACCATCGCTTACCGCTTTTCAAAAGGATCAAAAACTAATTTTGATGATCTTCTTATTGAAAATAGGGTCCCACGTAGGTTAGCCCATATTTTACCTCTGTATCTTATGTTGGGCTTTTTGCCTATCGTCTTAGGCGACTTTCCAGAGATTCAGCGATTATTTTCTATACTCCTCACTCTGGTAGGTATTATACTCGCCTTGCGTATTATACGTGCGTTTCTGCATACTTTACGAGATTATTTTAAAACAGTCCCAGGCCTTAGAGACAAGCCTATAGATAGTTACATACAAGTATTCATGATTATCGCATGGATTCTTATGATCTTCTATGCCATCAGTTTACTTACAGATGTTTCTATAGGTGCTGCCTTAGGAACTTTTGGAGCAGCATCTGCTATTATTCTGCTTATTTTTAAGGATACTATTCTAGGTTTTGTAGCCAGTATTCAAGTTGCCATAAATGATATGGTGCGCATAGGTGACTGGATTACTTTTGAAAAATTTGGCGCAGATGGTGATGTGATTGAAATCAATCTTTCTACTGTAAAAGTGCAAAACTTTGATATGACTATTACTACTATCCCTACCTACTCTCTTATTTCAGATTCTTTCAAAAACTGGAGAGGGATGACAGATAGCCCTGGACGTCGTATCAAAAGGTCGTTATTAATTAAGCAAGACAGCATCAAATTTTTATCTAATGATGATATAGAGAGACTCAAAAAAATTGGGCTAGTATCTAGTTACTTGACTAATATGCAGGGCAAACTAGACAGACTCAATGCAGATGATGATATTGACCGATCTTTACAAATCAATGGTGTAAACCTTACTAATATAGGGCTCTTCCGCAAGTATATGGAGACTTACATCCAAAATCACAGCGCCATTAATAAGGAAATGCTTCTTATGTGTCGCCAGCTTGCGCCTACCGCTCAAGGTGTTCCTCTTGAGGTATACTGTTTTAGTAAAGATAAAGTTTGGGAAAATTATGAATATATCATGGCAGACCTTTTTGACCATTTTCTAGCTGCCGTATCTTACTTTGATTTGGAATTATTTGAATACCCAAGTGGTGACAATTCTCCAAAATTTATTGACTCTTCAGATTTTGAGTAGGTACGCTTTCGCGAAAGCGTAAAAGAAAAAACTGCAACATTTTATAATTTATACAGTCTCTATGTTATAGAGACTGGTACTCGTGTGCGCTACCCTGAAAAGTGATACATACGAAAAGCAGCCAAAGCATCGTTCTATACACCACACACATCATCAATCATCTTGCTGAACTTCAATCACCCAGCGACTATTAAATAAACGAACCGTACTATGATTCAATCTTTCTTTATTCTTTGCTCTGGAGCAGATCGTGACGTGCTGGACACCTGCTCTCGCGGTGAAAAAAACAAATATGCAGGTATAGGTGCTACTGTATTTTTTACGGCAGTTCTTGCAACCATTGCTGCTACTTACGCACTATTTACAGTATTTGATAATGTATATAGAGCTTTGCTATTTGGTATACTATGGGGCTTAGTTATCTTTAATCTTGATCGCTTTATTGTCTCTACACTTAAGAAACGTGACCAGTGGTGGAAAGAATTTGGAATGGCAATACCGCGCCTTATTCTTGCGGTAATTATTGCTGTGGTGATTTCAAAACCCTTAGAGCTTAAAATCTTTGAGAAAGAAATAGACCGCGTGATGCTCAGTCAAAAAAATGAGTTTACCGTTCAAAATCAAGGAGAGATACTCGCGCAGTACACCCCAGAAATCAATAAACTGGATGACCAAATAGCTGCCGCAAAACAAGAAATCACTTCCAAAGAAACAGAAGTAAATAACCTATATGAAATCTACATAGACGAGGCAGAAGGTACTGCTGGCACCTGTCTCTTATACACATCTCCGAGCCCACGAGACGGACTCCTATCT
>CAJXSW010000128.1 GCA_913060645.1 uncultured Dokdonia sp. | reverse complement strand
TAAGATTGCTCCGATGTGTCCGTTTTCAACGCCATCAGGCTTAATCATTGTAAAAGTTCTGTTTGTCATAATTCTTTAATTTCTGCAATGGCGGTATTATCTCCCTACCTTCACTTAGTTTTTAGATGCCCACGTGTTGAGCTTTTAAAATTTTCGCGAAAGCGTAAAAACTCTTTCTTGAAATCGCGTGCAAAAATACTGCTTTTTAATGTTACCACCATATTAAGTTTTCATCTCCTTGAAAAGCTAAATATTTAATCACAAGCAGAAATAGAGCACAACAGAAATTGTATATTCGCAAACTATGAATATCTCTCAAATCTCAACAACAAAAGAGTTACTTAAAGACTCAAAAAGCATAGCTGTAATTCCTCATAAAAATCCTGATGGAGATGCTATGGGAAGTACACTTGCACTTGTAGCATATTTAAATAAAAAAGGTCATAAGGCAGTTGTAGTGGCGCCTAATGAGTATCCACATTTTTTAAAGTGGCTGCCAGGTCATGACGATGTACTTTTTTACACATCTAATACAACTAATGCAAGGGATGCAATAAAAACAGCAGACCTCGTATTTACCTTAGACTTTAATCATTTTTCTAGAGTAGGAGACTTAGAAGAGGTGCTTGATAATGTCAAGGCTCCATTTATCATGATAGACCACCACCAGCAACCAGCAGATTATGCTGCGGTTACTTATAGTGATACTGCCATGAGCAGTACTTGTGAGATGGTATATCATTTTATAAAAGCTTTAGGTGATGAGCAGCTAATTACTGCAGATATGGCTAGCTGTTTGTATACAGGCATCATGACAGACACTGGATCTTTTAGATTCTCATCTACCACCGCTACTACTCACGAGGTTATTGCTGCTCTTATTAAAAAAGGAGCAAATAATGACCAGATACACCAAAATATTTACGATACTAATAGCGAGTCTAGACTTCAACTCCTAGGTGTTGCTCTTAATAATCTTGTAGTCTTAAGGGCGTATAGAACTGCTTTTATTACTATGACGCAGAAAGAGCTAGATGACCATAATTTTCAAAAAGGGGATACAGAAGGTTTTGTAAATTATTGTCTTTCGCTAGAGGGCATTATATTTGCTGTGATATTTATAGAACATAAAGCAGATAGTATTATAAAAATGTCGCTTAGATCTAAAGGTGAGTTCTCTGTAAATGAATTTGCTAGAGCTCATTATAATGGTGGAGGACATACTAATGCCGCAGGTGGAAGAAGCGAGGTAGCACTTGCAGAAACTATTGCTAACTTTAAAGAGTTATTGCCTTCATATAAAGACCAATTATTATCATGAGAAATTTAATATTTCTGTTTTCTATATTCATTTTTGTTTCATGCTCTGAGACAGTTGCTCGCAGACCAGTTTCTCAAAAAACAGGATCTTACGTGAAGACAGAAACTATCTCTCGTAACAAAGAGCTTATCGCCCAAGATGAAGCAGCTATTAAGAAATTTATAGCTAGCGATACTTTAAACACCTATAACCCTTCACCTAATGGTTTCTGGTATTCTTATATTGCAAAAGATACATTAGGTAAGCAAGCTCCTCAAGTAGGTGATCTTGTTTTGTTTAATTACAACCTCGCAACAATCACCGGTAAGGAACTTGTTACGCAAGAAGAACTAGGAAATACGGTTACTCAAATAGATCAAAGTAATCCAGATATAATTACCGGAATAAGGGAAGGACTTAAATTAATGAAGGAAGGAGAAACAATGACGTTTCTATTTCCTAGTTATAAAGCTTACGGCTATTACGGTTTTGAAGATAGAATACCTAGCAATACCCCAGTGCGTAGTACCGTTACTTTACTTGAAATAAAAGACCAATCAAACGAATAAATAAATCACAAACAATGAAGAAAACAAGTATGTTATTAGTTGCAGTAATTTTATCACTCTTTTCATGTAATGATAAATATCCAGATCTAGGAGATGGATTATATGCAGAAATCATCACAGATAAGGGAACCATGGTTGCAGAGCTTTTTTATAATGACGCCCCTGCGACGGTTGCAAATTTTGTTGCGCTAGCAGAAGGTACACACCCTCTAGCAGATAGCACATATGCTGGTAAGCCATTTTACAATGGATTAACCTTCCATAGAATCATAAAGGACTTTATGATTCAAGGTGGTGATCCTACAGGTACAGGTTCTGGTGATCCTGGCTACAAGTTCTTTGACGAACTTACTCCTGAGCGTAGACATGATTCTGCAGGAGTTCTTTCTATGGCAAACTCTGGATATGCGACTAACGGAAGTCAGTTCTTTATTACACATAAAGCGACACCACACCTTGATGGTTATGACTCAAACGGAAATCTTAAAAACTGTGATAACCCTAGAGTAAGCTGTCATACAGTATGGGGTAAAGTAGTTACTGGATTAGAAGTTGTAGATGCAATTACAGAAGTAGAACTTGAAGATCCACGTGCTGGAAAACCAAAGACTCCAGTAATTATACAACAAGTAAACATCATCAGAAAAGGAAGTGATGTAAAGAATTACAATGCTAGTGAGACGTTTACAAATGAACTAGCTGCCTTTGAAGAAAACAAAACAAAAGAAGCTGCCGAAAAAGCAAAGCAATTTGCTGGAAAGAAAGCTGAGCTTGATGCAAAGAGAGAAGGAATTGAAGAACTTCCTAGCGGACTAGGAATCTATTTTGATCAAAAAGGAAAAGGAATAAAGCCTAATACGGGTCAAAAAGTAAAAGTAGAATATGCTGGTTTCTTTACAACGGGAGAGTTATTTGACACAAGTAGCGAAGAAGTAGCTGCTGCAAATAACAAGCTAGACGACCGTAAGAAAGCTGCGGGACAGTACAAACTTCTTGAAACAGTATATAGCCCAGAAGCTAGACTTATTGCTGGATTTAAAGAAGGATTACAATTGATGTCTATAGGTGATAAAGCAACACTATTTATCCCTTACCACTTAGGATACGGAGCACAAGGTTACCCTGGTGCAATACCTCCTAAGGCAGATCTTGTATTTGAAATCGAACTTGTAGAGATTGTAAAGTAATACAAACATTACAGCTCATTAAAAAAGCTAGCCATCTACGATGGCTAGCTTTTTTTTATCTAATAATTTGAAGAAATAATCAGCTGTTAAGCAACTGGAATATCTTTTAATATTTCTATTACAAAATCCCAGTACTTTTGAGCACTAGAGATGCTTGCTCTCTCATCTGGAGAATGCGCTCCTTTAATAGTAGGTCCAAAAGAAATCATATCCATCTCAGGATAATTCTGACCTAAAATACCGCACTCTAGACCTGCGTGGCATGCTGCAACATGAGCATCTTCATTATTAATCTCCTTATACTTTGCTTCTAGTACTTTTAATATAGGGCTTGACATATTAGGAGCCCATCCTGGATAATCGCCAGAAAGTGCTACGTCAAAATTTGCAAGCTCAAAGGTTGCTGTAATTGCATTTGCAAGATCATCCTTTGTGCTATCTACAGATGAGCGTGTAAGACATCCTATTTTTATAGACCCGTCCTTTACAATCACTCTAGCTATGTTATTAGAAGTTTCCACGAGATTTTCTATCTCTGGGCTCATTCTATACACCCCATTATGAGCAGCACTTATCGCTTTAATAAGTTCTTGTTGAGCTTCCATGTTCATTACGTTATCAGGAAGATCTGTTTTCTCTATTGTAAGGTTCAGATTTTCTTCTAGCGAATTGTACTCTACTTGAACAGCACTTGCAACATCCTGAAAATCTGCTTCAAAAGCTGCCAGCTGATTTTCATCTACAGCAATGATTGCTACGCTTTCTCTTGGGATTGCGTTTCTCAAACTTCCTCCATCAATACTTGAAATACGTATGTCAAAATTTTCTGATGCACTGCGCAACAAGCGATTCATCATTTTATTTGCATTACCAAGTCCTTTAATGATATCCATCCCAGAGTGACCTCCGTTAAGACCATTTACAGTAACCTTATAAGCAACAAGACCATCATCTATTCCTTCTTCTGGATAATTGCGAGTAGCTGTGATATCTACACCACCTGCACAACCTACGCCTATCTCGTCATCCTCTTCTGTATCCAGATTAAGCAGGATGTCGCCTTTAAGAACCCCTCCCTTAAGACCCATCGCGCCAGTCATCCCAGTTTCTTCATCTATAGTTAATAGAGCTTCTATTGCTGGATGCTCTATGGTAGTACTTTCAAGTACTGCCATTATTGTCGCCACTCCTAGACCATTATCTGCTCCTAGTGTAGTTCCTTTTGCACGTACCCAGTCACCATCTACATACATCTCGATTCCTTGGGTATCAAAATCAAACTCGGTGTCATTATTCTTTTGGTGTACCATGTCAAGATGCGACTGCATCACAATCATTTTCTTGTTCTCATGACCAGCAGTAGCAGGTTTTCTTATGATTACATTACCTACTTCATCTTCTATCGTTTCTAAACCTAAGTTTTTACCAAAGTCTTTCATAAACGCAATAACGCGCTCCTCCTTTTTTGAAGGACGAGGGACAGCATTAAGATCTGCAAATTTATTCCAGAGCGCCTTTGGGGCTAGATTTCTTATTTCTTGATTATCCATTTTCTAAGTTTTACACAAAGATAATGGCTACATAGATGAAAGACTACGCTTGCTCTTTAAAAACAATAGAAAGAAGGATGTAGAGAATGATGATGATAGGTATTCCTAAAAACTGGAAGAATACAAGCAATAATACACTTGCAAGTAAAAAGAGGTAACGCACTTTGTTCTCCCCAAAAGACCAATTTTTAAACTTTAGTGCAAATAATGGAAGTTCTGCATTGAGCATAAAACAACTTAATGCGGTAAGTACTATAAGGATGTATGGATTTTCTAATAACGCTTTCGCGAAAGCGTACTCTTCAAACATTAATATAAGAGGTAAGCTTAATATAAATAAGGTATTTGCAGGAGTTGGAAGCCCTATAAATGAGTTAGTCTGGCGATCATCTACATTAAACTTTGCAAGTCTATATGCCGAAGCCATCGTTATTGCAAAACCTATATACCCCAAGTGAAAGTGCTGTTCTTCTAGTGCCGCTCCCCAAGGAATACCGCTGGCATCTTCTAGCAGTTGATACATAACCACTCCTGGCACAACGCCACTAGTAACCATATCTGCAAGGGAATCTAGCTGTAACCCTACATCACTAGAAGCATTGAGAATTCTTGCAAAAAAGCCGTCAAAAAAATCAAAGAAAATCCCAAGAGCTACAAATATCGCAGCAAGCTCTAAACGATCATTTACAGCAAAAACTACCGCAACACAACCGCTTAGCAAATTACCCATTGTGATGGCATTAGGAACGTAACTCTTTATAGACATTGTTTAATTTTTAGTAAAAGTATGGAAGAATTTTCGACTAATATAGGCTTGTGCAATATCTAGCTCGTTTTATTGTTTACAATGTGTACTAAAAGTGGGATATTTGTCCCATAAATCCTGCTATTGAAAAAATCACTTTCTATACTATTTCTACTTATTTCAGTTACTGCTGTATCACAAACGGTTCGTAAATATTCGAATGAATTTTTGAATATTGGTGTAGATGCTGCCGCTCTTGGCATGAGTAATGCCGTAGTCGCAGGTACGAGTGATGTAAATGCAGGCTATTGGAATCCTGCAGGTTTAGTAAACCTAGAAGATAACCAGATCTCATTAATGCACGCCTCCTATTTTGCAAATATTGCAAATTATGATTACATCGCTTTTGCAAAACCTCTTGATGATAGAAGCGCCATAGGGATTTCTGTAATACGTTTTGGCGTTGATGATATTTTAAATACTACCCAACTTATAGACGATCAAGGAAACATAGATTACAATCGTATTAGTTTATTTTCTACTGCAGATTATGCTTTTACGGTGTCTTACGCAAGAGCACTTCCGCTAGATGGTTTGAATTTAGGTGTGAATGCAAAGGTGGTGAGAAGAATAATAGGTGACTTTGCAAACAGCTGGGGTTTTGGCCTTGATGTAGGATTGCAATGGAAAAAAGGAGATTGGGATTTTGGAGTTATGGCTCGTGACATCACCACTACAGTAAACGCGTGGAGTATTGATGAAGATGAGTTTGCTACCATAAGCGATGCCGTCGAAGGTCAAAATCAAGATTTACCAGAAAGTACAGAAATCACCATCCCTAAACTTCAAGTAGGATTCGGTCGCCAGTGGGTTTTTCATTATGATTACTCCTTACGTGCAGAACTAGATATGAATTTTAGATTTACTCAAACTAATGATATAATATCATCGTCTGCCGTAAGTGCAACACCCGCCTTAGGACTTGAGTTTGGATATGCAGAGCTGGTATATGTAAGAGCTGGTGTTGGTAATTTTCAAGAATTAACTACTCTTGATGAATCCACGACTATAGGTTTTCAACCTAATATAGGTGTAGGATTCAAGTACAAAGGGATCCATGTGGATTATGCACTTACAGATATAGGTGATCAGAGCGCTGCTATTTATTCTAACGTGTTTTCTGTAAAGTTAGATTGGGAGCTTTTTAGATAGCCTTTTTCTTTACCTCAGGGCGTGCCCCTATCCTTCATTCATTTCATTCTTGAAGTCTAGTGACCGGGCTATACGTTTATACGCTTCGCGATGCTGCGCTATCGCTTCACAACACTTCAGGGTAACCACTGCTATCCCTCACGCACGTAATTAAAGGTTATCCATGTATTATAAAGTACTAAAACTTGCTTAAACGCTAAGATTACTTAGCAGATAACTGATATATTTCTATTCTAAACATCAATACATAATAAAGCCCCCAGTAACACATACTGAAGGCTTTTTTGTGATCAATGTATGCTTTACTTATCTCTTCAACGTGAAGTGACCATTAACCGTTCTCTGTGTGCCCTCCTCATCTACTTCTGTAAATTCTACGCGGAACCAATAATCACTTGATGGCATAGGTTGTCCATTAAAAGTCCCGTCCCATCCAGCACCTACTGGACTGATTTGCTTTAGGAGTTTTCCATATCTATCAAAGATAAAAATCTTAGCGTTTAAGTTTGGTGCTACTCCAAGCCCTATGATATTCCATGTGTCGTGGAAACCATCTGCGTTTGGTGTAAAGAATCTTGGGTAATCAATTATCCCTATCTCTACTTCTGAGATACTACAATTACCACTGGCCAATCTTCCAAAAACAGTGTGTGTCCCTGGAGTCACTCCTGTAAAAGTAGTGCCGCTCTGGAACGGCCCATCATCTAGCGCAAACTCATATTCTGAAGCTGCATCTGCTCCTGTAACATTAATTACTTCTACCGTGTATAATCCGCTATTGTTAAAAGAAGATTCTACAACGACGGCTTCAAAAACGGGAGCACTCTCTGCGCTATATACCGCTTCTGCTACATAATCACAGCTCGTGCCATCTCCATAAGTAGCGGTAATCATCACTTGATACGTCCCTGCAGCATCAATAGTTACCTCAGGGTTTAGCGATACTAATGCGCCATCACGTGTCCAAGCATAACTATAAGTAACTCCAATCTGCGGACTCTCCACCGTACCATCAATGATAAATGGGTTAAGCGCTTCACCTGTAATCTCATCTACACAAATCTGCCCACCTTCATTAGTTAAGTTGGTGTATGGTAATGGTTGTACAAATATCTCAAAATCTACTACGGTGCTACTCTCACAGCTACTAGCCGTGTTTACCGCTCTAGCATAAATCACTTGCGGATTCGTTGTGTTTTCAAAAGCACTAGGGGTAGCAATCGCATTGACCATCGCCTGGGCATCTGCAAGGCTAGTGTAATAACTTACGGAAGTTGCTGCGACGTTTCCAGTGATAACAGCGTTTTGCTGAGTAAGATCAAAAGTTGCCGTACTCTGCTCTGGCGCGATATTTACTCCAAAATCGTCTGCACATTGCACGATATTATCTGCTGGGAATACTTCTGGTCGTGATTCTACCGTAAAGATGATGCTGGTAAAATTCACACATCCTGTCGTCGTATTTTCTATACGCACAAATAATTCCTGATTATCTGCCACCGTGTATGGCGAGCTTAGCGCTGCAGCATTTGCAGTCGCTTGTACTTCTAGTTCGTGGTAAGTGATCATAAAATCACTGGTTACCTGCGGCGCAGCAAGTAATCCAGCTAAATCTGCGAGGGTCGTAAGATCTACAC
>CAJXSW010000127.1 GCA_913060645.1 uncultured Dokdonia sp. | reverse complement strand
TTTCTGATACTGCTTTCGCGAAAGCGTTTGGAGGCGCCTTTGATGCATGGAATCCAGTCAAGACAGCACCTAGAGGTTTTGATTTAAATGATCCAAATATTGATCTCATAAGGCTCAAAAACTTTGTAGTAAGGAAGAACTTTACTGATAAAGAAATTACATCTCTAGATTTCACAAAGATTGCCTTGAGTCACTTTAGATTACTGAGACCCTTTTTTGATTATATGAGTGATGTATTAACTACTGACCTCAATGGGGAATCAGTACTTTAGTTTTATTTCTGCTTATTCTTATTCTTGACTCTTTTTCTGTTTACGAAGTAGACAATAATTAAAAGGACAGGTAATATTATGAATATTAATAGCTCTATAGGTGATGAAGGATCTATAGGGCTATTATTTTGAGGTTTCGGTACGTCTGTTGGTATTTGCATAACTATAAGGTTTCTATTGTTTCTTTAGGGATGTCAAAAAGTTGCACTTGACTTATAAGACGTTCCCTTATTAAGTTGGCGATACGTTTATTATAAGAAGATGAATCTATGTTATACTGCATATACTCTTCTACAGTAAAGTGACCTACAATCATACCTCGCACACTATTGCGAAATTTCATGTCCTTGTTTACTGCATTTTCAATATACAGTAGTCGTTTTTCTAAACTCAAATTATGAAAAACATTCTTTCTCTTTATAATGTATGACTTAAACACTTCAATAAGCAGCGGATTTTGAAGCTTTACAATGGGTCTAAGCGTAGCATTCTGAAAGCGCTCTTCATTGCTCATTTGGTCGTGTATTCTTGCCTTAGGTATTTCCGGTCTAATCCTTTTAATATCGTTTGGTCTATCATGCATGGCACTTTGTTTTTATTTAAAGTTAAGCAATGATTAATGGGTTCACAATTGATATATCATAACTTCTCAATACTTTATTAACGAGCAAAGCCCCCGATAAATCGGAGGCTCTGCAATTAACACTTAAAATAATCTTGCGACTAGTTAAGTTTAAAAGTAACTCTACGTACTAACTGACGTGCAGGAGCAGAATTTTTATCTACTGATGCATCTTCACCGTTTCCAGTTGCAGTAAGACGGCTAGCAGAAATTCCTGCAGCTACCATAATATCTTTTACTTTTTGAGCTCTTCTTTCAGAAAGACCTTGGTTAGATCCAGTGTTTCCAATCTCATCAGCATATCCAACTAATTGAGCAGATGCACCTGAGTTCTCAGACATGTACTTGATTAGGTAGTTAATTGACTCTAAGCTATAAGTTTCAGGCTTAGTGCTATTGAACTGGAAGTATACGTTTACGTACCCTTCATTGATAAGTTTCTTGATTACATCTCCACCAGTTTTCATTTCTGGTTGAGTAACGATATCACCTTTCTTAGCGTAACGTGCGTCTAAAGAAGATTCTAATTCATCAGGAACTCCGTTTCCGTTTTTGTCTACAGCGATACCTTTAGTATCTACAGCAACACCAGATACAGTGTTAGGCTCACGATCTAAGTAATCTGCAACACCATCTTGATCAGTATCGATAAGATCAGTCTCTACTTTAGTAAGACGGTTTTGTAAGTCTGCAAGTTCATCTTTTGTAGTGTTTGCACTAGAATAGAAATCTGCATGCTTCTCAGCTTTACCTAAGTATATGTTAATACCTGCAGTTGCGTTTACATAAAAACCATCAAATCCTTTAGTTCCTCCAGCTGGAGCACCGTTGAAAGTTAAGTCTTGACGTACATTACCTACAGCAGTAAGATCTGCAACAAGTGCAATTCTGTTTGAAAGTTTAATTTGTGGAGTAACACCTACCATGAAACTTAACATTTGATCTGCATCACCGAAATCTCTATCAACAGCAGGAGCGTCAGTTGTTAGTGCAGAATATCCCATACCTCCATGTACAAGTACGTTAAAAGTATCAGTCCATTCTCTAAAGCCAAGAATGTTACCAGCGTTTACAACACCTTCTAAAGAGAAGTTGTAAAGTGCAGTATCAAATTCGCGGCTCTCATCATCATTTTTGAAGCTGTTGTAAGCAACACCTCCTTTAAGTCCAAATTTTTCGTTGAACATGTATCTCGCTCCACCTGTTACAGTGTAAAGAGAAGGAGTGTTAGAGAAAGATCCAGAAGATAATGGTCTTACAGGTTTGTTTACACCACCAGTAAGCTCTACAGACCACTTATTAAAGTCGTTTGTAGGAGTATCAAGTGTTTCTTGTGCATTTGATGCTAATTGCATTCCAACAAGGGCAACTATAGCAAGTGAAATTTTTTTCATAATAAAGTATTTGTTTTGACAATATTCAAGCCGCAAAAATACCAATATATATGTCGTAGTCAAGGGATTTGGCAATTATTAACGCCTTATTATCACAAACTTAACACAAAGCAAATATTCTAGTGTTTGTGATAAAATATCACAACATTTTTTGCATTATTGTTAATGAAATCCTTAATTGTTGTGTTAGTCCAAATTTAATTTAGGTATTTGTTAATTATTATTAAATAAGAGAGCTATATTGATTCATAAAAATATTTTTGTAAAAAAAAGAATCATGAAAAAAGCAAAAACTGAATTTGAAATACTACCAATATTAGCAACTAGATGGAGTCCAAGGGTTTTTACTAACGATGTGATAAAGGAAGAGGAACTCCGTACGATGTTTGAAGCAGGTAGGTGGGCAGCTAGTTCTAATAATTTGCAACCTTGGTTGATTATATGGGGAATAAAGGGAACTCCTGCTTTTGATCGAATTTTTAGTTGCCTTGATGAGTTCAATCAATCTTGGGCAAAAAACGCTCAAGCACTATTTTTAGGCGGCTATAAAAAGACTAATGATGATGGTAAGGAGAGTTTTCATGCTTTGCACGATTTAGGATTATTCATGGGTAACGTTTCTGCACAAGCAGAGCACATGGGTATAGCACTGCATCAAATGGCTGGAGTAAATTATAAAAAAGCAACGTCAGAATTTAATGTGCCGGATGATTATCATATTGCGACAGGTATTGCCGTAGGATACTACGGAGGAGATGTTGATAAACTTCCTGAGGATTTACAAGGAGAAGAAACAAAACCTCGTTCAAGAAAAAAGCAAGAGTCTTTCACTTTTAATGGAGACTTTAATGAAGATACTTTTAAAGCAGAGTAACTTTAAAAAATTGTCCATAACTAAAAGAGCCACATATAAAATATGTGGCTCTTTTTATTGTTAATTAATACAATTAATCTACTTGATGCTCATCATCTGTATTATATGAAATTTCAGGGCTTTCGCCTATAGGGTGCTTTTCAAGACCAGCAGAGTCAACGTCGATAAATTGCATAGCTTGCGACGGAGTTGTGATTTGTTTCGCTCGTTTCCCCTGTATTAATATAGGGTTTTGGATAGCGTTAGGATTATTCTGTATAAATTTAATCCAGTGGTCATCACTCATTGTTGCATCTTTAGCAAAGTCATCTACATCTGGATGGTCTTTAGAAACTAGTTCGTCTATGCTTGCACCAAGTAAATCTGCCACTTCACTCCACTGCGTTCCAGTAAGTCCTGCTTCTGTAATGTTGATTAAATTCAGTTTTGCATCGCTACTTTTTGCATAACCAAGCGTTTGTTTTCCAATACTTGATTCAGAAGAGTAGATTACTATTAGTTCATTATTATCTGTTGCTAGTGTCATATCAGTTGGCATCGTGATTAATATTAGTGGTGAGACTGCATTTTTTCTTTCTTCTTTCTGAGTTGGCGCTCTACTTCACCTATTGCTTCCTTTAATGAAGGATAAAAATCATCAGAGCTGTGTTCAGCATATAATCTTGGACCAGGCATACTTATTTGTACTCCGGCTATTTTTCCAGTTTGATCACTTGATGTGTTTTCAGTTTTAAAGAAAACATCTGCTCTATGTGCAAATTGATATTTATCACTTAATTTTTTTAATTCCGCTTTCGCGAAAGCTTCTAATTCTGCACTTGCAGTTACGTCGTGGTATTCAAATATTACTTCCATAGTATTTAATTTTAATTAAGATAGTTATTATTTGTCAGCTAGCTGACGAAGGCTAAGCGGAAATTCTTTCACACCGCCATAAAGTTTAATTTCTTGTATATCTGCAGGCATATAATACCCAGCATCTTCTAAAGCTTCTTTTACATTGCGTACTACATTCCCTTTTGTAATCAAAGCTTGTTTTCTAAAGTCTTTAGTATCTACCCAAAAGAATACTTTTAAATTTACTGTACTTGTAGCAAGTTCATCCTCAATGACAAAGTTTTCATGTATTGCATCATTGATTACGTTAGGCTCTTTAGCTAGCGCCTGTAAAACTGTTTCTTTTGCGCCTTCTATATTATCCTCGTATGCAATCCCTATAATAAAATCCCATCTAAAAAATCCATCTTCAGTATAATTGGTAACCGGTTCTGTAAGTACATCACTATTGGGGATATAAACATCTTTGCCATCAAAGGTCTTTAACTTTGTATATCTAAGATCAAGTGTTTTGACTTTACCAAAGTTCGAGCCTATTTCAACAGTGTCATCAACGTCGAAGGGTCTATTAAAAGCTAGTATAATTCCTGCTATAAAATTTTCACCAATATCTTTAAAAGCAAATCCTAGTACAACAGCACTCGCTCCAGCTGCCGTAAGTATTCCTGCAGCGATACCTCCCAAACCTGCAGCTCTTAATGCGAGCATTATAGCTATGATAATGAAGGTGTATCTAATTGCCGTTCCTAAAAATTTACTCATCAAAGGATCTTCTGTTCTGGCAGAAATTCTTCGCCTAGCAAATTTTCCTATCCATCCAGCTATTAAAATCCCCAAGACAACAATAAGGATACCCATTGCTATTTGTGGTAGCTGATCGATAAAATTGCTTACAGAGTTTTGAAATGCTTCTGTAACAGACGTTTTTGTATTTTGTAAAGACATAATTCTGATTGGTTCATTAAAAATACTGCTCCTACCTGCATTTATTCTTAAAACCTTATCAATTCACATTTTGTTAAGACCTTTTAGTACAAGCGCGTTAAAATGCTCTTAACCTTTCTCATTTACCATTAGGCACGTATTAACTTTATAAAAAAATGACTTATGAATATTGTATCTACAAATCCGTACAACGGAACAGAAGTAGCCAAAATAAAAGCCCTCAACTTAGAAGAGATAGAAGATAAAATTGAAAATGCTCAACAAACGTTTCTTTCTTGGCGCAATACCACTTTTGCAGAGCGCTCACAACATCTTAACAATGTGGCAAAAGAATTAAGAAAGAATGCTCGAGAATATGCAGAGATGATGACTAAGGAAATGGGTAAACCTATCTCTCAAGCTATTGCCGAAGTAGAGAAGTGTGCCTGGGTATGTGAATATTATGCAGAAAATGCACCATCACAACTAGCACCTAAAGAGATAAAAACAGATGCTTCAAAAAGTTATGTGCGATATGAACCTATAGGAGTTGTACTTGCGGTAATGCCATGGAATTATCCATTCTGGCAAGTGTTTAGATTCATTGCTCCAGCGCTTATGGCAGGTAATATAGGTGTGTTGAAGCATGCAAGTAATGTAATGGAAAGTGCAGAAAATATTCAAAAAGTGTTTGAACGTGCAGGACTTCCTAAGGGATGTTTTCAAAATATGGCGGTAGGTAGTGAGCGTATTGAAAATATCGTTCGAGATTCTCGTATTAAGGCAATAACGCTTACAGGTAGTAAACCAGCAGGAGCTGCCGTAGCAAGTACAGCAGCAAGTGAGATTAAAAAATCTGTGCTTGAGTTAGGAGGGAGTAATGCGCTAGTAGTTTTTGATGATTGTAATTTTGAGGAAACGGTACAAACGTGTGTGCAAGCGCGTTTTCAAAATACAGGGCAGAGTTGTATCGCTGGAAAGAGACTTATAATTCATGAAAGTATTCAAGACAAGTTTTTAGAAGCTTTCGCGAAAGCGGTAACAGAATTAAAATCTGGTGACCCTATGGATGAGGATACGTACATAGGAGTGATGGCACGTGAAGACCTCGCCGAAGAGCTAGAAGATCAACTCAAAAAATCTATTGCCGAAGGAGCAAAAATATTAATAGGAGGTCACCGACAGAAGGCTTATTTTGAGCCAACTATTGTCACGGGAGTAACACCAGAGATGACAATATTTAAAGAAGAAACCTTTGGGCCTGTTATAGGGGTAACAACATTTAAAACTGACGAGGAGGCATTAAATCTCGTAAATCAATCTGATTTTGGCTTAGGTGTATCCATTTTTACAGAGAGTGAAGAACGTATGGAAACATTGATTCCGAAGTTTGAAGATGGAGCTGTATTTGTAAATGATATGGTAAAAAGTAATCCTAACCTTCCTTTTGGAGGAACAAAAATTTCTGGATACGGTCGCGAACTCTCCATAGACGGTATTCAGGAGTTTGTAAATAAAAAGACGGTTTACATTAAATAGTAGTTCGCTTTCGCGAAAGCTTACAAAGAAACAGCCGATTCATATTCTTATGAATCGGCTGTTTTATTTTAAATAATGTAGAATGAATTGTATAAGTACATGAACGTTTTAAAGGTTTTATGGATGGTTTCTTATATTTCTTTGTTTTAAAGTTGACAAAAGGAAACTAAATCTATTATATAGATATAAGAGTTTAGCAAGGTGTGCTTTAACGGTGAAATGTACACTGCTAGACTTATGAAATGTTTATAAAAATAGTATATGAAACCAAAAAAAGATTTTAAAATTTGTGTGAACTCTTTAGAGTATAAATTATTATCATTTTTAAATAATAATGATAATGGTACTTATTTAGATATGTCCAATTTTATCGAGGATAAAAACCTCTTAAAAATTAAGCTACAAAATTTAGCAAAGGAAGGATTCATATATTTTGATGGAGGATGTCATATATCTTTTGGAGATGGAGGCGATTTTGTGAGAGAAGCATGTTTAGCAAAGATAAATGCTAAAGGGAAAAAGTATTTACAATCCCCTAAACAGACAAATAGTGTCAGTAATCATTACTACAATAATGTAAATCAGGTGATTCATGGTTCTGATTTTTCAATTGGTCAAAATAATAACAATACGAAGCAAGATGATAAATCTATATTAGAAAAAATACTTCATTTTCTATCCTCTAAGAAATTTATATTATCAATTCTTGGTGTCTTTATGGATGAGCTAATTAAAATACTACTCACCAATAAATGATATTTAAACTCTAAGTTTCACAGTAACCTTATATTAGCTAAACTTATGAAAGTTTTAAAGTAACACAATCAATACAAGAGATGCTGTGTTCATTAAAACACTTCTAAAGAATGATGTTTGTCCTTTATCACATGGACGATCGAGTAAATACCGTATGTTAATGAAGAATGTATACATAGTTATGGGCGTTTCCGGTTGCGGAAAAAGCACCATTGGTAAGATGTTATCTAAGCTATTACGAGTTCCTTTTTACGATGCAGATGATTTTCATCCCCAAGTTAATGTAGATAAAATGGCATCTGGCACACCCTTACAAGATGAGGATAGATGGCCGTGGCTCGATAGCCTTGCTCTAGAAATACAGCAGTGGTCAAATGATAAAGGAGCGGTACTTGCTTGCTCTGCACTTAAGGAGAGTTATAGAGAGCGCCTATTTTCTGAGTCCGCTTTCGCGAAAGCAAAACAACATTTTATTTATCTTAATGCAGATTTTGAAACCATAAGCAGCAGACTAGCATCTAGAAAAAATCATTTTTTTGATCCTGCATTACTTCAATCCCAGTTTGATACCTTAGAAGTACCTAGTTATGGTATTCACATAGATGTCACCCTAGAAAAGGAAGTAATAATCAATAGAGTTCAACAAATTATACAGTTATAGGTTTATGGATTATCAATTACTTACTGCAGTGATACTAGGAATTTCCGTACTGTTATTTCTTATTTTACGATTAAAGATACAGGCCTTTCTTGCATTACTAATAACATGTATCGTTGTGGGCGTTGTTGCTGGTATGGAGCCTTCTTCTATATTAGATTCGGTAAAGAACGGAATGGGAGGAACTTTAGGTTTTGTAGCAACGGTGGTAGGACTCGGAGCTTTATTTGGCGCCATTTTAGAGCGCTCAGGTGGAGCACAACGACTAGCAGAATCCTTATTAAAAAAGTTTGGGATAGATAAATCCTGTCTCTTATACACATCTGACGCTGCCGACGAAGAGGATAGTG
>CAJXSW010000126.1 GCA_913060645.1 uncultured Dokdonia sp. | reverse complement strand
ACCAAGTGCTCTGAACCAACTGAGCTATGCGCCCGACTATTTTTTTATACAAGAGTGTCGCTTCTTGTTTGTGGGCGCAGAGGGATTCGAACCCCCGACCCCTTGGGTGTAAACCAAGTGCTCTGAACCAACTGAGCTATGCGCCCCGATATTTTATAATCTGGTAACAATAAAATCTTGACTACTGCCTTTCTCTTATTGCGGGTGCAAATATAGAATTAAAGTTTAATAGTTTGAAATCTTTTTGAAGAAAAATTAAATTATTTCTGCCACCACAAATGTACTACCTCCTATAAATATAAGATCGCTTGCGCCAGCTATCTTTTTTGCAGCGCTAAATGCTTCTTTTACACTAGGATACGCTTTCCCATTCAATCGGTGAGTCTCTGCAGTTTTTCTTAACAATTGCACCTCCATTCCTCTCGGTACATCCGGTTTGCAAAAATAATAAGTTGCATAACTTGGAAAAAAAGGCAAAATGCTTCCAAGATCCTTATCAGACACTACACCTAATACAATATGTAATTTTTTATATTTCTCCTTACTTAGCTGTTCCATGACATAAGTCAGCCCCTCTTTATTGTGCCCTGTATCACAAATCACCCTTGGTAATTCTTGTAATATTTGCCATCGACCTAGAAGCCCTGTATTCTTAACTACGTTTTTAAGTCCTTTTGCAATGTGCTGTATTCCTACATGGAAATCTGCGCCTTGCAATACTGAAAATGCTACTTGAACGGTTCTAATATTGTGTTTCTGGTATGAACCTATCAAATCTGACTGCATAGACATTAAATCAAAATCGTAGGCTTTGTATAGTGTTGCGTTACGCTTTCGCGAAAGCGTACTAAAAACATCTTCTGTCTCCTCATGATACTCTCCTATCACTACGGGAACACCTTCTTTTATAATTCCTGCTTTTTCGGTGGCGATAAGTGGTAATGTGTCGCCCAGGAATTGAGTATGATCAATACCTATGTTTGTAATAACAGACAACACAGGCGTTATAATATTTGTTGCATCTAGCCTACCTCCTAAGCCAACTTCAACAATAGCAATATCTACTTTTTTTGTTGCGAAATAAGAGAAAGCCATCCCCACCGTCATTTCAAAAAATGACAATTGGTGCTCCTCAAAAAAGGCTTTGTGCTTTTTTACAAACCCCATGACAAATTGCTTACTTGCCATCTCTCCGTTAATCTTAATGCGCTCTCTAAAGTCTTTGAGATGTGGAGACGTATATAAACCTACAGTGTATCCAGCTTCTTGCAACACAGACGCCATCATATGACTTGTAGAACCCTTACCATTAGTTCCCGCCACATGAACAGCTTTAAACTGAGTGTGTGGATTGCCGAGGTATTCTGATAATAATTTAATATTATCCAAATCTGCCTTATAAGCAGCTGCTCCTTTGCGTTGATACATTGGTAATTGAGCAAATAGCCAATCTAAAGTTTCTTGGTAAGTGATAGTGCGTCGCTTTTAAGTGTATGTAAAGATAGGTAGATATTACCTAGATAATTGACGTGAAAAACTGAGAGCATTATATATCGCTCCATTAATGAGAAAACCTATTAGTCTGAGAGACTAAAACGATATACTATTTTTCCTATTTGTTTAGACGGTGCGCCAGAGTCTGCATTGAACTTTGTTGCTAGCGCTGCGGCTTTTGCTGGCTCAAGAAGACAGCGTGTATTATTAGTAGTTCCACGTACTCCAGGAGTTGCCTTAATTACTTTTCCATTACGATCTACTTCGATACTCACAACTACAGTACCTGCTTCGTTGCACTCTTGCTGGCGCTTAGGCTTCCCAAGTGCTTTACGACCTCCTAGTTGGTAATTACCATCTCCATCAAGGCCTTTTCCAGTTCCGTAGTAACTTGAGGCGTTTGGATCTCCATTAGGATCACCTTTATCTCCCGCTTGATTATCATCACCTTCTCCTGCTTGTGAAGCTCCGTCGCTTTTTGGCCCGTTAATTAATGCATCTAAAGCACTCGTAGTAGATTTATCTGGTTTTGGATCAGGCTTTGCCTCCTCTACTGGTTTTTCAATAGGCTTTTCTTTTGGCTTTTCAACCTTAGGCGTAGGCTTCTCTTTTGGCTTTTCTTCGATAACGGGAGCATCTTCAATATCTTGAGTTACTACCTCATCCTTTATTTCCGGCTCTTGCACTGTAGGCTTAGGCTGTGGAGCCGTATTCTTAGGCGCAGAAGCCACCGGTTTTGTAGGTTGTACATTACCAGACCCTACCTCAGAGGTACCAAAGTTTACAGCGATTCCTCCTTCTTCAGGTGGATCGAGGTATTTCATCCCCACTACAAACATGAGCAATAGTATGATAGCCATCACAATAGTGCTTATGGTAAAGGATTTACGTTTATGTATGGTATCTAAGAATGCCAAGTGATGAATAGAAAAAATTAAAAATTAAGCTTTCGCGAAAGCGTATAAAAAAGAAATATCAACTAATTAATTAGGACGTACCGCCAGGACAATTTTGTATTTATTGCGGTTTGCAATATCCATTATCTTAACTGCATTCTCAATAGGAACTCCCTCCTCTGCTCTTAAAATAATGGTAGGATCTTCTACTCCTACAAGTTGGCTTGTGATAAACCCTTCTATACTATTCTCAGTTACACGTTCTTTATTTACGTAGTAATCTAAGTCTTTAGTAATACTTACGGAGAGGTTCTGTTTGTTACTGGTTTTCCCTTTTGCTTTAGGCAAAATTAGGTCTAGAGCATCTGGCGTAATGGCAGGCGAGGTTAAGAGAAAGAATACAAGTAATAGAAAGACAATGTCTGTCATACTACTCATACTAAACTCTGGACTCACTTTATTTCTTCCGCGCAGGTTCATATTAGCTTGGCTCGTTTAGAAGATCTAAGAAATCTACAGCATTTGCCTCCATAGAATGCACTACTTTATCTGTGCGCACTACTAGGTGGTTATAACCCATATAAGCAATAATACCTACGATAAGACCGGCTACAGTAGTAGTCATTGCCGTATAGATACCTTCGGCTAGTGTTCCCATTTCTGCTTGTCCTGAGCTTGTTGCTAGTGTATGAAAAGCAAGTACCATCCCGATTACGGTTCCTAAAAACCCAATCATAGGTGCAGCTCCTGCTATGGTAGCAAGTACACTTACATTGCGTTCTAGCTTATACACCTCAAGTTTACCCTGATTCTCTATTGCTGTATTGATATCCTCTAGAGGGCTACCTATACGTGAGATTCCTTTTGCCGTAAGTCTTGAAACTGGAGAATTTGCCTGAGCGCAATATATTTTTGCTCCTTCTATATTCCCAGATTGTACATTATCGCGTATTTGATTCATAAAGTTGCTATCAACTTTTGAAGCTGCTTTGATTGCAAATAAGCGTTCAAAATAAATATAAATAGCAACAAATAGCAGTACAAAAAGTACTGCTATTATGATGATTCCTGCTGTACCACCTGTGATAAGCAAGTCTATAATTGATAAAGTCTGCTCTACAGGCTCATCTGTTGTAAGAACGTCTGCTGCATCTTGAGCGCCGTCTTGTAATAAGATATTAATCATAAATTAGGTCGTTGTGACTTTAATATGAAACGATGGTTATGGTATTAAATTGTATGAGCTTAAGATCCCATTGTTCCTCCCGTAAGAAGAACAAAAGCAATTGCACCTGCTGCAAAACCGATAAATGCTAACCATGTTATTTTTTTAAGGTACCAGATAAAATCGATACGCTCCATTCCCATTGCTGCAACACCAGCCGCAGATCCTATAATAAGCATACTTCCACCTGTTCCAGCAGAATATGCTATAAAGTGCCATAATAAACTATCTGTAGGCGCTTCATACATACCCATTGATGCAGCTACTAAAGGAACGTTATCAATAATTGCAGATAATATACCAAGGAGTACAACAACAACATCTTGATTAGGTACTGCTCCATTTAAGATTTCGGCTACGTAACGTAAAGTTCCCACTGGATCTCCAGACTCTGAAACCCCATATACTAGACTTTCAAGTCCAGCAACCGCCATTAAGATTCCTAAGAAAAACAGGATACTAGAAATCTCGATACGAGATAATGCTTTGTGAGCACTATATAAATGCTTACGCTCTTTTGTAAAATCTTCTTCTGGGTGAATATATTCTGATACTAGCCATACTACTCCAAGTGCAAGCATCATTCCCATGTAAGGAGGAAGGTGTGTTATAGTCTTAAAAATAGGCACAGATACAATCATACCTAGACCTAAGAATAGCATGGTCTTACTACTAAGTAGTCTACCTGCTTCTTCGTCTTCTGTGGTGTCTACAATAATCTCCCCTTTAAATGCTGGTAAATAAGAAGCAATTATAAATGGAAGTACAAAACAAATCACAGAAGGAACAATTACAAACTTCACAAGTCCCATTGCAGTTACGTTATCTGCAATCCAAAGCATTGTCGTTGTAACATCTCCAATAGGTGACCATGCACCACCAGCATTTGCTGCAATTACCACCATTGCTGCAAACCATAAACGTTGCTCTCTATTTACAATAAGCTTACGTAGTAAAGTTATAAGTACAATAGTTGCTGTAAGGTTATCTATAATAGCAGAAAGTATGAATGCTAGTATCCCTATAATCCACAATAATTTTTTCTTGCTCTTAGTACGCACAGCACCTTTAAGCACCTCAAAACCACGGTGTAAATCTATAATCTCCACAATAGTCATCGCCCCAATAAGGAAGATAAGTATCTCTGCCGTTTTACCTAAGTGGTGTAAGAGTGTGTTATCAAAACCATGCTCTGCTTCATGCAGTGCATCTCCCGTGAGGGCGGTGCCATTAGGGAAAATGCTATATGCATTTTCATACGTATCAATTACGTCAAACCAGCCTAAATGGAAACCTACCGCAAGGAAAGCCCATATAAGCGATGCCATAATTAAAGCAGGTACCGTTTTGTCTAATTTAAGAGGATGTTCAAGGGTTATAGAAAGATACCCAATGATAAAAATGAGAATAATTACTGATTCCATAAGTTGTCTGGTTAATTGTAAGTATTAAAGTAATTCTTTTAGTGCAATCTCAAAAGCAGTTTTGCTTATATTTTGCTTACTACTGTTATTGTTATACGTATTTTCAATAGCGTTTCTAATGGTTTGAGATGTATCGTTAAAGATTGCATCATCTGTCATTTGTACACGACGCTCCATGAAGTATGCAAATACACGAGCCATACCACAGTTTGAAATAAAATCTGGTATCAAACTCACTTTTGCATCTGTATGCTCCATTATAGGGCCAAAGAAAATTTCTTTATCTGCAAACGGCACGTTTGCACCACAAGAGATAACCTCAAGTCCAGTGCCTATCATGCTATTGATTTGATTTTCTGTAATAAGTCTAGACGCCGCACATGGAGCAAAAATCTCAGTCTCAAGATTCCATATTTGCTCATTCATCTCTGCAAATGGAATTAATCCTTCTGCATTTGCGTTGAGTGTATTTCCAGTTTTATTGAGGTACATATCACGTATTTCTTCAAAAGAGAAACCGTCTTTGTTAATAAAACCTCCTACTATATCAATGATTCCTACCACCTTTGCTCCCATTTGAGCAAGGTAATAAGCTGCTGCTGCTCCTACGTTTCCAAAACCTTGTACAACGGCCCTTTTTCCTCTTACATCACCACCATAAATATCATAATAATGACGCACGGCTTCTGCAACTCCATATCCAGTTATCATATCTGCAACCGTATACTTACGTGTTACGTCTGGAGAATACACTGGATTTTCAATCACTTTTATCACACCTTGACGTAATTGCCCGATGCGGTTAATTTTATCTGCCTCTGTAGGCTGGAAGTGACCTGTAAAGACTCCTTCTTGAGGATGCCATACTCCACTTTCTTCGGTAATTGGGATTACTTCATGTATTTCATCTACATTAAGATCACCTCCCGTACCGTAATAACTTTTTAATAATGGTGACACTGCTTTATACCAGCGCTCTAAAACTCCTTTCTTACGTGGATCTTTAGGATCAAAATTGATTCCAGATTTTGCTCCACCTATAGCAGGTCCCGAGACGGTAAACTTCACTTCCATTGTTTTGGCAAGTGACAATACTTCATTCATATCCAGACCCGTACGCATACGTGTTCCTCCACCCGCAGCACCGCCACGTAGTGAATTGATAACAACCCAACCTTCTGCTTCTGTTTCTGGGTCATTCCAATGGAAAACTAATTCTGGTAATTTATCTTCGTAACGCTGTAAAAGAGCTCTCATACTTTCTATTTGGTAAGCCCAAATATACAATTTAGAAACACCTTGTAGAAGAAGTGTTAATAATTTAAGATTGATATAACATTCCGCTTGCGTGATCCTGCCTTGCACCCGTCACACTTGCTAGACAGTTCGGGAGGTTTTCAAGTTTTAACACTCCTAATAATGCAAAAATAAGCGCTTCTTTAAATTCAACCAACTTAGCATCTGGCACTATGAGTTTTACGCTTTCGCGAAAGCGGACACGTTCCAATAAATAAGTGTTATAAGCACCTCCACCAGTAACGAGTACAGTAGCGCCTTCTTTAAACTGCGCCGCAAGCTGAATAGCAATATGCTCTGTAAATGTAGCCAGCACATCTACTGGAGAAAGTTGAACAGCCTCAATAAGTGGAAAAATATGCGCGTGTACCCATTCTATCCCAAGAGATTTTGGAGCTGGTAGCTTATAAAACAGAATATCATTTAGTTTATCGAGTAGAGGTTGGTTTACAGTTCCTGTTTTCGCGAAAGCGCCACCATCATCATACTCTTTACCTAATTCTTGTGCATATTTATTAAGCACTACGTTTACAGGAGAGATATCATACGCTATTCTTACACCATTTTCATCTTTAGAAACATTTGCAAAACC
Source organism: uncultured Dokdonia sp. (assembly GCA_913060645.1). GTDB lineage: Bacteria > Bacteroidota > Bacteroidia > Flavobacteriales > Flavobacteriaceae > Dokdonia. The sequence goes on along the minus strand of CAJXSW010000126.1, from coordinate 1,465 downwards.
ACCAAGATTTAGGCAATAATCATAATTACCAAATAATAGTTGGTCGCCAATAGGCACCAATGGCGCTCCCTGACCACCCATTTCTACATCTTGCACCCTAAAATCACAAACCACGCGGTGGTTAATTAAGGAGGCAATTTCTGGCAGGTTTCCTATTTGTAAGGTTACACCCTGATCTGGCTGATGGAGCACCGTATGTCCATGAGAACAGACAACATCGATATCCGTAAGGCCATTAGTGGTAATAAAATTCGTAATCACTTGCGCTAGGTGGGCGGTATAATCTACATTGAGAGCATCTAGCTCTTTTCTACTCAGCAAATGAGCCGTAGAAAGTATTTCTTTCCACTTTTTAGGATAGGGAATGGTTTCTGCAACGATAATATCACTGGTAAATGATGGATATATCGAGTCATCTTTTGATGGAGAAACACCAATTTTTGCATAGGCACAATCAATACCATCTAAGCTTGTGCCGCTCATCACTCCTATAACGTTATAGTTTTTTTGTCCCATTGGTCTAAATCTATTGAGAAAAAGGCAAGAAACAAGTATCTTTGTATAGATTTTTTAGATAATTCTTAATAATTCAAACACGATGGATTTTAGCTTAACAGAAGAACATATAATGATACGCGATGCGGCTCGCGATTTTGCCCGTACAGAATTACTTCCTGGCGTTATTGAACGTGATAACATCCAGCAGTTTCCTGATGAACTTGTTAAAAAAATGGGTGACTTAGGTTTTATGGGTATTATGACAGATCCTAAATATGGTGGAGCTGGTATGGATGCTACTTCTTACGTACTTGTTATGGAGGAATTATCTAAAATTGACGCCTCTGCCTCTGTTATAGTTTCTGTAAACAACTCTCTTGTTTGTTACGGCCTTGAAGCCTATGCTAGTGAAGAGCAAAAGCAAAAATACCTAACTAAACTTGCTACTGGTGAGATGGTAGGTGCTTTTTGTCTTTCTGAACCAGAAGCTGGATCTGATGCAACATCACAAGCCACTACAGCAATAGATAAAGGAGACCACTACTTAATTAACGGTACAAAAAACTGGATCACTAATGGTGGTCGTGCAGATGTTTACTTAGTAATTGCACAAACGGACAGAGAAAAAGGTCACCGCGGAATCAATGCTTTTATCGTAGAGAAAGGCATGGAAGGTTTTGAAGTAGGACCTAAAGAAGACAAATTAGGAATACGCGGCAGTGACACGCATACACTACAGTTTAACGACGTGAAAGTTCCTAAAGAAAATAGAATAGGAGAAGATGGTTTTGGATTCAAATTTGCGATGAAAACTCTTTCTGGTGGACGTATCGGTATTGCTGCACAAGCATTAGGTATTGCATCTGGAGCTTATGAGCTTGCTCTTAAATACTCTAAGGAACGTAAAGCCTTTGGTACAGAAATCTGCAATCACCAAGCAATCGCTTTTAAACTAGCAGATATGTAC
>CAJXSW010000125.1 GCA_913060645.1 uncultured Dokdonia sp. | reverse complement strand
AGATAGGAGTCCGTCTCGTGGGCTCGGAGATGTGTATAAGAGACAGCTATAAAAGACGGCGCTTTTCTAAGTGCTTTATTTGTGATTCCGTAAGTGAATTCCTGATCTGGAGATAGTACTTGAAGCGGTTTAATAAGACTCTCATGATAGTACAACTCCTCTTCATCATCAAAAACGACCACAGAAAATGCAATAGCGCTCGCTATTTTTAAATTATTACTGTTAGTTTGTATATCTAAGAAGGCTCTTCTCAATATATTGAAGTGTAGGATAAAATCCAAAATTATGAATAATTTCCTATCTTTGAAAATAAAAAAACTGCTATTATAGATTCATATAACACTAAGCAACGTGAGGCCATCACTTTTGATGGTAAACACTTACTGCTACTTGCAGGAGCAGGTACTGGTAAAACTAAAACTATTGTAGGTAGAGCGGAGTATCTTATTCAATCTAGCGTACGTCCAGAAAAGATACAGATCCTCACATTTACAAAAAGGGCTGCGAGCGAGATTGTAGAGCGTGTAAAAGCAGGGTTACCTGCTGGTACAAGCGGCGCGATTAATGGCAGTACCTTTCATAGCTGGTGTAACCAGCTTATTGTGAAGTTTCCTAATCTCTTTGGGGCAGCAAGTTTTACAGTAATCGATCCCGATGATCAATTAAGTTTGATGAAAATGGCTTGTGGAAATGCCAGTGAGGAATACGGGAAAGTAAGAATCAAGCCGCAGCAAATTCTCGATATATTTTCTTTTGCGCGTAACACGAGAAGTAACCTCACAGATACCATACGCAAGTTACTCTACAAGGGAAAAGATGATCCCCAAGTGACTGAAGATATCGCAACACTGCGACCACAACTAGAGCATCTTATAAAAGAGTACCAGCTACAAAAGAAGAGACAGCAGTACCTTGATTATGACGATTTACTGCTTGTTATAGCAAATAGATTGAATAAGGATGAGAAAGCAAGAGAGATTTTGGCTTCCTCCTACGAGCATATTTTGATTGATGAGATGCAGGATACTAATCCGCTGCAATGGTTTTTATTAAAGCCTTTTGAGCATATCTGTCACCTGTTTTGTGTGGGAGATGATGCCCAATCTATTTACAGTTTCCGTGGCGCAGATTTTAAGAATGTTCACTTGTTTAAGGAACGTGTAGCAGATGCTACGGTAAAAGTGCTGGACAAGAATTATCGTTCTACACAAGAGATTCTTGATATATCAAACTGGTTACTAGAAAAATCACCTGTACAGTATAATAAAAAACTAATCTCAAGCAGAGGACCTGGGAAAGTGCCTGTGATTTTGAATGTGAATAACCAATTTGAAGAAGCAAATTATATAGCCAATAAAATTCTAGAAGCCTTTTCTAGTGGTGGAAGTTCCTTTTCTGATTTTCTAATCTTAAGCAGATCGCAATACTACACAAGACCACTGCAAGCAGTGTTTCTGCAAAAGAAGATTCCTTATCAAACCTTTGGCGGACGAAAGTTTCTTGAAGCTGCTCACATAAAAGATTTAGTAGCGGTATTGAGAGTAATTAACAATCCGCTAGATGAGATTGCATGGATTCGCTTTTTTACTTTCATCCATGGTATTGGTGCTGTGAAGGCAACCTCTTATATGACGGAGGTGATGCAAATCGCACCAGAAGATATAAGGCCAGATACCTTCACCTCTATCATCTCTGGAACCGAAGGAGAAAAAGTATCTAAGTTTTACAAAACAGTTTTTGATAATAAAGGCAATGTAAAGCAAGCAATAAAGGAACTGTACAGCGCTATGGAGTTTGATCTTGCGATGAAGTACAGCAAAGACTGGACAGAAAAGCGCAAAGGTGATTTTCCTGTACTAGAAATGCTTTCTGAAAACTATGCGACGCTTGGTGCTTTTATCTCAGAAGGGATTCTAGATAATGCTGCACATGTTTCAGGTCAAAACACCTTAGAAGGCAGTAAATTAACTACCACAGATCATCAAGATCACGTCACCATCTCTACCGTACACTCGGCTAAGGGTCTAGAAGCAGACGTTTGTTTTGTACTTAATGTATCCCCTAAGTCCTACCCTTCCTCCTACAGTCTAGGGAATCTAGATGAAGTAGAAGAAGATAGACGTGTATTATATGTGGCACTTACTAGAGCAAAAAATGAACTCATTATCACTAGAGCTACGGAGTCCATTAACGTCTTTCATCATAAAACAGATACGCAAGAAGAACTAGGAGAAAATAGCGCCTATTTTCTAGAGGAGCTCCCAGACCATCTTGCTACTCAAACTTCTCCAAAGTCTACATTTACAGCTCATAAAGATGCTGCCGTAAAGAATGATATTGATTTAGATTTGGGTATGGATTTTAGCTAATCTTCTACTATTCTGTTTCGCAAACTCACGCTGTGCTGTTCTTTTCTCAAGAGGATGGCTTATCTATTTGGGTACATTTCAACAATCAGTGCCAATTACAAGTAGTGATGGCAGAGCTATGCTGTTTATTTAAAAGGACATTTATCCCTGTTTCTATTACGCTTTTGCGAAAGCTATATTAATTATGTTTTTTTTAACTTCGATTGGTTCGGTTTGTTCCGAACTAACGGTTAATTTTGCCGCCTATTTGAATCTCATCTGTATGTTCAATCGAGCAATGAGAATAAATTAAGGAATAATGACAGACAAAATTTGTAAAGAAAAAATGTCACTTGTTGAAAAACTAGGTGTTCATATCGAAAAGCGAGAGCAACTAGCTCCAGTAGCAGCTCGCATACTATCATATACAATACTTACAGGAAAAAAAGGAAGCACTTTTGAGGACATGGTCAATATTCTATGCGCTAGTAAGAGTACGATTTCAACACACCTCAATCACCTACAAGACCTTAATAAAATTGAGTATTTCACAAAAACAGGTGATCGTAAGAAGTACTTCATTATCAATAAGGATATGGTAGTACACCATGTAGATAATCTCATGAATGAGTGGAAAGAAGTACGAGAATTACATGAAGAGATTAAGACTTATAAGGAAACAATGAATCTCCAAAATGATGGTGACGATGCAGAAAAATTTGATTTGAATTTTCATAATGATTATATCAAATTTTTAGATGAAGCCACTACTTCTATAGAAATACTAAGAACAAAGTTAACAGACGCCAAATTTGAAATATAAAGTACCATGAAAAAAAATACATCATTCACCCTGCTTGCACTTGTCGTGCTATTCATTACAATAAGTTGTGGAGGTAATCAAGAAAATACTGCTGCTACAGCACAGCAAGCTCCTCCAGCTCCGTTCCCAGTAATGAAGTTACAGCCTAAAACTGTAACCGCATACCAAGAATACCCTACAAGTCTTGAAGGAATTGTTAACAGTGCTGTAAGAGCAAAAGCATCTGGATATATACAGCAAGTACTTATAGACGAAGGTCAAAAAGTACGTAAAGGTCAAGTATTATTTAAACTTGAGACACAATCACTTAATCAAGATGCTGGTGCAGCAAAAGCAAGAGTAAATGTTGCTCAAGTTGAAATTGATAAATTGACGCCACTGGTAGAAAAGAATATCATAAGTGCCGTACAATTAGAAACTGCAAAAGCAAATCTAGCGCAAGCAAAAGCAAATTACAGCAGTATCTCAGCAAACATAGGTTATGCAACTATCACAAGCCCTGTAGATGGCTTTGTAGGTGCAATTACGTATAGAGAAGGTTCGCTAGTAAGTCCAGCAGATCCTCAACCACTTACTAATGTGAGTGATATAAGTAAAGTTTATGCTTTCTTTAGTCTTAATGAGAAACAATACTTAGACTTCTTACAACAAGCAGAAGGAAAAGATCTCGCCGAAAAGCTTGCTAACTTTTCTGATGTGAGTTTAATTCTTGCAAATGGAACTACTTATTCTGAGAAAGGAACCATACAAACTAGTACCGGTCAAATTGATCAACGCACAGGTACCGTAAGTTTAAGAGCAATTTTTGACAATCCTAACCAATTACTAACAAACGGTAATAGTGGTAAAATTCAAATCCCAACGATATACGAGGATGCTATTGTTATCCCTCAAGAAGCTACCTACGAACAACAAGGAAATATCATGTTCTTTAAAGTTGACAAAGAAAATAAAGTAGCTACTTCAATACTTAAAGTAAAAGCGATTGTAGATAACCTATATGTTGTGGAATCGGGTATTGGTCTTGAAGATACCATTATCGTCTCTGGTGTAGGAAAATTAAGAAGCGGTATGACTATCACACCTCAAGAAGTTCCATTTGAGGAAGCTACTAAGCCTATACAGACGCTATTTAAGAACTAGGTTACACTTAAAAAACACAAGACATGTTAAAAACATTCATTGAAAGACCCGTGCTTTCAACGGTAATTTCTATTATCATAGTGGTACTAGGTGCAATAAGCATAACTAGCTTACCTATAGAAGAATACCCAGATATTGCACCACCTACTATAAAAGTACTTGCTTCTTATCCAGGAGCAAATGCAGAAACAGTATTAGAAAGTGTAATCATCCCTATTGAAGAGCAAATTAACGGTGTAGAAGGGATGACCTACATCACCTCTACTGCATCAAACAATGGTACTGCCGAGATTACGGTTTACTTTAATCAAGAGATTGATGCAGATATTGCAGCGGTAAACGTACAGAACCGTGTTTCTAGAGCTACACCACTATTGCCACAAGAAGTAGTGCAAACTGGTGTTACTACACAAAAGCAAGAAACAAGTGCTTTGATGTTTATCTCCATGTATTCTGAGAGTGAGGACTACGATGCTACATTTATCCAGAATTATTTAAAAATAAACGTTATTCCAGCGATGCAGCGTATAAGCGGTGTAGGTGATGTAAGTTTATTTTCTCAGCAAGATTATGCAATGCGTATTTGGTTAAAACCTGAGAAGCTTGCTTCTTACGGACTAATTCCATCAGATATTCAAGCGGTGCTACAAGAGCAAAACTTGGAAGCCGCAGCAGGGTCGTTAGGAGAAAATAATGGAGAGGCTTTTTCATACACACTTACCTATAGTGGTCGTTTTAAAGAACAAAAACAATATGGTGATATTATCATAAAAGCATTAGGAAACGGACAGTTTTTACGTCTAGATGATGTTGCTACTATAGAACTTGATGCCCAGTCATATGCTGCAAACGCAGAAAGTTTAGGAAATCCAGCCGTTTTTATGGGGATTTTTCAAACTAAAGGATCTAATGCAAGAGAGATTATTGAAAACATTAAAGTAACACTGGAATCTGTAAAGAAAGACCTTCCAGAGGGCTTAGATGTTTTTGTTCCTTATGATACTAGTTTATTCTTGAACGCATCTATAGAAAAAGTACTTACTACATTATTAGAAGCATTTATATTAGTTTTCTTAGTAGTATTTCTATTCTTACAAGACTTTAGATCTACACTTATTCCAGCCATTGCGGTACCTGTTTCTATTATTGGTACGTTTTTCTTTTTAAGTGTTTTTGGGTACTCTATCAACTTACTTACACTGTTTGCACTCGTGCTCGCCATAGGTATTGTGGTAGATGATGCCATTGTAGTAGTCGAGGCTGTGCATGCTAAAATGGATGAAGGAGAAAAAGATCCTAAAAAAGCTACACTTACTGCCATGAATGAAATCTCTGGGGCAATTATATCAATCACCTTGGTAATGGCAGCTGTATTTATCCCAGTTACTTTTGTTACTGGACCTACAGGAGTGTTTTATGAGCAGTTTGGTGTTACACTTATTATTGCAATTCTTATTTCGGCAGTAAATGCTTTAACACTGAGTCCTGCCCTGTGTGCACTACTATTAAAATCACATAAAGATGATGAGGAACTCAAAGGTAAAGGATCATTAAAACGCTTCTATGCCTTATTTAATAGAGGTTTTAACGCTACAGTAACTAGATATGGTCATTCACTATCCTTCTTATATAGAAAAAAATGGATGCCCGTATTATTACTAGCACTTGCTATCGTTGGTATTGTTTGGGCTTCAAACACAACTCCTACAGGTTTTGTACCTAATGAAGATAGAGGGATCATCTTTGCCAACATAGAGCTACCTGCAGGATCTTCACTAGATAGAACAAACGCTGTTACCACAGATTTATATGACCGTATAAATGGTCTAGAAGGTGTTGTTGCTGTCAACTTTATTAAAGGTAGAAGTTTATTGAGTGGTGCCGGAAGTAACTACGGGTTTGGAATTATTAAACTAGCAAATTGGGATGAGCGTGAAGATCCTTCACTATCTGCCACTGCTATTACAGGTAAACTCTTTGGTATAGTTGCAAATATTCCTGAGGCTAAGATTATTTTCTTCTCTCCTCCTAGTATTCGAGGGTTTGGTAACTCATCTGGTTTTGAAGTAAACTTATTAGACAAGTTTGGAGGTGAGTTTAAAGACTTAGATATTGCCAACAAAGAATTTGCTGCAGCATTAATGTCACATCCAGAAATTAAATACGCGCAGTCTTCATTTAACACAGAATATCCACAGTATGAGATGGAGATAAATGTACCTCTTGCTAAGGAAAAAGGAGTTCCTATTAATAGTATCTTCTCCACATTACAAGGATATATAGGAGGTATTTATGCATCAGACTTTTCAAAATTTGGAAAGCAGTTTAGAGTATATATTCAGGCGTTACCTGATGATAGAGCTGGTGTCGAGGATTTAAATAGTATGTATGTAAGAACAGACTCTGGAGAGATGACTCCTATCACGCAGTTTGTAAACTTAGAACGTGTGTATGGACCACAATCTGTTACTCGTTTTAACCTCTTTAATTCTACTTCTATCACTGGTGCTACAAATGAAGGTTTTAGTACTGGGGATGCTATTAGAATTATAGATGAAGAGGTTGCTAAACTGCCTAACAACTATACTGTCGCATATTCTGGTCTTACTAGAGAAGAGGTAAATGCAGGAAATCAGACCGCTTTTATATTTGGGTTGAGTATTCTCTTTGTGTACTTCTTATTAAGTGCGCAATATGAAAGCTACTTATTACCGTTTGCGGTAATACTTTCTTTACCATTTGGAGTTTTTGGAGCATACATAAGCACTAAGTTGTTTGGTCTAGAGAATAACATCTATTTCCAGATTGCTTTAATCATGCTGATAGGCCTGCTCGCCAAGAATGCTATTCTTATTGTAGAATTTGCACTCGCTAGGCGAAAAAATGGAGAGGACATCGTGAGTGCCGCCATAAATGGTGCAAAATCTCGACTAAGACCTATTTTAATGACCTCCTTTGCTTTTATTTTAGGATTGATGCCATTAGTTCTAGCCAAAGGTGTTGGGTCTGAAGGTAACAACTCTATAGGTACAGGAGCCGTAGGCGGAATGCTTATAGGAACCATCTTAGGAGTATTTGTCATCCCAATCTTATTTATATTATTTCAGTGGTTACAAGAACGCATTTCTAGTAAACCAGCAGTACAAACTATTGAAACACAAGAATAATGAAATCACCTATCACCTATAAAAATATAAGCAAGCCTATACTCTTGTTATTAGTTGCTGTTGTATTACAAAGTTGCTTTGTAGCGCAAGACTACGTACAGCCAGATATAACTGTAGAAACAGAAGCTTTGTATAGAACAGACAATCTTCCTGCAGATAGTATTTCGATAGCAAATGTGTCGTGGATAACCTTATTTACCGATGAGCAGTTGCAATCGTATATTCAAGAAGGACTGGAAAACAACATGGATGTGCGTATCGCTATACAACAGATGGTTGCTGCACAAGCTTACGCGAAACAAGGAAAGGCTGGTTATTTACCTACCGTAAACGTTGGGGCAAATTTCACACATCAAGTATTATCTGAGAACACACAATTTGGAGCATTTCTTACCAATAGAGCTACAGATCAATTTGATATTACAGCAAATCTTTCTTGGGAAGCAGACATCTGGGGAAAAATAAGAAGTAACCAAAGAGCTACGCAAGCAGCATATTTGAAAAGTGTAGCGGGTCACCAAGCTGTAAAAACACAGCTTGTTGCAAGTATCACAAATACCTATTATAACTTACTTGCACTAGATGCTCAGATAGCAATCACTCAAGAAACAATTACTACAAGAGAGCGCAGTGTAGAAACTATAAAAGCGTTAAAAGATGCTGGACAAGTTACACAGGTTGCTGTAGATCAAAACATAGCGCAGTATAACAATGCAAAGGCGTTACAAGTAGATCTTGAGACGGCACTTTTTAAAACAGAGAACATACTGAGTATTTTATTAGGCAAGCCCGGACAGCGCTTTGAGAGAAATACGCTAGATAGCCAAGTACTGAATGAAGAATTAAAACTAGGAGTACCAGCATCTTTATTAACTAACAGACCAGATGTAATGGCAGCCGAGTTTGATCTTATTCAATCTTTTGAGCTTACTAATGTTGCAAGGAGCAACTTATATCCTTCATTGCGATTAACAG
>CAJXSW010000124.1 GCA_913060645.1 uncultured Dokdonia sp. | reverse complement strand
GATCTACACTATCCTCTTCGTCGGCAGCGTCAGATGTGTATAAGAGACAGCGATCATAAGCAATATAATTATTTTCAAAAGTGGCATATCTACCATCTACTTCTCCCAAGAACAGCAATGGAATCTCATTAATGGGAAAATCAAAACGCTCCTTTGTAAATGACAGTGTATCGATAATACTTTTTATGTATAAGATATCTTGATAATTTGCTGTATTTTCAATTACGGCGAGGTCTTGAGACTGAGTTACAGTATCTGCATTTGAAACTAATATGTGTTTGAGCTTACCGCCTACTTGTGCATATTCCTTTTGTGGTGGCATTTCTGTAGTTACTAATACGCCAGCTTCTATAACATCTGGATACTTGATTACCCAACTAAGCACAAAAAATAAAAGTAATACTATTAACATAAGCGTATTACCCCATCTGATCATCCAGTTAGGTACTGCTGTCAAGATATCTTGAACCGCTTCACTTCGTATGTTTGATTGTATCTCTGGCATCTTAACCTCCTAGTTCAAGTTGGTTTTTTACTAAATGAAAATAGTTTGCTCGCTGGTTTACTAGCTCCTGGTGTGTACCTTGTTCTACAATTTTTCCTTGATCTAGTACCAGTATTTGATCTGCATTCTTTACCGTACTCAATCTATGAGCAATCACCACGGCCGTTTTCCCTTTTAAAAAAGTATTGAGGTTCTCCATTATTACTTTTTCATTATTTGCATCTAAGGCGGAGGTTGCCTCGTCAAAGAAGAGATAATCTGGATCTTTATATATTGCCCGCGCAATAAGTAAACGTTGCTTCTGTCCTGTGCTTAAACCTACACCTTCCATCCCTATTTTAGTATTTAAGCCAAGAGGGAGCCCATTAATATAATCTTGAATATTTGCTAGATGAATGGCTTTTTTTAATTTCTCACGATCTATGTGATCTTCTCCTACTGCGATATTATGAGCTATCGTATCATTAAAAATATATCCTTCTTGCATCACTACTCCACAGTGAGATCTCCACGTTCTATTTGCCACATCTTGTAGGCTATGTGACCCTAAATGAATCGTTCCCGCAATAGGGTCATAGAACTTCAATAGAAGTTTCATTAAAGTAGTTTTACCACTCCCACTTGTTCCTACAATTGCTGTCGTTTTATTAGCAGGTATTGTTAAGGTAAGCCCCTTAAGAACAAGTTCAGATGTCCCAACATACCTAAAATCTACAGTGTCTAAATCAAATCCAGACGTCCCTGTTAGGTTTGTAATTTGATTAACAGATATCTTATCCTCTTCTTCTTTGTTATGAATCTCTGCTAGTCTATCTATAGAAATTCTCGCATCTTGTACCTGGCGTATAAAATTTATAAACTGCTGTATAGGGCTATTAAGTTGTCCTACTATGTAAGTAATGGCTAGCATCATTCCTAGCGTGATATCACCCTTTATCACTAAGGTAGCAGAAAAGACCGTGATCAATATATTTTTAAGCTCATTAATAAGTCCGGAACCTACACTTTGATATTGTTCTAAGGCTAGATTTTTTATGGACACATTAAATAATTTTGCCTGTACGTGCTCCCATTGCCAGCGTTTTTGCTTTTCTGCATTGTGGAGTTTAATCTCTTGCATTCCATTGATGAGCTCAATCACCTTGCTTTGCTCTGCACTTACGTGTGAAAATCTTTTGTAATCTAACTCTTTTCTCTTTTTAAGAAAGACTAATATCCACCCAAAATAGAATACACTGCCTACTAAGAAAATTCCAAATATCTGACCACTATAATATGCAAGCACAAAACTGAACACGATAAAGTTAATTGCAGAAAATAGCACGTTTAGGGATGAAGTAGTGAGTAAGCTCTCAATACGCTGGTGATCATTAATACGCTGCATAATGTCTCCAGTCATTTTTGTGTCAAAAAATGCGATAGGAAGATTCATTAATTTAATAAAGAAATCTGATATTAAGGAGATGTTTATTCGTGTGCTTAAGTGAAGGAGTATCCAGCTTCTTATAATCTCAATACTACTTCTTCCTATAAAAAGGGCTACTTGAGCAAATAGAATAAGGTATACAAAGTTAATGTCTTGATTCTGGATCCCTACATCTACAATACTCTGGGTAAGAAATGGAACCACGAGCTGCAGTAAACTGCCTGCTCCTAATCCAATAATAAGCTGGACTAGAAATTTTTTATATCGGAAGAGATATTGGAAAAGAAATGAGAAGCCAAACTTCTTTTTTTCCTCTTCTAGCCCTTCGATTTGATATTCTTTAATTTTTGGAGTAGGTTCTATGAGGAGTGCAATACCTTCTATATCTTTTTCTTTTGCATTTACACCTATCCAGCGTTCTAAAAACTCTTTTTCAGTATACTTAATTAACCCGTGTGCTGGATCTGAAATGTAAAATATTCCTTTTTTTATTTTATAAATCACTACATAATGATCATCATTCCAGTGGAGAATACAAGGTAAGTCTGCCTTTTCAAGCACCTCTATATTAAGTTTTACACCTAAGGTTCTAAAACCTATATGTTCTGCGGTATTACTTATGTTTAATAATGAACTCCCCTCACGTGTAGTCTCACTAAGAGTACGTAACTCTTTAATAGAAAAACGATAGCCGTAGTGCTTTGCAATAATGCGCAAGCACGTGGGACCACAGTCTTTTGTGTCGGGTTGTTTGTAATTTGGAAAGGATTTTGTCAATTTTCTTAACTTATAGTTTAAAAATGGGCCATCAAAAATGATAGCCCATAAATCTTCTAATGAAATACACAACATTTCCCATTAACGAATGTTCCTTGCCCCATATAGCACCAGTGAGTTGAGCTTGTAAAGGAGCACTCAGCTGGAACTGGAGTAGGTCCAAAACCTCCACTAATTATTTTTTGCTCATTTTTAGTCAAGCCTTGAGCACCTTCCAAATTTAAAATTGATTTTAACATAATGTAAAATTTAAATATTAATTTTACCGTGAACATTTAGAGACACTCACGGTTTGTGTCTGTCCTTGCAAGATGTTTATAGAGTCCAGTTACCGCTGGGCTCTTTTTTATTTTAATTATGCAGAAACCGTAACTGGCTCCTCTTCCTTTTGCTCTTTCAAATGATTTATGAATAAAGGAATATCGCTGTATTTATAATGTTTTCTAGAAAACTTAGAGGCTCCTATAAGCGTTTCTGGGGTATAATTTATGTTGTTCAAAGCTACCAAACTACGATGTTCATTAAGTATGCTATCAAATGAAAGCAACATCGAGTTACTTTCTCCATGAGTCGCTTTCCATAGATCTAAATCTTTAATAGAAAACCAATCCTTAAGAGCCTCAAAAGCTTTAGAACTATCTTTTTTATAGAATTCTATAATTCTTTTAGAAATGATTGTACTTGGATTCGCATCATCATTAGGTGTACTGAAGATAAATTGTACTCCTACTTCCTCTGGAAATTGCGATAATAAATTATTATAAGTTTGAAAGGCTTCTGTACAAAAACCACATAGAGGATTTGTATATGCTGTAAGTTGTAATATGCCCTTTCTATTACCAAAAAAGATTTGAGAATCTTCGCTTAATACCTCGAGACCTTCAATTTTATTCTCATTAATAATAGCGTCTAAAACTGACGCATCACGCTTAAGAATTAAATAGTCTTTTTGAACTTCAACAAGTAACCTCTTACTTTCAAGTAATGGTTTTACTAGTAGCCAAACCATACTGACCAATGTGGTTATGAGTAACCCACTCACTGTGTATGACAAAGAAAACACCCATCCGGAAAATGAAATAGCTAAAACTGTAAATTGCAATAGCAATACTGCAGCTATACCTAAACAAAGCACACACCAACTTTTTAAAACTACCGCTTGTGTATACAGAGTATATATAATTATTGGTAAGGACAAAAAGGCGATTACAAAAAACGTACTAGTACTTACCCCTAAGATTGCACTACAAATTGTAATACTTAAAAAATACATTAATGATAAATCGCCTAGCCCTAAACCTCTATAAAATTTTCCTTTTGTACTATTTATAACAGTACCACACCCCTTTACATCAGAGGTAATTGTACCGCAAACTTTTGCGACAATTGGATTTCCCGCGCCTTCTACCTCCTTAACTACTAAGTAGCTAATTCCAAGACCGCAAATGCTTAACGCCATATAGATATTAGACACTAGACTAATTTCTTGAAAACTATAAATTCCCAAAATAAGAAGTGTAAATAATACTACATAGAGCCTTTCTCTTGGTATATGATATTGATTTTTTGAAGATATATTTTCAGGAACTTCAATTGCTATCATAGTCCCCGTCCATAAATTTTTAAATCCATCAATCTTAAATTTCTTTGTTTTTCCTGAATCAAAGGTTACATGAATTTTTGATGTTTCTTGATGTACTAGTACAAGTTCATTATTATCTTCTAAATGAATGAGTGCTAGGAATGATGAGGGGAGTTGAGTTAATGCATCATGGGGGACATTTGCAGCAACATTGTCAATACCAAAATAATCAAGAGAATCAGTTATAGATTTAAGACTTGGGTAATCTGTGTGAGATAATAATTGTAAATGTAGATCTTGCTTATTAACACTGGTAATTGCAGCTTTTTTTAGGAGTTTCAAGAGAAGATCAGTCATACTTTTATCATTTGATATACAAGTATGTTATTCAATAATGAGAATCTTACCCAAAAAAAGTTAAAAATTTCAACTTTTCACATCTAGCGCATCTCTCAGCGCATTCCCCACGAGCATAAAAGCCATAACGAGTAGCATGATTGCTAGCCCAGGAATGAGCGCAAGATAAGGTTTCCCAAGAATGATGTAGCTATAGTGGTCTTTAATCATCGCTCCCCAGCTAGGCGTAGGAGGTTGCGCGCCTATCCCGAGGAAGCTTAGTCCGCTTTCTATTAGGATGGCTCCCGCAAAATTTGCTGCAGAGATCACGATAAGTGGCGCGATCACATTAGGCAATATATGCTTGATGATGATTCGCCCATCTGTATAACCTAGCGCTCTCGCTGCGGTTACATATTGCATTTGTTTTACTCCCATCACCTGGCCTCGCACTACCCGAGCGACCTCAACCCACATGGTTAAACCTACAGCAATAAACACCTGCCAGTATCCTTTTCCCAAAGCTAGGGTGATAGCAATTACAAGTAATAATGTAGGTATAGACCATGTCACGTTAATCACCCACATGATTGCAGCGTCAATCTTCCCTCCAAAATACCCCGCAAGCGACCCCATAAGTAAGCCTATGATAAGCGAAATAAATACAGCAACAAATCCAATTGAAAAGGAAATACGCGCACCTATAAGCATACGACTTAGTAAGTCCCGACCATACTTATCTGTACCTAACAAAAATGTACGTGAGGAAATATTCGCTTTCGCGAAAGCGTTATAATCCTCAACACCATCTATCTCCAGCGTTTTAGGCATTCCCTCTACACCGTCGCCTACATATTGGATGTAAGAAATACTACTTTCTGAAATGGTATACGAAGTAACAGGAATCTCTGTACTCGCATTCTTACTGCCAGAAAACCATTTTGAAAAGAAACTTTGACTTGCATCAACCTGAGCGGGTATGGTGAGTATATCTACCGTAAACCCTGGGCCTTGAGAGTGAATAGAGAGGTGCATTTGATTTGCGTTCTCACTACTATCTGGTGCAATCACATAGGCAAACAAAGCTGCAAGACCACACAATACAATATATAGTAAACTCAAAACGCCCCAAAAATTCTTTTTGAATTTTTGGAGCGCTAAGCCTGTTAAAGAATTTGCTCGTTGCGACATTAATTAATCTTTTATCGCAGCGAGTTTATCTTTTCTTATATTATTTATTTTGAGATCCTTAAGCACATTTAATGCCTCTTCTACATAAGCATCTTTAGCTAAATTCTTGTGCCAGCGATCACGCTTTTCCTTTAAAATAGTATCACTTTCAAAAAGCTTCTGCTCATAAGGAAGTGACTTGTATGATAACTTAGTATCATAATCATCTATCGCATCAAATTTCTTTGCAAACTCCTCACTTTGCGCGAGACGCTCCTTGTATTTTGAATAATTAAGTGACCATTGTTGATCATCTCTACGATCCTTAATCCACTTAGCATAATCATCTACTAATTGTAAATGCTCGCTTTTAGACATACGTTGTACACTGTTTTCGATAGTTTCATCAAAATCTACATAACCATCCCACACATCATAACTTGCAGCTTTAATTTTATCCCAAGGAAGCGGATTTTCTTGATCGCGTTCTCCTATGTCGATATACTTAAAACGATCCGGAACTACCACATCACTCTTCACTCCTTCTAGCTGAGTAGACCCACCATTTACACGGTAGAATTTCTGCGTAGTCAACTTAAGAGCTCCAAGATCTCCATAAGGGTTTTTACGTAAGTACTGGTTAAGGTCTGCAACATTCTGCACAGTTCCCTTACCGTATGTTTGTTTACCTCCTATGATGATTGCTCGTTTATAATCTTGCATTGCCGCTGCGAGAATCTCACTTGCAGAAGCAGATATCTCATTTACGAGAATCACAAGTGGCCCATCCCATAAGATAGAAGAATCTGCATCTTCAAGAACTTCTGGCTCATCGCCACTAGAAGCTACTTGCACAATAGGCCCATCTTTAATAAATAGTCCAGCAATGTCTACTACTGTTTTTAAAGATCCTCCACCATTATTTCTAAGGTCGATAACTAGACCTTCCATACCTCCTTCTTTAAGACGCTCTATTTCTTTCTTTACATCACTTGCAGCGTTCTTTTCTTTGTAATCATCCATTGTAAAGTAAAACTTAGGAAGATTTACAATACCATACTTTTTACCATCTTTTTCAACCTCTGCAGATTTTGCATAGGTTTCTTCAAGCTCAACGATGTCTCTTTCTATAGTAATATTCTGAGTGCTTCCATCTAGCTTTGTTTTTACGGTAAGAATAACCTTGGTTCCTTTTGGGCCCTTGATATATTCTATTGCATCCTGTAAACGCATCCCTACAATGCTAATAGCATCTTTCTCGTCTTCTTGACGCACTTTCATAATAACATCACCTTCGCGCAGCTCATCACCTCTCCATGCTGGACCTCCAGAAATAACATCTGTAATTTTTATCTCTCCATTTTTCTTTTGAAGTCTCGCACCTATTCCTTGAAACTGACCACTCATTTGGGTATCAAAACGATCCTTTGCTACTGGAGCAAAGTAGTATGTGTGAGGATCAAATTCCTCAACTACTGCATTCAAGAATATTGCAAAGTAATCTTGACGTTCTAATTCATCTGTAAATTCAAAAAACTCCTTTGTATTATCCTTTACTTCATTTCTAGCTTTCTCTTCGAGCTCCTTATCAGAAAGAATTTCTTTAGGTTCATCTGCAGCAATTTTTTCTTCACCTTCTTCCGGTGTTTTTTCTTGCTCTTCCTTTTTATCAAAATAAGAACTCAATGCATTGAGTTTTAATTGCTGTCTCCAGCGATTTTTAAGCTCTTTCTTATTTTTTGCAAAAGGTTGCTTTTCGTAATCTGTATCTAAAATTTCATCTTCGGTAAAGTCAAACGGCTTTTCTAGCAAGTCTGCTTGAATCTCATTTGCTTCCTTCGTACGCTCCATAAGACGTGTGTAAGTAAGATCAAAAAACGTCAAGTCCTTATCTCTAATAGCATCATCTATCTTATCCTTATACTCTTCAAATTCCTCAATATCTTTTTTGTAAAAGAAACGGCGATATGGATCTAATGCATCTATATAATCATCAAATACCGCTGCAGAGAATTCGTCATTAATATCTTTTGCATCATAATGACCTCTCTCAAGTAAATAAGAAATAAGATCAAGTAATGTCTTATCCTTATCTGGATCATCAAATGACTTTGTAGTAAAACTGCAACTCGCTACCGAGAAGAGGAGTACTACTGCGATTAATTTTAAATTCCTTTTCATAAAATCTTTTATTTGCATGTAACTAGCAATGTACATTAAAAATTGTGCCACGATAAGATTAACCTTCGTAATCTTTTGTTAAACCCGACTGTCGCTCGAATTGAAGTACAATTTACGTATTTTCGTGCTTAGTTTACAACTCCTCTTATGAACAATAAACCATTAATACTTGTTACCAACGATGACGGTATTACCGCTCCCGGAATACGCAACCTTATAGATGTAATGCTTACCATAGGCGATGTTATTGTTGTAGCGCCAGATAGCCCGCAGAGTGGCATGGGACACGCCATTACCATAAACGATACACTTTACTGTGACCCTGTAAAACTCGATCCTGCGGCGACTCATAAAGAATATACATGCTCTGGAACTCCAGCAGATTGTGTAAAACTTGCAAACCAGCAGATTGTACCTCGCAGGCCAGACATCTGTGTGAGCGGCATAAATCACGGCAGCAACTCTAGCATCAATGTAATTTACAGTGGTACGATGAGCGCAGCAGTAGAAGCTGGTGTAGAAGGCATCCCAGCAATAGGATT
>CAJXSW010000123.1 GCA_913060645.1 uncultured Dokdonia sp. | reverse complement strand
CGTTATTTGGTTTTCAGACAGTAAACAAGCCCTTTCGGTAATTGCTATTTCCTACAAAATAGGTTTCATTGTTATGATCAGCTTTTGCTCCTTTACCTGTAATACTGTCAAAATTGGAAGATGTAGTTGGATTGACTTCTCCCAAATATTTCACAACCGCTTCTGCCAATGGGTGTTCCGATTGTTTTTCAATACTCAAAAGAATATCTTTAGTGCTGTCGTCATTGTTCAACCAATGGATGTCTGTAACCTGTGGACGACCTTCAGTAATGGTTCCTGTTTTGTCCAAAATGATAGCATCTACTTTTTTGGCTAACTCCAAACTTTCGGCATCTTTAATTAAAATGCCTTGCTCGGCACCTTTGCCAACGCCTACCATAATTGCTGTTGGTGTTGCCAATCCCAAAGCACAGGGACAAGCGATAACCAACACCGTTACTGCTGCTAATAATCCTTGAACTATAGCATTTTCACCACCAAAAATCATCCAAACTATAAAAGTTAAAAGTGCGATTCCCATAACTACAGGCACAAAAATCCCTGCTATTTTATCCACCAATTTCTGTACAGGTGCTTTGCTCCCTTGTGCATCCTGAACCATTTTGATAATTTGGGCAAGCATTGTTTCCTTGCCGACTTTAACGGCTTTAAATTGAAAACTACCTTTTTGGTTTATCGTTCCCGCAAATACTTTTTCGTTTTTATTTTTCAATACAGGAACAGGCTCACCACTCAACATACTTTCATCTACATACGAACTGCCCGAAATGACCATTCCATCCACTGCAATTTTTTCGCCCGGTTTTACCAAAATCACATTTCCTTCAATAACTTCTTCAATAGGCGTTTGCTTTTCTTTGCCATCTGCTTGAATTACGATAACCGTTTTGGGTTGTAAGCCCATTAGTTTTTTAATAGCAGATGAAGTATTTCCTTTGGCTTTTTCTTCTAATAATTTTCCTAACAATATGAAAGCGATAATGACGGCTGCGGCTTCAAAATAAACGTGAGCGTGTAATCCTCTTTGATGCCAAAAACCTGCAAACAACATATTGAACACACTAAAAATATATGCAATGCCTGTACTCAATGCTACTAAGGTATCCATATTGGCTTTGCGGTGTTTGGCTTGTTTCCACGCATTTATAAAAAAATCTCTTCCCAACCACAATACAACAGGTGTTGAAAATACCCACATAATTTCATTACCGTAAGGCATATCCATAAAGAACATACCTATTATAACTACTGGCAAAGAAAGAATGACCGCCCATAAGGTTTTATTTTTGAGTTGTTTAAACTTCTTTTCGTGGATGACCTCAAGGCTTTCCTGCTGTTTGGATTCGTCTTCAATTAATAAATCATATCCTACACCTTGTACCGCTTTTCGTATCTTTTCGGCATTGGTTACGTTGGATAGAAATTCAACGATAAGATTTCCTGTAGCATAATTTACAGAAGCACTCACCACTCCCTCTTGATGTGTTACGATACTTTCTGCACTACTCGCACAAGAAGCACAGGTCATTCCCAAAACAGGGAAAGTCTGCGTAACTGTATTTTGATTTGTTGTTGCCATATTTCGACTGTTTTAAATTACAATACAAAGTTGGCAACAATGGATAGGTTTTTTATTGTGGAATTTTGGAAATGATTTGTAAGATTTACTTACACTTCGTCCAAAGGCTTTCTTCTATCTTCACGTATGTTTTTAAAATGGCTGGGCGAGAGCCCTGTTACTTTTTTGAACTGATTGCTGAGATAGGCAACACTCGAATAATTGAGGCGAAATGCAATTTCACTCAAAGACAATTCATCATAAACTAATAGCTCCTTTACCTTTTCTATCTTTTGAGCAATAAAATATTTTTCAATGGTAGTACCTTCTACTTTAGAGAACAGGTTGGATAGGTAGTTGTAATCGTGAAAGAGTTTACTGCTTAACACATCTGAAAGATTGGTTTTCGTTCCATTATCCTGATGATGTACCAAGTCAATGATTATTGTTTTAATTTGCTCAATCAGGCGACTTTTTTTGTCATCAATCATTTCAAAGCCTAATGACACCAACGCTTTACTAAATTTTTCTTTTTCTTGTGCTGTGAGGTCTTTTTCAAGTGTTACTTCTCCCAATTGTACATCAATTGGCTCAATTCCTGAATTATTCAATTCATTTCTCACCGCCATAACACAACGGTTGCAAACCATATTTTTTATAAAGAGTGTCGTCATATTTTTTTCGAATACTTCAATTTTTTCACCAATGTTTTTTTAGCTTGCAGAGAACGTATATATAAACGCAAGTTACTAAAAACATATAAGTTATCATACCCGAAGTGGGTGTATAAACGAATGTTTTTGCTTATATTGAGCAATCTCGATTTTCAATGTATAAACGCATGTTTCAGAACTTTAACACCATTTTAAAGGCAAAAAGATATAGCGATAGCACCATAAACACCTATGTAGGTCTGCTGGCAAGCTATCAGCAATATCTAGGAGATACACTTGCTATTAACAGGTTAGATATCTCTTACCTTATTACTACTTTGAGAGATTTTATATTACATAAACATTATGCTTTTAATACTCAAAAGCAGCTCATAAGTGCTGTAAGCCTTTATTACAAAGAAGAGCTTAGACAAGATATAGATCTCTCGTCACTACGACCACGATCTCCTCAGCGTGTATTGCCAGACATACTAAGTGCTTACGAAGTGAAGAATATATTACACCACACTACAAATCTTAAACATAAAGCCGCCCTCACTACTATATATGCTTTGGGTCTTAGAGTAGGAGAGCTCATAGATTTACGTCTCTCTTCCATAGATAAAAAACGCAATACCATAACTATAAAAGCTGCCAAAGGAAAAAAAGACCGTCAGCTTCCCTTTCCAGAAAGTTTAAAGCCATTGTTGCGTCGGTATTATGTGATGTACCAGCCTACAGAATATCTTTTTAATGGTCAGTCTAAGCCGCAGTACACAGCTGGGAGCTTACGCTCGGTTTTTAGAGCTAGTTGTAATAAGGCACACATAAAAAAGAAAGTAACGCTGCACAGTCTTCGTCACGCCTATGCAACCCATCTTATGGATACAGGTACAGATTTACGTATGATACAAGAACTACTAGGGCATAGTGATATAAAAACGACTATGATTTACACGCATGTGACAACTAGATCTATGCAACAAGTTAAAAGTCCGCTAGATTTTTTATAACAACATCACATTTTCGCGAAAGCGTACCACACCACATCAAGAACTTATATAAAACAAAAAAGGCCTTCTATAAAAGAAGACCTTTTTGAGCCGATGGAGGGACTCGAACCCACGACCTGCTGATTACAAATCAGCTGCTCTAGCCAGCTGAGCTACATCGGCATTGCGGGTGCAAATATAATAGCATTTATTATATATGCAACCCTTTTTTTAAAAAAATTATAGCTTATTAATACGGTCTATAAGTGCCTGCCCTTCCTTCTCAAGATCTGCACGTACTGCCACTAGATTTTTACCTCTATTCTCTACTTTACGGTCGTTTACTTTTGTAATTAAAGTGTCAAAAGTTGCGATAGCGTCATCTATAATCGCTTCACTTTCCTTTCTGTCTGCCTTAGGATTAAGTGCTTCCCACACATATACTGCGTCAATGATGTCACCTAGTACAAAATTGATATCCTTTTTTAAATCTCTAATATTTGCCATTGTTCTAATTTTGACTGCAAAAGTAGGTTAATTTATAATCATGAACCTTACATTTTTATGTAAAATCACATCATGCTTATAATAGTAGTACGATCTTAAAGGTCCTTACTGTTTCTTGCGCTCCTCTATAAGCTTCTTGAGCTGCTTCCCGTATTTAGAATTTCTAGTTTTTCTAGGGAAAGTTTTATATAAAGTGTCTAGGTAAGGAGTGGTAGCATCTGGTATCTGGGTCATTACAAGGTAAGGAGCAATCTCAAGTTCCTTGTTTGTTGTTGCAAAGTTACCCGTGTATAGATACTTTCTTTTAAGTAGTTGCTGTAAAGAATCATCATAAGCAAGAATCTCTTCTTGATCATCTCGCTGTCTAGCGTTAAAAGAACCTTTTATAAGATCAAGATTCTTATCATTAAACTGCTTGTTCATATTTTTAAACTGTGTCCAGTGCATCTGGTTCTCAGATCCTGTTACAGCAGCAAATCCTTCAAAGTTTTTGAGAGAAGTAGTGATATTAATAATACCAGCCTCTGCAAAGAAAGGAATACGATCATCATAACCAGACTCATCTGCCTTATCAAGGTGTAAGTAATACACCTCTGGTTCTTTTATGTCAAGTATAAACTCAAATTCAGGCTCCCCATCTATTACTAGTGAGTCTAGGTTTACAAGCATGGTGTCTTGCACGCTCTGTACATATAAAGTTCCTTTTTTAAGACCTTTTACCGTTCCAGTGACTGTAAGATTTCCTGTTTTTGAACATGAAACCATCAAGATGCTTAATAAGAGAATGTATACTATTTTATTCATAATTGGTTTTAATTATAGACGGCAAATATGCTACTATTTTACATATAATACTAGCCCGCAGCTGCCATTTCCATTAAAATTGTACAGAGTATAGCGCCATATGTTCCCACCACATAGCCAAAAACTGCTAGCAACACACCCACACTAGCTAGCGACGGGTGAAACTCTGCCGCGACTATAGGAGCAGAGGCTGCCCCGCCCACGTTTGCCTGGCTTCCCACAGCAAGAAAGAAAAAGGGCGCTCTTATAAGTTTTGCCACCAGAATGAGGAGTCCCGCATGTATACCCATCCACACAAAACCTATGGCAATAAGCCTTGGGTTTTCAAAAATAGTGGTGAGATCCATTTTCATCCCTATACTCGCAACAAGTATGTAAATAAACACACTGCCTATTTTACTTGCTCCAGCACCTTCGTAATTTTTGGCTTTTGTAAAGGAGAGTAAAATCCCTATCGCAGTTGCAATCGTGACCATCCAGAAAAAAGTAGAGCCAAAGGATGCAAGCGCAGAGTCCTTTGGGATATCAGAAAATAAAGCGCTCATACCACCGGCTCCCCAGTGTGCAATACCTACTGCGCCAAAGGCAAGACCCAGCATAACCATAAGATCAGAAAGCGTCGGGTTTCTCTTCACCCCTTCGGCAAAGGTTGATACCTTTTCTTTTAATTTTTCTATAGCTGTGTTATCTGCCTTAAGCCATTTATCTATGCGGTTGCTTTTACCTATACCTAGTAAGATTATGGCCATCCATACATTTGCCACCACAATATCTACCAGTACCATACCACCGTATTTTTCGGGATTGTATTTATAAATCTCAAGCATCGCGGCTTGATTTGCACCACCGCCTATCCAGCTTCCCGCCAGAGTAGAGAGGCCACGCCATATCGCATCTGGTCCTGCACCACCTACTGTTTCTGGTGATATGGAAGAGATGAGAAGTATCGCCAGCGGGCCACCTATCACAATCCCTATCGTTCCTGTAAAAAACATGATAAGTGCCTTAGGGCCTAAGTTTACAATTGCCTTAAGATCTATACTAAGCGTCATAAGCACCAGCGATGCGGGTAGCAAGTAACGACTCGCCACATAATAGAGTTGGCTACTCTCTGCATCTATCAGCCCCAGGCTATTAAAAATCGCAGGGATGAGATAGCATAGCAGTAGGGCAGGCACAATGCCATAAAATTTACCCCAGAAGCCTGTCTTCTTACTCGAGGTATAAAATATAAATGCAAGTGCAAGCGCAATGAGACCAAAAACAATGGCGTCATTTGTAAAATAAGGTGTGTTTTCCATAATGATGTGGGTAATTACGCTTTCGCGAAAATGGGATCACTTTCACTGCAAGAAGCATAAAAAATAAACTAAGGCTTACCGCCAAAGGAATCCGAAAATACCAAAATCCCTATAAATATAACCAGTAAGTAAGTTTTAAATTAATACTCCGGAAGCGAGGAGCAAAGGTGGTATCTGTAAAATAGTTGTCATTATACACCAAAAATAAGTCTGAGAGCGGTGCAAATCGCCATTGCAAGCGTGAGTTAATCCCAAAGTTATCTTGCAAGGTGCTGTACTGTACAAGCGTATTCCAGAACAGGTTTTTACTAAAGGTCACATCCACCCGCGGGCTTACAAGCCAGATGCGATTATCTGCATAAGGAGCAGGGAGGTCTATGTTATCATAGCGGGCGTTTATACCTAGCACAAGTTTAGGTTGCAGGCGCAAGGTAGCTTCTGCTCGCAAGGTGAGTATCTCACCGTTAAAAAACTCGCCGTAGGTAGTATTTGCCGTGTAGTAAAACTTCTTGCGCTGGTCAGATTTGTACTCGACTTCCAGATTGGTATAACGGTACTCGCTTCCTTCTGGTAATTCTAGTCCGTCAGATCGCGATGGATCAAAGCTGTCAAAGAGTTTTGTGTAGCGCGTTCTAGGTTTTGCACTCAGGCTGCTGGTATTTTTAAACTGGGCTTCCCACTGTGGTGAGAGGGTGCGGTCGCCTAGGGTAAAAGCGACTTCTGGCCGCCATACAAAGAAGGAGTTTAAAGAAAATATGTGCCTATTAATTGTTCCCCCTTTCGGGAAAAAGAGCCTTTCTACCTTGCTGAAGTTCCTGAAGATATCCTTACGAGGTATAAAACCAAGCTCTGAGTTGAAGTCTTCATTTATAAATAGCGTAGCACTCGTCGCTCTCCAGTTATTTTTATTGTACTCCATGCGCGCCCCGCCGGAGTAATCCTTACTATCAACCCCTGGAGTAAAGGATTTATGGAGGTAAAATTTACCATTCCAGCTATTGTCTTTATTGGCTAGGTTATAATCTAGGCCTATAAGTCTGTTGTATTCTTCTTCGGGTTGTACAAAGGCAGCATCACTGGTGTTCTGCTTGTTTACAAAAATCGCACTTATGTTTGATCTGCTGAAAACGCTATGCTGTAATGCAACCACTGTGTTGTTTGTTGCAGCAATCTCAATAGGTTCATCATTTTCTGTTTGCATGTTGAGTATACCCACGCGTAGCTTGTTTGTGAGTTTACCGCTCAAGCGTGCACCTGCTACAATGTTGTTCTGCACCGTGTTTCCATCAAGATCTTATGCTATGCCTATACGCCTCGAGAAAAAAGGATTTGCCGCCCCAGGATCACCAAAATCTGCAAAGAGGTCACTGTTTTCTATAAAAAACTGCCTGCGTTCTGGCAATCCCACCTCAAAACGAGAGAGGTTTGTAATGGCATTATCTACCTCTACCTGGGAGAAGTCTGGATTTATGGTAACATCAAGATTAAGACTGTTGCCTATTGTAAAGCGTGCATCACCGCCCACTTTAATCTCGGTAAAGTTGTCGTCTAGTTCTCTGTCTTGCCCAGCAATGGCATTTACATAAGGAATTATGGAGATTGGACTTTTTGAGCTACCTAGTGGTTTCTCAAAAACCATATCGCCCATGTAAGCGAGATTAAAAATATTCTGATTCTGAGGAATTTGTACCCACGTGTTTCGCGAGTTGTCTTGGGTGTCAAACTGGTAGCTATTAAAACGCCATCGGGTTTCGCCTTCTCTATATTTAAAGGCGCTCATCGGGATTGCCCACTCACAAACGTAGTAGCCGTCATGTACCGTGGTTTCTCCCACCCACTTGGTATCCCAACTAGTGGTAAAACCTCTCAAATCTTTTCCGCCGCCAGAAACTAGTGCTTCCCTGCGCACGCCAGCAGGGTTGGAGCCAAAAAGGAATGCGTTATTAC
Organism: uncultured Dokdonia sp.; assembly: GCA_913060645.1. Taxonomy (GTDB): domain Bacteria; phylum Bacteroidota; class Bacteroidia; order Flavobacteriales; family Flavobacteriaceae; genus Dokdonia. The sequence continues at coordinate 938 of CAJXSW010000123.1, read as the reverse complement.
CATCATTAAAAGTGTCAAACATTAAGGTGATATTGTCACTTCCGCCTGCTCTAAAGTCACGGCGCAACGATGGGACTATATAATGGTCGCCCTGCGCAGAGACTTTGATGCCTACATACAAGGTTTTGTCATTATATAAAAAACGTATCTCAGACTGGTAAGGTGCCTGTATGGTATCTGTAGGGAAATATTGCCAGAAGTTTGTTGCTGGGACTGCTTTGTCCCAAGCGGCTTCATCAAGTACACCATCTATCGTAATAGGTGTTTCTATAAAGGATACACCTACTTCTTTGGTTTGAGCGTAGTGCGCTGTACTTACTCCAGCAAGGAGTACACAGAGTAGCAATTTATACATCAGGAATGGTTAGTTCCCCCGAATGTATCAAAAAAATGTCTTGTAAGCGATAAAACTTAAGAACCTTTTAGCCACTTCTCACGTAGAACTTGCTCTAAGCCATCGTCGTACGTCTCTAATTCTACCAGTGTGGCCTGCAGAGTTTGTGGCGTAATAATCGTTCCAGAAAGTTCCACTTCTTCACCATTTCTTTGTACCGTCATAGTAATGGCGTCGCCTACTTTCCAGCTATTTGAGATTGTTATTAAATCGTATACGTTAGAAAGATCATAAGCAGTTCCATTTACTGCGGTAATCACATCATTGCCTTGTACGCCCAGCGCAGTGAGAAATGTATTGAGATTTCCTAGAAGTATATAAATGGTATTGTCTTCTTTATTTCCATTAATATAAGGACGTTTCTTTCCTAACAAGAAGCCCGTGTCTACTAGTGTAGTGCTATAATCAAGTCCTACTAGGTCAAAAAAGTCTTTGTACTGTATTGGTTGGGTACCTATCACGTGGTTTGTAAAGAATTCGCCCACTTCAGGGTAGGTGCTGTCTCTTATACACATCTCCGAGCCCACGAGACGGACTCCTATCT
>CAJXSW010000122.1 GCA_913060645.1 uncultured Dokdonia sp. | reverse complement strand
ACTATCCTCTTCGTCGGCAGCGTCAGATGTGTATAAGAGACAGATACTAGATGAAGTCTATATCGCTACAAAAATAATATTAACAATCTCAGTATCTGCCATTAACATAATTTTATGAAAAGGTTATCAAGTTGCAGATTATCTTACAGAATCTTAAAAAATCAAAAAACACAGATCATGAAAAACTTAAAAACAGCTGCTTTTGTCCTTATGGCAGGAGCCTTTGTTGTTACCTCGTGTAAAGACAATACCAGTGGTGACAAGGCACAAGCAGCCGATGCAAAACTCTCGATAGACTATGAAAAATACGAACTTGAAAACGGACTAGACGTTATCTTGCATCAAGATAGTAGTGATCCTATTGTATCGCTTGCCATACAATATGCCGTAGGTTCTAACCGTGAGAAGACTGGACGCACTGGTTTTGCACACCTTTTTGAGCATATGCTCTTTCAAGAATCTGAAAATGTACCACAAGATCAGTTCTTTAAAACGGTGCAAGATGCCGGAGGAACATTAAATGGAGGTACCTGGAAAGATGGAACTATCTATTATGAAACGGTACCTAACAATGCACTAGAAACAGTTTTATGGTTAGAATCTGACCGTATGGGATTCTTGATTAATACAGTGACAGAATCTGCTTTTGAAAATCAGCAAGAGGTGGTTCAGAATGAAAAAAGACAACGTGTAGATAATAATCCTTACGGTCATACGGGATGGGTACTTGATAAAAACATTTATCCAGAAGGTCACCCATATAACTGGCAAGTAATAGGTGAACTAGAGGATCTACAAAATGCTACGGTAGCAGACGTAAAAGAATTTTACGACAAGTTTTATGGTCCTAACAATGCGACACTCGTACTTGCAGGAGATTTTAAAACTGAAGATGCAAAGGCACTTATTGAGAAGTACTTTGGTGAGATTAAAAAACGTCAAGAGGTAGCTCCACTTGAGCCACAGCCAGTAACAATCGCCGAAACAAAGAAACTATACCACGAAGATAACTTTGCTCAAGCACCACAATTACACCGTGTGTACCCAACAGTGCAGCAGTATACAGATGATGCCTACGCATTAGATTTCTTAGCTGAAATTCTTGCAAGCGGTAAAAAAGCTCCTTTATATAAGATTCTTGTAAAAGAAAAAGATCTTACTTCAAGAACAACGGCTTACAATAATAGTCAAGAGATCGCAGGCGAATTTCACGTGATTATCACTGCAAATAGCGGTGTAGATCTTGATCAAATTGAAGCAGCAATAGACGAAGGTCTTGCAAAATTTGAAGCAGAAGGTGTTACAGACAAAGATATAGAGCGTATCAAAGCTGGTCTTGAAACTGGTTTCTATAACGGTATAAGCAGTGTAAACGGTAAAGCGTTCCAACTAGCAAGCTATAATGTATTCGCTGGTGAGCCAGATTTTATTGAAAAAGATATTGAGAACATCAAAGCGGTTACCAAGGAAGATGTAATGCGCGTATATAATACTTACGTAAAAGGGAAGCCATATGTGCAAACGAGTTTTGTACCTAAGGGCCAACTTAATCTTATTGTAGAAAACTCTGTAAAAGCAGACGTTGTTGAAGAAGAAATTAAAGAGAATGTAACTAAGGTAGTAGAAGATGCAGTTACAGAAGTAGTAAAAACACCATCTAAAATTGATCGTGCTACGCCTCCATCTGTAGGAGACGCTCCTGCTCTTAAAATTCCATCGTCATGGGAAGCAGAACTTTCTAACGGTATTGAAGTGTATGGTATTTCTCAAAATGAAATCCCTACAGTAAACTTTAACCTAGTGATAGAAGGTGGTCACTTACTTGACAGTATGGAAAAAAATGGGGTAGCAAACCTTATGACAGATATTATGATGGAGGGTACTGCAAATAAAACTCCAGAGCAGTTAGAAGAAGCCATAGAATTACTAGGAGCAAGCATCAATATGTATACTTCTCGTGAGGCGATTACCATTCAAGGAAATACACTTACTCGTAACTTTGCCGCTACCATGGACCTTATAGAGGAGATTTTATTTGAGCCTAGATGGGATGAGGAAGAACTAGGACGTATTAAGACCGCTACTATTAATGGTATTAAGCGTAGCGCTGCAAATCCTAACGCAGTAGCAAGTAATGTATATAACAAAGTGCTATATGGTGAAAATCATATCTTTTCTTACCCTACAAGCGGTACAGAGGAATCTGTTAATAGCATCACGATGCAAGATCTAAAGGATTTTTACGCAACAAACTTCTCACCTTCTGTGAGCCGTTTCCATATCGTAGGAAAAATTGAAAAAGAAGATGCGCTAGCAGCACTTGCAAATCTTGAGTCTAAGTGGGAAGCAAAAGATGTTACAATCCCAGCATACCCAATAGCAAATACAAGAGATAAATCTTCTTTATTATTTGTAGACATTCCAGAGGCAAAGCAATCTGTGATTAACATAGGATACTTAGGTATGGCACGTACAGACAAAGACTTCTACCCTGCCGAAGTAATGAATTACAAACTAGGAGGATCTTTCTCTGGAGCTGTAAACCTTATTTTACGTGAAGAAAAAGGATATACTTATGGAGCCCGTACCTACTTTAATGGATCTAAACTTCCAGGTACATTTACTGCTTCTTCTAGTGTACGTACTAACACAACTGGAGAATCTGTTGAAATTTTTAGAGATGAGATTAAAAAGTACAAAGAAGGAATCTCTGAGGAGGATCTTGCTTTTACAAAAAATGCACTCATTAAATCTAATGCGCGTCGTTTTGAGACACAATTTGCATTATTAGGAATGCTACAAGAGCGTAGCGCTTATGATCTTCCTACAGACTACATTGAGAAAGAGGAAGACGTAATACGTAATATGACGTTAGAGCAGCACAAAGCGCTTGCAAATAAATATCTTGATGAAAACAAGATGGCTTACCTTGTAGTGGGTGACGCTGCAACACAATTTGCACAGTTCAAAAACATGGGCTTTGATGAAGTAAAAATGCTAGACAAAGATGGAAATGAAGTAGATCTTAAGAACGTCAAGCAATAATGTGAATAGAAGTACAGTGAATTTCATTAAAGAGAGTCTCCACACGGAGGCTCTTTTTTTTTGTGATAATGGATACGCTTTCGCGAAAATATGAACCACAAAAAATTAACTAAAACACCTCAAAAATTTAACTAGAAAAGAAAATCACCAATTCATAATTAGAATAAATTTATCCTAATTACCGAATGCTTGTAAATTATAAACTAACGTATAATGTATTATGAAGAAGTATTTGTTTTCTTGTTTAATCGCAGCTGTCCTCCTTACGTCTTGTGACGACAACCTTAGATTTAACGCTAGTACAGACCATTTACCTAGTGTAGATGAAATAAGTCTTACAGCTGTAGGACTGCTAGAAAAAGAATCATTTGTATTTACTATATCTGAAGTTTCCTTCTTAAATGCGTTTCAAGCAAAAGCACGGACGCTCGGCCTGCAGCTTGTTCCATCATCCTTAAAGGTGATAGATGTAGAAGGCAATAAGTATTTACGAGTATTTAGCAACGATAACTACGTGTCGACTTTTGCCTTAGAGCTAGATGAAAAAGGAACTTACAGCACGGGAGCAACGATGTGCACCTCACAGACTACCTTTGGCGAAGCTTGCTTACCAGAAGGAATGCAATGCATAAAGTTTGTAGATAAATTTGGTGATACCTCAGAGGCAGATTGCATTAGATCTACAACTTTGAGAGATCATATTGCTTTTAGCAACTAAGGAAATTTAAAATAAAGAATTCATAAAAAAACCTTCAACAGATGATGTTGAAGGTTTATATATTTTCGCGTAAGCGTAAAAATATCTTAGCTATTTTCTTGCTCTCTTTTAAGCTTGCGCTCTTCTCTTTTCTCTTTCATAAATTCAATAAATGAACCTCCTACCCAGTAAGGTATTACAAATGTAAGAAGGAATATCATTAACCAAAATCCTATAGTAAGGATGGTTAAGAATGCGAGAAAACCTAAATATTGGTCAAAATCGAACATAGGATCGTGTCTTTTCTAGTTTGAAGCAAAGATAGTTGATATTATTTATTTTTCACAAGAGAAAAAACACATTTATTGACAGCTTATCAACGATGTGAAATGAAGCCAAATGTTTAAATTTGTGTACCAATTTTAACACATTCAATTATGGAATATAGAATCGAGAAAGATACGATGGGCGAGGTAAAAGTACCCGCAGATAAATTATGGGGAGCTCAAACAGAGCGCTCAAGAAACAATTTTAAAATAGGTGCTCCTGCATCTATGCCTATCGAGGTTGTACACGGTTTTGCAATTCTTAAAAAAGCAGCTGCTTACACTAACTGTGAGCTAGGTGTCCTTTCTACCGAAAAAAGAGATCTTATTGCACAAACTTGTGATGAAATCCTCACAGGGATGCATGATGATCAGTTCCCACTAGTAATCTGGCAGACGGGTTCTGGAACTCAAAGTAACATGAATGTAAACGAGGTGATTGCAAATCGTGCTCACCAACTAGCAGGAAAAGTAATAGGTGAAGGTGAAAAAACACTAGCTCCTAACGATGACGTAAATAAATCACAATCTTCTAACGATACATTCCCTACAGGAATGCATATCGCAGGATATAAAAAAGTAGTTGAAACTACAATCCCAGGAGTACGTAAATTAAGAGACACGCTTAAAGCGAAAGCAGTTGCCTTTAAAGATGTAGTAAAAATAGGACGTACGCACTTAATGGACGCTACTCCACTTACACTAGGTCAAGAATTTTCTGGTTATGTATCACAACTTGATCACGGTCTAAAGGCGCTAGACAATACGCTTGACCACCTTTCTGAGCTTGCATTAGGTGGTACAGCAGTAGGAACTGGACTTAACACTCCAAAAGGATATGCTGAGCTTGTAGCTTCTTATATGGCTGATTTTTCTGGTCACCCTTTCCGTACTGCCGAAAATAAATTTGAAGCACTTGCTGCTCACGATGCAATTGTTGAAACGCATGGAGCGCTTAAACAACTAGCCGTATCTCTCAATAAAATTGCAAATGATATTAGAATGCTAGCTTCTGGACCACGTAGTAGCATTGGAGAAATTTCAATTCCTGCAAACGAGCCTGGATCATCTATAATGCCCGGTAAGGTAAATCCTACGCAATGTGAAGCCATAACAATGGTTTGTGCTCAAGTGATGGGTAATGATGTTGCAATAAGCGTAGGTGGCATGCAAGGACATTATGAACTTAATGTTTTTAAACCAATGATGGCGGCAAATTTATTACAGTCTGCACAACTTATAGGTGATGCTTGTGTATCATTTTCTGATCACTGCGCCTCAGGTATAGAGCCTAATAATGAGCGCATTAAAGAGCTACTAGATAACTCACTAATGCTCGTAACTGCCTTAAATACTAAGATAGGTTATTACAAAGCAGCAGAGATTGCAAACACTGCTCACAAAAATGGAACTACACTTAAAGTAGAAGCTATAAACCTAGGATATGTAACTACCGAAGAATTTGACGAATGGGTACGTCCTGAAGATATGGTCTAATTTTTGTACCATAATATATCGTTAAAATGCACTAAGAGTACGATAAAGTTGTAACTTAGTGCGTTTTAACGTATTATTGTGTACTAAATTTTAGAAATAATGAAGATATTAATGGTTCTTTTGGCTTTGCTGTGCGTAAGTGCAGGCACTCCATTTGAATCTATTTACTATCTAAGAGACACAAACGGAAGCCTTACTATTGATGAAGTGAAAAATGCTACTTTCACTTCTACCAGTTCAGATAATCTCGGAGCTGAGAATGGCACATACTGGTTTAAAATAGATGATATAACTGCAGATAGAGAGATTCTCGAATTGAAATCTTCGCACGTTAGTTACCTAGAATTATACGATTCTAATGGTAAAGAACTTAACATTATGAAGGACACACGGTTTCCTTCCTATTTCCTAGTCAAAAGAAATCTTGAATTCCCACTTTACCTAAAAGCAAATTTCCCATTAGAAGCCTACTTCCCTATTCATTTATCTGATGAATCTTCTTTTGCTAGCAATGAAAAAAGGAGCTTATTAAGCATTGGTTTCTTTTATGGTACAGCGATAGCACTCATCGTAGCGATTTTAGTTTTTTACTTTATAGTTAGAAATACGCAATTTCTATTTTTTGCATTTTTAGTGTTTGCTGTCCTTTTAAGTATCCTAACAAAAGACAATGTCTTGTATTTATTTGGGGTTAGTAGTGACATATCTACATCTCTTGAAATATTTGGGCATTATTTAGTAGGTCTTTCGGCTACAGGTTTCATGCTGTTTTATCTAAAAGTAAGACCACACCAGTTATGGATAAAGTATCTTATGCTTATCATAAGCGGTCTGTCCACTCTATTTCTGATAATTTATTTTGCAACACAGAACATTATTAGTTTCACAGGTGTAGACATTACCTCGATTTCAACAGTGATTCTCATGTGGGTTTTGATGCTTATGATTGCAAAAGGCCCAAGAAAAACAATCCTAATACTAGTGTATAGTATTGACATCTTATTTCTTGCGGACTATTTTATACTTCACATCTTTAATCTATCGTTTATAAATTATACTCCTGCACAAGTAGCTATAGCTGCATCTTTAAACTTTACTTTAATTGCTATATTGCTTCTTGCTTCTTTTAAAGATATTCAAAGAAAAGGGGTCCTAATGAAACAAAAGTTAATGTTTCAAGTCCAAGAATTAAAAGAACTCAGTGCCTACAAAAATGTCCAAGACGCAGATGACAATTATATGGAATCTCTAATATACCAGTATGATCTTGAGAATATGGAGGTGCGTATTTTAAACGATATTTCAAAAGGGCTTAGCAATGAAATGATTGCCTTAAAACACAGTCTATCTGATGACAAACTGCAACAACTTACTACTAGCCTCTATTCAAAGCTCGGGCTTGATAATGGGACAGACTTACAAGAATTATCTTTCTAATATAGGCTTTATACAAAAAAGTATTAAGTGAATTCTCTTCTAACACACTTACTCTGCACTACTTAAAACAGCTTAGGAAAACTTATAAAAGATTTCTAGACATAAATTATCTCTTATTGTTTAGATAAGTTAATTAGAAAACACACTTATGAGTACTATTCAACCTTATAAAAATACAGCCACTAATTCAATGTAGAATTAATGGCTGTAATATGGATCATTTTATGAAGTTTGCTACGCTTTACTTTTACTCACGTAAAACTTTCTATATTTTCTGTAAGAGAAGAATCCTAACACAGACAATACGCCTAGAGTAACAAATATCTTTTGAGTAGCGATGTCGCCTCCACTTTGGTAAGCATGAAGTCCAGATAGGTAATAGTTCACTCCCCACCAAGTAAAGAGAATACTCCCTAGTGCAATAATAGATGAAAAATTGAACAACCATCTTCCTCTTAATCCTGGTATAAGTCTCATGTGTATGACAAAGGCGTATACGATAAGTGAGATAAGCGCCCAAGTTTCCTTAGGATCCCAACCCCAGTAACGCCCCCAGCTCTCGTTTGCCCACTGTCCTCCTAAGAAGGTACCTATAGCGAGCAACACCATACCTACAGTAAGCGCAAGCTCATTAATAATGGTAATCTCTTTAATACTGAGATCCATTCTTTCTTTATTCTTCTCTGTAGTAAATATCATTAAAAACAGAGAGACAATACCTAAAATGGCACCAAGTATAAAAGGGCCATAACTCGCAACAATTACGGCTGTGTGAATCATAAGCCAGTAACTATTTAAAACCGCCTGTAGATTTGCAATCTCTGGATTCATCCAGTTTAATGATGCTGCCCATAAAATAAATGCTCCTACAAAAGCGGTACTTGCAATGGTAAGCATACTATCTTTTCCGAAGGCTAGACCAAAGAATACCGTTGCCCATCCTACATATAGTACAGACTCATAAGCGTCACTCCACGGTGCGTGACCTGAAATATACCAACGCCATATAAGACCTCCTGTATGAACTATAAATAGCACTATGATAATTGCTGCTCCTAGTTTACCCATAAACGTAATAAACTTACTTGGGTTGAAAATAGCAGCAATCACAAAAATCATCATAAACACAGCTGCAAGCATATACATCCAGTATAGCTTTGTAAATACATCGTGCTCGTTGTAGTATACCTCTGCCTCTATCTTTTCTTTAGAAGGCATAATATCATTACTATGTGTTCGCTGGAATTTCTCTATACCAGCAAGCACTTTATCTGCATCAGAGTAGTCTCCTGACTGTCTTCCTTTTTGTAAGCTCAATAAGTAAGCAGGAAATATTTGATTTGCAATTACCGAGTCGGTTGCTCTGTATGCTGCATCTTTGACTTCTATAGGTGATATCCACTTATTATTTGGATCGTTTGGCTTTGGGAAAATCTTTAAAATCTCCTTTACTAGGGTTCTATCTAGCAACCCTAGACGCTGATCCATTTCTGTAAGTTCCTTAGCTATTTTGGTCTGGTTAATTTCAGAATATGCATCTGCAAGGAATGGACTCAACTTATACTTAAAATCTGGAGTAAAGAAGTCCATCTGTTTAAAGTACTTTCTGTCTGATGGTACTCCTACAATATTACGTAGGCTGTCGTTACCCTTTTTGAGATAGATAAGCTCTGTAAATGTCCTGTCTCTTATACACATCTCCGAGCCCACGAGACGGACTCCTATCTCGT
>CAJXSW010000121.1 GCA_913060645.1 uncultured Dokdonia sp. | reverse complement strand
GAATTACAGGAGTACATAACTTCTTAAAGAAATTCTGGAAGCTTTACCACAATGGAGCTGACGAAGCTTTTAATGTAACAGATGAGGCGCCAAGTAAAGACAGCCTTAAAACATTACATAAGACAATTAAAAAGGTAGAAGAAGATATAGAGAACTTTAGTTTCAATACTTCAGTATCTACATTCATGATCGCTGTAAATGAGTTAGGAGCACAAAAGTGTACTTCTCGTGAAGTGCTGGAGTCTCTGGTAATACTCATCGCTCCTTATGCTCCGCATATCGCAGAGGAACTTTGGAGCAAGCTTGGTCACTCAGAAAGTATCTCTGAAGCTCCTTTCCCAATATTTGATGCAAGTCATCTTGTAGAAAGTGCAAAGAACTATCCTATCTCTTTTAATGGGAAGATGAAGTTTACGCTAGAATTACCACTAGATCTATCTAAAGATGAGATAGAAAAAGTAGTTATGGCAAACGAGAAAACACAAATGTATCTAGATGGTCGTACGCCTAAAAAGGTGATTATTGTGCCTGGTAAGATTGTAAATATAGTAGGGTAATAACCTGATTTTAATATATAGCTTGCTTGTGTTCAGATAGCTCACGAGCAGGCTTTTGTTTTGTAATTACATTAATAATGCGTTGTCGCTATGGCAGGAATTGATAACATAGAAATTATAGGTCTGGTTGCAGCCACACTTACTACGGCGGCTTTCTTGCCTCAGGTGTATCAAACCTGGAAAACTAAGGATGTCTCTGGCTTGAGTCTCCCTATGTTTACTATGTTTTTTGTAGGGATTGTATTCTGGCTCGTTTATGGAGTTCTTAAAGAAAGTCTCGCTATTATCTTAGCAAATGCTGTCACAGTGATTTCTTCTTTCTTGTTGCTCTATTTTAAAATCAAATATGATAAAAAATAGCATTTTCAGATTACTAGAAATTCATAGCTATTTTTAATAATATCATTATGAGAGCCTTTGATTTTTAGCATTTTATAATCTGCATTTTTTTAAGTTACAGTTACCTTGATGCCAAAATTTAAGCAATGGTAATAGGTGTTCCTACAGAGATTAAAAACAATGAAAACAGGGTGGGCATCACACCCGGCGGAGTCTATGAACTCGTAAAGAGAGGTCATAGCGTACATCTTCAAAAAGGAGCTGGCTTTAATAGTGGTTTTACAGATCTACATTATATAGATGCGGGTGCAACAATCCTTGATACGATTGAGGAGGTCTATGCAAGCGCAGAGATGATTGTGAAGGTGAAAGAACCTATCGAGCCAGAATATAAGCTCATTAAGAAAGATCAGATCGTATTCACCTATTTTCACTTTGCCTCTAGTGAGCCGCTCACCAGAGCGATGATTGCCAGCGAGTCTATATGTATAGCCTATGAAACGGTTGAAGAGGAAGACCGTTCGCTCCCGTTGCTTACGCCTATGAGCGAAGTGGCAGGTCGTATGTCTATACAGCAAGGAGCGCGATATCTAGAGAAGCCTGTAAAAGGGCGAGGCGTACTTCTAGGTGGAGTTCCTGGAGTGAGTCCTGGTAAGGTGTTAGTCTTAGGAGCAGGAGTAGTGGGAATTCAAGCGGCAAAAATGGCTGCGGGATTAGGTGCTCATGTAACCATCCTAGATATTAGCATGAAGCGACTGCGTCATGTAAATGACATCATGCCGCCACACGTGGTGACAGAATTTTCAAATGAATTTAATATCCGGAAGCACATAAAAACGCACGATCTTATTATAGGTGGTGTTCTTATTCCTGGTGCAAAAGCCCCAAAGCTTATTACTCGAGACATGCTCAAGGAGATGCGTCCAGGTACCGTAATTGTAGATGTTGCAGTAGATCAAGGTGGTTGCGTGGAAACATCAAAACCTACTACGCACGAGGATCCAGTCTTTATTATAGATGATGTAGTGCATTATTGCGTGGCAAATATGCCTGGTGCAGTGCCTTATACTTCCACCGTAGCACTTACTAATGTTACACTTCCTTATGTATTAAAAATTGCAGATCAAGGTTGGAAAGCTGCATGTCTTAAAGATGCTACTCTTAAAAAAGGAGTTAATATCGTAGGAGGTGATGTTGTGTATCAAGAGATTTCGGAGGTTTTTGATGTGCCATATGTTCCGCTAGCAATATAGGTTGTGGGTTACGCTTTCGCGAAAGCGAACTTTTAAAAACAACATATGTATTCCATAATCTTATGTAGTTGTCATTACAACGAGTATTTAAGGCTCTTGATAGTAAAAAGATGAATTGTAATCTTGGCTTAATTTGTGCATATTACTTTTGTAACTTTAGAAACCTAAAACAACTTTAAAATAAACGACTATGTTAGGAGGATATATGGGCTACTATATTATTGTAGGAGCTATCGGGCTTGTGAGTATGCTAGTAAGCAACAAGCTCAAAAGTAAATTTAAACATTATTCAGAAGTGCAATTGCGCAACGGGATGTCTGGAGCAGAGATTGCCGAAAAAATGCTAGCCGATAATGGAATTACAGATGTAAAAGTAATTTCTGTAGCTGGCCAGCTTACAGATCATTACAACCCTAGAGATAAGACAGTAAATCTTAGTGACGTGGTTTATGGGCAGCGCAATGCTTCGGCAGCGGCGGTTGCTGCACACGAGGTAGGTCATGCTGTACAACACGCTACAGCTTACAGTTGGTTGCAAATGCGATCTAAGCTTGTACCTATTGTAAACATTGCTTCAAAAATGAGTATGTGGGTTATAATGGGTGGTGTCGCTTTAATGGCTTCTACTGCAATAGGAGGTACTGTGGCAATTATAGGTCTTGCATTATACGCAATGGGGACTATATTTAGTCTCATCACATTACCAGTAGAGTATGATGCTAGTAACCGTGCATTAGCATGGCTTAAGGCAGAAAATATGGTAACACCACAAGAGTACGATGGAGCAGAAGATGCATTAAAGTGGGCCGCAAGAACGTACCTCGTTGCTGCTATAGGGTCGCTAGCTACCTTATTGTACTTTGCATTACAAGTTTTTGGCAACAGACGATAGGATGTGTTATACTGTCAAATACCTTATGATAAACTGTCACAATGACGCTATAATCAAAGCTGATATAAGCGTTGTAAGGTTTGGATTAATTATTGACTAAGTTTGCATAGTAGAATTAAATAGAATTACAATTAAAATATATAGTTATGGCATTAGAAATCACAGATGCGACATTTGAAGAGCAAGTATTAAACAGCGATAAGCCTGTATTAGTAGACTTTTGGGCTGCTTGGTGTGGACCTTGCCGTATGGTAGGACCAGTTATCGAGGAGATCGCAGGAGAATACGAAGGTAAAGCCATCGTAGGTAAAGTAGACGTAGATGCAAACCAAGAATTTGCAGCAAAATACGGAGTACGTAATATACCTACAGTTCTTATGTTTAAGAACGGGGAGGTAGTAGGACGTCAAGTAGGCGTTGCTCCTAAGGCAACTTACACAGAAGCTATCGACGGACTTTTATAAGCCCAAGCTTTTTATAAGATTATCAGAAAGGTTTGGCACTGTGCCAAGCCTTTTTGTATTTTTAGTGCGCTGTTACTAGAGTACGCTTTCGCGAAAGCAAAACAATACAACACGTAGCAGTTTTGATTACTAAAAGAAAATAATGATGAGGTTTCTGTTTAGGCAGGAACGATAAATAGCCGTAATTGCGGCATATGTTTATGGAAAAGAAAATGAAAGTACAAGACGCAATTGACAGTCAGTTGCTTGATGATAGAAAGATATTCCTCTGGGGAATGGTAGATGATAAAAGTGCAAAGCACGTGATAGATCGTCTTTTATACCTAGATGCACAAGGTCATGGTGAGATCCAACTGTTTATTAATAGCCCGGGTGGTTATGTAACATCTGGTTTTGCAATGTATGACACTATTAAAATGATTAAAAGTCCAGTTTCTACTATCTGTACAGGTCTAGCGGCAAGTATGGGGTCATTACTTTTATCTGTAGGAGAGAAAGGGCGTCGTTTTATACAGCCACATGCACGTGTAATGATACACCAGCCATCTGGTGGAGCACGTGGTCAAGCTTCTGATATTGAAATTACAGCACAAGAAATTGTAAAAACAAAAGAATTGAGCGCGCAAATCCTTGCTGATAACTGTGGTCAAACTTTTGAAAAAATAATGAAAGACTTCCAGCGTGATCACTGGATGGGTGCAGAGGAGTCTGTAGCTTACGGGATTGCAGATGGGGTTTATGAAGGATAATCTCCTTTATAATTTTATGAGTAACACAAAGTGCGGAATTTATTCCGCACTTTGTGTTTAATGTATCAAAACATATATCTTACCTCCTTAAATTATACCCATAATGGATATCAAATCAGAACTTAACAAAACTTCAGGCTTCGGTAACTTAGAGTTACTCGCGCGTCAGGTAGTAGAAGGTTTTATTTCTGGGATGCATAAAAGTCCGTTTCATGGATTTTCGGCAGAGTTTGCAGAGCATAAAATCTATAACCCTGGAGAGAGTACGAAGCATATAGACTGGAAACTCTACGCAAAAACAGATAGACTGTATACAAAGCGCTATGAGGAAGAAACTAATCTACGCTGCCATCTTATATTAGATAACAGTAGTTCTATGCATTATCCCGCTGTAAAGGAGCACAGCGTTTCAGATCTTAATAAGATAAGCTTCTCTGCACTTGCGAGTGCCGCTATTATGAATCTCATGAAAAAGCAGCGTGATGCTGTAGGAATGAGTATTTATAGTGACGACTATGAATTCTATACGGGAGAGAAGGGAAGTGATAGACACCACCATATGTTATTAGATCAATTAAATGGTGTGCTAGATCCCGCTCTTGCAAAAGCAGAAAAGAAAACAGCTACCTACAAGCACCTCCATCTCATTGCAGAAAAGCTAAAGCGTAGATCTCTGGTGTTTTTATTTTCAGACATGCTACAAGATGATGTAGAGCAAGAACAATTATTTGAAGCATTGCAACATCTTAAATACAATAAACACGAGGTGATTCTTTTTCATACGTATAGTCAAGAGAAGGAATATGACTTTAAATTTGATAATAGCCCGCGTAAATTTGTAGATGTAGAGAGTGGATCATCAATTAATTTATATGCAGATAATATTAGAGATATTTATACAAGCGCGGTAGAAACGTACTTTAAAAACTTGCAACTACGTTGTGCTCAGTATCGTATCAAGTATATTCCAGCAGTAATTGAAAAGGGTTTTGCACCTATACTCACCACGTTTTTAGTGGAGCGTCAAAAATTTATTTAAAAATTTTAATTTTTTGTTTGTGTAATCAAAAAACGAGTGTATATTTGCACCCGCAACGAAGCAAAAGCAATGTTGCTTCTCTAATTAAAAAGTTAGAGATTGAAAAACTGAAAAATTTAAGACATACTCAAAGTCTCAAAAAGTGGAGTAACGGTCTGGTAGTTCAGCTGGTTAGAATATCTGCCTGTCACGCAGGGGGTCGCGGGTTCGAGTCCCGTCCAGACCGCTAAATGGGAAATCAAATTTCCTCAAAACCTTGTAAATCTTATGATTTGCAAGGTTTTATGTTTTTAGGGCAATCATATAATTTCATATCATTTGCATCTAAAAGGTCACAAATCGTCAACATATTTTTTTATCTGCGATTATGTTGACAGATTGACGTAACTTACTGGTGTTAGTATAGTTGATTTGACTTTCGTCTCACTAAATGTTTAATCATTAAAGACGACAATTATGCGAACTTCATCAACATTTTCAATATTGTTTTGGGTGTACGGAAAACGTGCTGTAAACAACAAAGCAAATATCTACATTCGGGTTACCTTAAACGGTAAACGTGTCAACATTAGTCTCAAGAAGAAAATCAATATTTCTACTTGGGATGAAAAACTACAAAGAGCAAGTGGGACCGATAAGGATTCCCGTATTCTCAATCTTTACTTGAACGAAGTACAATCAAAAGTATATAGGATTTACGAAGATTTCAAGAGGGATGAAGTGCCTTTCACTTCCCAAATGGTCAAAGCCAAATTTTTAGGCGAAGATAAAACACGTTTTTCCTTTCAAAACCTTGTTGATTACTACAATGAAAAGATGCAACATAAGTTGCATAGGAATACGATGGGTCAATATAAGACCAGTCAACGTTATATGATGGAATATATTCTAAAGGAATACAAACTGACAGACATCCCACTTTTCAATCTTGAATATGGTTTTATCGTGGGCTTTGAAGATTTTCTTCGGTCGTATGTACCTAAAAGCGGACAATCTAAAATTGGCAATAATACCGCAATGAAGCATATTAAGCGTTTACGCAGAATGGTTACTCTTGCCTATCGGATGAAATGGATTGAAAGAGACCCGTTTGTCAATTTTAAAATGAAAATTGAAAAGAAAGAACGTGGTTTCCTTACAGATTTTGAATTATTAAGTATTGAAGATTTGTCTTCTTCCATAGAGCGTCTTATGGTTGTGAAAGATTTATTTGTTTTTAGTTGTTACACCGGTATTTCTTATGTTGACATTGTACAATTAAATGAAGATAATATTGTAATGGGTATAGATGGTAGTCCTTGGATAATGGCCGAAAGAGTAAAAACAGGTGCACCATTCAAAATTCCACTATTACCCAAAGCTGCAATCTTAATAGATAAATACAAAGACCATTATAGAACCAATGACACATCCAATCTTTTGCCCAAGTTATCTAATCAGAAATTGAACAGTTATTTAAAGGAAATCGCTGACCTATGTGGTATCAAAAAAAACCTGACTTTTCATATGGCGCGCCATACTTTTGCTACCACAGTAACTTTAAGCAATGGTGTTCCAATAGAGACAGTATCTAAATTATTAGGGCATACCAAACTATCCACAACACAAATCTATGCAAGGGTCGTTGAGAGGAAAGTGAGTGATGATATGGCGCTTCTCAAATCAAAAATTGGTTGATGAAATTTTATAAGCATTTACTAACTGTTGAAATCTTCAATTGAGATTTTAACAGTTTGCATTTTCATTCCACTACCTTTACAGACTAAAATAGTGTGTATGATTATAAAGGTAAAATGGGAAGATTTTAAAGAAGAAATCGATGGGTTTGTATCTACTGGAAATGCAATTGTCGATAAATATAGGTCTTCAAAAACAGAAGATGAATTTAATAATTTTAAGGAAGAAAAACAATCTTGGGAAAATACTGTTGTTAGCTATGTTCGAGCATCTTTTGAACCAGAAAACAGAAATTTTGCAAATGAGTTTAAAGCTCAAAGAGGATATAATACTGGCTTTAAATTAGGGACTGACCAAAAAATTAAAAATGAAATTCAAGCCCTAAAAGATGAAATCAACGGGCTTGACTACTACTTGAAAATGTTATTCATTTCAGATGCAATTGTAAGGCCAGATGAAATTGATTTGAATGAACGTCAAAATCTTGACACCGAAGGCATACTCGAACTAATACTTTCAAAACTATATGACCTTTATAAAGATGGTAAATACCATTCTATTAACTGGATTCTTGAAGGCAATGGAATTAAATTAAACGGTCGTGGCGAAGATTGGGACTATGGAAGAATGCTTGAAAACCGAGGATTTATTGAATGTATGAATGGCAGGAATGTAAATGCCAAACTGAAATTGGAAGGTAAATATGCCATTGAGCAATCAAGAAAAGCCCAGACAACGGACTATTCCAAAATTAGTAATTCCGATGAGGAACTGAAAGAACTTATAAAACAGGTTCTCTCGAAAATTGAAGGTTTAGGTTTTGGACAGCAAATTATTTTCGACGAGTTCGATGAGCTTCGCGATGACATTCCGCATTTGAGCAAAAAGTCATTTGGTCAATTATTAAAATCGAAACTTGGCGATTTAGTAACAGCCAAGGCATTTGATAAGGCATTAGCGAGCGAAATATTCAAAGAATTTACAAGTCAAGTATTGCCATTTTAATTTATGAGGTTACGCAATACGTGTTTTCAGATAAACAACGTATCTATGGTAAATCTACAGTTTCCTTCTTCGTAAATAATCTTGAGCCAGATGATAGTGTAACACGAACTTTTGAGAGTGAAGATGAGACCGTGAATTGGCTTATGGACAATGACGATTACCCAAGAATGTTATTTGAAAACCTATTTCACACATCCAATTCTGTAATATTTCATTGCGGTGTTAAAGAGCCTATTACAAATTCCTATTCAAATGCTGTAAAAATTATATTGACATTTTTCTTTCACAACAACCATACGCTATCAAACAAACTTCATCCACAAAGAGGCAGATGATACATTAAATAGTGTGATTAATTTCTGATTTCATACTGCTGATTAATCTTTGCACAGCCTGTGCATCGATTAATTTGTATCTTTGTCAAACTTTATGAAAATATTCTTTTCCATATCAATGTCAATTTTATTCTTTTTTCAGGGAATTAGCATTGATATGGACTTTTGTGGACCAATTAAAGAAATTTCAAGTATTATTACCCATTATCAAGACCATAAAGTTTATGGCGACTCTTTCCTTGAATATGTAGTTGAAGATTACATTGACAATGATGCAAAAAATGAAGGGCATCATAATAACCCAGTTAAGGAGAATACACCATTTCATTCCCATAATCAATGTTGTCATCCTTTAGTATTAATTAATGCGAACAACAATTCGGCTTTAACCAATCGACTAAAGTTTGAAGAGAAAAAACAGTTTAACTTACATAAAGTAAACTTCACTTCCAGATATTTGGAATCTGTCTCTTATACACATCTCC
>CAJXSW010000120.1 GCA_913060645.1 uncultured Dokdonia sp. | reverse complement strand
TCTACACTATCCTCTTCGTCGGCAGCGTCAGATGTGTATAAGAGACAGAGACTAAGCACTGAAAAGGCTGCCAAAAACCTTGGGATGGAGACGATGACACTCAATGTAAATAGTGATAGTTGGCAACTAGAGTTTGAAGATGGCACCGTGATGGATGGTACAAAAGCGGAGCATATTAAAGAGGCTGCGCAGGTGTTATCGCAATATTGTGATGTACTTGCCGTCAGAGCTTTTCCAGGGCTGGTAGATAAAAGTCAAGATGAGCTAGAGGTTGTACTTTCTGCATTTATGCAATATGGGAGTGTGCCGGTTGTAAATCTAGAAAGCAGTACGGCGCACCCGCTACAAGGCTTTACAGATGCAATCACGATTTATGAACTCACCGAAAGTCTACGTGCAGAAAATAAAAAACCTAATGTTGTGTTGACCTGGGCGCCACATCCTAAAGCCTTGCCGCACGCAGTTGCAAACTCATTTGTCCAGACTATGCAAAAGGCAAATGTAAATTTCACAATTACTAATCCAGAGGGGTATGATCTTAACCCAGAGATACGTGGAGAAGTACCTGTGATTCATAACCAGAAAGAAGCCTTTGCAAATGCCGATATTATTTATGTGAAAAACTGGAGCAGCTATGAAGATTATGGCAAGGTGCAATCGCAAGACAGTAACTGGATGATTAATGCCGAAAAACTTAAGGGAACCAATCAAGCCAAAGTAATGCATTGCCTACCTGTGCGTCGTAACGTTGTCATTGCAGATGATGTGCTAGACACCGAGTCAAGCGCTGTAATCCAGCAAGCTGGTAATAGAACGTGGGCGGCACAATGGGTGCTTAAAAACATACTGGACAATGATGAATAAACAGCAACTTACCGTAGTGAAAATAGGTGGAGACATTGTAGATTATGATGAGCTACTCACCTCATTTTACACGCATTTTAAGGCAATTTCTGGTCCAGCTATTATCATACACGGAGGAGGAAATAAAGCATCTACTTTACAAGAGCAGCTGGGTTATATCCCAGTAAAAGTAGACGGGAGAAGGGTGACAGATGGGGCTACGCTAGAGGTTGTGACAATGGTGTATGCCGGACTTCTCAACAAGAAACTTGTCGCTGGCCTGCAGGCAAAAGGTAAAAACACCATAGGACTTTCAGGTGCAGATGGTGATGCCGTGAGAGCGCATAAACGCGAAGTGATTACGGTAGATTATGGTTTTGTGGGAGATATAGATAGAATAAATGTGAGTTTTATAAATGACCTCCTTTCTGACGGTAAAGTGCCCGTATTTTCTGCAATTACGCACGATGGTAATGGGCAATTACTCAACACCAATGCAGATACACTCGCTGCCAAAATCGCGGTAGCAATGAGCTCTCTCTACAACGTTCAGCTATTTTATTGTTTTACAAAACCAGGTGTCCTTGAAGATGTAAATAATGATGAATCGGTAGTAACGCGCATAGATAAAGGGCTTTATAAAGAGATGAAAACAGCAGGACAAATATTTGAAGGTATGATTCCTAAACTAGATACTGCTTTTGAGGCGCTCGATCAAGGCGTTATGAGAGTGCATCTGGGCGAGGTTGATGTACTGAGTGATAACACTATAAAACACACGACACTATGTCTTTAAAAATCCAAATAGATAGTGCCGTAGCATTGCTGCAATCACTCATTGAGACACAAAGTTTTTCTAGCGAAGAAGACGGCACAGCTTTACTTATCATAAACTGGTTAGAGGAGAAGGGGATTACGCTTTCGCGAAAGCGTAACAACATCTATGCATTTAATAAACATTATGACGCATCAAAACCGTTATTGCTTCTCAACTCTCACCACGATACGGTTAAGCCAAATAAAGGATATACAAGAGATCCTTATAACGCCAAAATTAAGGACGGAAAATTGTACGGTCTAGGAAGTAATGATGCAGGTGCAAGTCTTGTGGGCTTATTAACAGCGTTTGTACATTTTTATGAGCGTGAGGGTATGTCTCATAATATTGTAATTGTAGCTTCTGCTGAAGAAGAGTCAAGTGGTCCAAATGGTCTTAATAGTATGCTTGCGCATCTGCCAGAGATAGATGTTGCCATAGTAGGCGAGCCTACACTTATGAACCTCGCCATTGCCGAAAAAGGTTTGGTGGTTTTTGACGCCGTAGTAAAAGGAACGGCAGGTCACGCAGCTCATATAAAGGAGAATATGGCTATTTATAATGTGATAGAAACCTTGCAGTGGTTTGAAAATATAACTTTTGATAAAGTGTCTGATACGCTGGGTGCAACTAAGGTTACAGTTACTCAAATTAATGCGGGTAGTCAACATAATGTAGTGCCTAGTCAGGTAGAACTTGTCATAGATGTGAGAGTTAATGAGCATTACAGTAACCAAGAAATCGCCGATTATATGGTGGCAAATGTGCCATGTGATACGATACAGCCAAGGTCATTGCGATTAAATAGTTCGCGTATCCCAAAAGAGCACAAGCTTGTACAAGCCGGAATAGCTTTAGGTAGAGAAACGTACGGATCACCTACCTTATCTGATCAAGCCTGTTTGAGTTGTTCATCTTTAAAACTAGGTATAGGCGACAGCACTCGCTCTCATATGGCAGATGAGTTTGTCTATGTACACGAGATAGAGCAGGGGATTCCATTATACATCGAGCTCTTAGAAAAATTTTTAAACGCATAAATAATAAAGGTTGTTGCAATAGTGTGAATAGCATAACCTACTAATAAGATACCTATGAAACTTTGGGAAAAAGGAATACCAACAGATCAAAAAATAGAAGCATTTACGGTGGGTAATGATCGTGAGATTGATATCCATATTGCTAAGTATGATTTGCTAGCCAGCAAGGCACACGCAGCAATGCTCGCATCTGTTGGCTTACTTACAAAAGAAGAAAGCGAGCAGTTAAATAAGCAATTAGACCTTATGCTCAAGCAAGAGCAGGAAGGAACATTTGTTATAGAGGCAGATTTTGAAGATGTACATTCTAAGATAGAAAGTGATCTTGTAAAAGCACTGGGAGATACCGGTAAAAAAATACACACAGCGAGATCTCGTAATGATCAAGTTCTTGTGGCGTTAAACCTTTATTTTAAAGCAGAATTATCTCAAATAATTGAAGGCGTAGAGAAGTTGTTTGACACGCTTCTCAAACTTGCAGAGGCGCATAAAAACACCTTACTACCTGGATATACGCACCTTCAAGTAGCTATGCCATCATCATTTGGGCTTTGGTTCTCTGCCTATGCAGAGTTACTTATAGATGACCTTTACTTACTCAAAGCAGCACAGAAGGTGGTAGATCAAAATCCGCTGGGGAGTGCAGCTGGATATGGGTCTAGTTTTCCAATAGATAGAGAGATGACTACCGCGCAACTTGGATTTGCCGATTTGAAATACAATGTAATTGCGGCTCAACTCTCAAGAGGGAAATCTGAGCGTACGGTAACGCAAGCTGTTGCAAATATTGCAAATACGCTAAGTCGTTTTGCGATGGATGTATGTTTGTACTGTTCTCAAAATTTTGGGTTCATTAAATTTCCAGATGCGCTTACTACGGGTAGTAGTATCATGCCGCACAAAAAGAATCCAGATGTTTTTGAATTGCTTCGTGGTAAGTGCAATCAGTTACAAGCAATCCCACAAGAAATGATTATGATTACAAATAATTTACCAAGTGGTTACCATAGAGATTACCAGTTACTTAAAGAAAATGCTATCAAGTCTGTTGAGGATCTTAAAGTAGTGCTAGATATTTTTGAGTTCTCTATTGCTCAGGTGCAAGTGCAGGATGTTAATCTAGATGATGAGAAGTATCAACACCTCTTTACAGTAGATGCTATTAATGATCTTGTAACCGCTGGTGTTCCCTTTAGAGAAGCATATAAGCAAATAGGGGAGCAAGTAGAAAATGGTTCCTTTAAAGCAGGAAATACAAAGGAGCACTCACACTTAGGAAGTATACATAACCTAGGTCTAGATAAGATACAAGCCAAATTTGACAAGGCGGTATCTTAATGAGTATCGAAGACTTTAGACACATAATGAGCTCACGTAAAATAGTATCTTCGCACTATGAGTAGCATTAAAACCTTTTTGCGTTCGTTACTAGAAATAGTAGAAAACGTATATGAAAACTCTCGCAAGGCAAGCAGAAAACGTACTTGGCATCAGCACGTGGTCCCCTATGAAGGGGGCTGGGCTGTAAGGCGCGAGGGTAACAAGCGTATCACTTCAAAGCATCAAAAGCAGAGTACTGCCATACGTAAAGCAAAGAGTATTGCACGTAAACGCAAGGCAGATGTGATTATACATCGTGCAGGTGGTGGCATACGCGAACGTATAAACTACGATTAAATAATTGTGCTTTGTCCTGCGTGAATATTTTTAAAATTACGATTTGTGTCTTCTGGATTAAGAATGTAATCTGCGATAAAGTCTCCCACTTTTGAAGTGCTTAGTGGCTTTTTGGGATTGAGGTCTTCTGTAGAGAAACCTAATTCTAAAGATTTTTCTACTGCGGTTTCTATACTGGCTGCCTCTTCTTGCAAGCCTAGGTGTCTTAACAACATCGCTGCAGATAATATAGAAGCCAGCGGATTTGCAATTCCCTTGCCAGTCGCTTGCGGGTAGGAGCCGTGTATAGGCTCAAAAAGTGCATTTTCTTTTCCTACAGAGGCAGATGCTAGAAGTCCTATAGAACCACCTATTACACTTGCTTCGTCAGATATAATATCACCAAACAAGTTTTCTGTTAAGATCACATCAAACTGCTTTGGGTTTAAAATCATTTGCATTGCTGCATTGTCTACAAAAAGAAAATCTACTGCTACATCAGGATACTCTTTTGCAATCTCGGTTACTGTCTTTCTCCAGAGTCTTGATGTCTCTAGCACATTTGCCTTATCTACAAGAGTGAGTTTTTTACGTCGTTTTTGAGCTTCTTTAAATGCTAGATGTGCAATTCTCGTAATTTCCTCTACAGAGTACGAGCAACCGTCTGAAGCTACTTGGCCATCGTCGCTTAAATGCTTTTCTCCGAAATAGATTCCACCAGTTAGTTCGCGATAAATCGACATATCTGCGCCAGAAATGATTTCTCTCTTTAATGGAGAGTTATCTATAAGCTGTTCGTAGGCTTTTACTGGGCGTACATTACAAAACAGTCCTAGGGATTTACGAAGTCTCAAAAGACCTTGTTCTGGGCGAACTTTTGCTGTTGGGTCATTGTCATACTTAGGATCTCCAATAGCCCCAAATAATATAGCGTCAGATGCCTCACAAATATCCAGCGTTTCCTCAGGAAGCGGATTACCCGTTGCGTCTATGGCGCAAGCACCCATCATTGCTTCTGTATATGTGAAGTGATGTCCGTATTCATCTGCCACTGCCTCTAGGGCTTTTTTTGCTTGAGCAGTAACTTCTGGTCCTATCCCGTCTCCAGGTATGATTGCTATATTAAAATCCATAGTGTGTGTTTGAATTATGTACTAAATCCCCGCCTTTGTAAGCGAGGATCTAGTAACCATTTATATAAAGTGTTTTATTAAAACACCATTCGTTCTTTTTCAAAGGCTTCTATTTCGGCCTTTTTACTTAATAAAAAATCTATATCATCATACCCATTGATCATACATACTTTCTTGTAAGGATCTATTTCAAATTCAGCTTTCGTACTTCGACCTTGCTCAGCATGAACTCCAGCCATCTCAACCAACTGATTTTCTAAATCTATTGTAATGGGCAACTCAGGATTTGCTTCTATACCTGCTAGTAATTCTTTAAGATACTCCGGCGTCACCTGAATAGGAAGTAAGCCGTTGTTAAGTGCATTACCTTTAAAAATATCTGCAAAAAAACTTGAGATCACAACCTTAAATCCGTACCCTACAATTGCCCAAGCAGCGTGCTCACGGCTAGAACCACAACCAAAGTTGTCTCCAGCTACAAGAATTTTTGCTCCAGCATATTGTGGTTTATTGATAGGGAAATCTGCATCTAGCGTTCCATCTTTTTTAAAACGCCAGTCTCTAAAAACGTTATCTCCAAATCCTTTCTTATCTGTCGCTTTTAAAAAACGTGCAGGGATAATCTGATCTGTATCTATATTTTCTATAGGTAGCGGTACCGCTGTGCTTATGAGTTTTGTAAATTTTTCCATTAGGCTACAGCTTCTTTTGTGACGTCTACTATTTTTCCTGCAATGGCAGTTGCGGCAGCTACAAGGGGAGAAGCGAGTATTGTTCTCGCACCTTGACCTTGGCGGCCTTCAAAATTTCTATTTGAGGTAGAAACACAGTACTCTCCAGCGGGAATTTTATCATCATTCATTGCTAGACAGGCTGAACAGCCAGGCTGCCGTAAGGCAAACCCAGCCTCTTCAAACACCTCTTTAAGCCCCTCTTCTTCGAGTTGCTTTGCTACTTGTTGTGAGCCAGGTACTAGCCAGGCGTTCACATTTGCAGCTTTATGTTTTCCGCGCACGTATGCTGCGGCTATTCTAAAATCTTCTATTCTTGAGTTCGTACAACTTCCTAAAAACACATAATTAATAGGTGTGTCTAGTAGTTGATCTCCACCCTTGAAGTTCATATACTCAAGCGCTTTCTCAAAGGTCATATCACCTTTCTCAGGGATAGCACCATTTATTTTTATTCCCATTCCTGGGTTTGTGCCGTAGGTGAGCATAGGTGCTATATCTTCGGCGTCAAATTGATATTCTTCGTCAAAAGTGGCATCTTGATCTGTAGGGAGTGTGTTCCAGTAGGATACCGCTTTCGCGAAAGCGTCACCCTGCGGAGCAAATTTGCGTCCTTCTACATAGTCAAAAGTGGTTTGATCTGGGGCAATCATTCCGCCACGAGCACCCATCTCGATACTCATATTACAAACCGTCATACGGCCTTCCATACTCATCTCTTCAAAAACGTTACCCGCATACTCACAGAAGTAACCAGTACCGGCGTTTGTACCTAGTTTTGAGATGATATATAAAATCACATCCTTTGGAGAAACATGTGGTGCAAGAGTTCCATTTACAGAAACGCGTAAGCTTTTAGGTTTATTAAGTAATAGGCTCTGACTCGCAAATACTTGTCCTACTTGGCTCGTGCCGATACCAAAGGCAATAGTGCCAAAAGCGCCATGTGTTGAGGTGTGACTATCACCACAAACCATTGTCATACCTGGTTGTGTGATGCCTAGTTCTGGTGCCATCACGTGTACAATACCATTGTATTTGTGACCTAGTCCATAGAGGGTAATGTTGTGTTTTTTACAGTTTTCTGTGAGTTGTTGTAATTGCTTGCGAGACATCTCATCCTTGATAGGAAGATGCTGATTTTCCGTTGGGGTGTTATGATCTGCCGTGGCAACTATTTGATCTGGACGCGCTACAGTAATACCACGCTCCTCAAGCTCATTAAACGCCTGCGGACTGGTCACTTCGTGTATTAAATGCTTATCGATATATAAAATCTGTGGACCGTTATCCACCGTATCTACTACGTGTGCATCCCAAACTTTATCAAATAGTGTTTTTCCCATTATATTGTGTTACTCAAATTTTACGTTGTAAAAATAGAGTTGGTTATTGTTAAGCTATTGCTCCTGCTTTAAATTGTATGCGATCCATGATCATATGGATGTCATTATCCTTTACTTCTTTTTGTCTATCTGCTACATTAAGAAACTGTTCATAAGCTGCATCTAGTTGAATCTTGGTCAATTCGTATCCTACTTTTTTAGATCTGTATGCAAGTGCTGCTCTACCACTTCTTGCAGTAAGCACGATAGAAGTCTCATTTACTCCCACATCTTTAGGATTCATGATCTCGTAGGTCTCTCTATTTTTAATCATACCATCTTGGTGAATTCCTGAGCTGTGAGCAAAAGCATTTGCACCTACAATAGCCTTGTTAGGTTGTACGACCATTCCCATCTTATCACTCACCATACGGCTCGTGTCAAAAAGTAGTTGGGTATTTATATCTGTGTGAAGATTGAGGGTAGGATGTTGTTTAAGTATCATCACCACTTCCTCTAGAGAGGTATTACCAGCACGTTCTCCTATACCGTTTATGGTACATTCTATCTGTCTTGCACCATTTATCACGCCAGCAATACTATTTGCAGTAGCTAGACCAAGATCATTATGACAGTGACAAGAGAGGATTACGTTTTCTATACCTTTTACGTTTTCACGTAAGTATTTAATTTTTGCTCCATACTCTTCAGGTAAACAATAACCTGTAGTATCTGGAATATTAAGAACTGTCGCTCCCGCTGCAATTACTTGTTCTAGAACACGAGCAAGAAAAGCGTTATCTGTACGTCCAGCATCTTCTGCATAAAACTCTACATCATCAACAAAATTTTTCGCGTAAGCGGTTGCCTTAACAGCGCGTTCAATTATCTGCTCTGGAGTGGCATTAAACTTATATTTCATGTGCGACTCGCTAGTCCCTATACCAGTGTGTATTCTAGGTTTTAGGGCATATTTAAGTGCTTGTGCCGCTACTTCTATATCTTTCTCTACAGCGCGGGTGAGACCACATACTGTTGCATTTTTAACAAGTTTTGATATCTCTGCTACAGAGGTAAAATCTCCAGGGGATGAAATAGGGAATCCAGCTTCTATAACATCTACACCTAGAAGGTCCAGACGCTCTGCTATGGTGAGCTTTTCTTTTTTGTCTAATTTACAACCAGGAACCTGCTCTCCATCTCTAAGAGTCGTATCAAAAATCTGAACTTTGTCGTTTTGCATAGCATTCATTTCTACACGAATTTATACCTTGCTTATTCTTAAACGATGTGGGTTATGAAGAAGCTTACGACATCAAGGTTAATTTTATTCTAATCAAATAACTGTATTTCAATTAGTTATGAGAAAAATCATTACAACGCTTAATGATCATAATGATTCTTTATTTATTTTAATACTGTCTCTTATACACATCTGACGCTGCCGACGAAGAGGATAGTGTAGAT
>CAJXSW010000119.1 GCA_913060645.1 uncultured Dokdonia sp. | reverse complement strand
CCTTTACTTTTTTAGGTAATTAAACAAATCGTTTGTTTAGAAAGAAACAGAGATTTTACCTCTTAAAAAGAAAGGAACACCAGGTGTAAAGTGAATCTCCTCTACAGACTGTGTCTCATTAAACAATCTACTTTCTGTAGCAAATTGAGTTTCATTCCATTCAGTGTCAAATAGATTTTCGATCACAATTCCGTACGTCCAGTTTTTTACTTTATAGTTGAGATTCATATCTGTAACAAAATAACCTTCTGCTACGATTGAGTTGTCTTCATTTGCTGCTCTATCGTCAATAAAGCGGTAAGAAAGCGATCCAGAAAATGCACCTAAGTTATCTACATTAATTCCTCCTACAGCCGTAAAGTCTGGTGCTAGTGGTATTAAATCTGCTCCATTAGGTTCGTCTGTGCTTCTAGCATACGTGTAGTTTACATCTGAGTATGCGTATAACCAATCGTTAAACTGGTATCTAGCACCTAGCTCAATACCCACTCTGCGAGAGCGTCCACTAGGTTCTACAATTCCTGCATCACCTACATATACAAACTCTTGGTCTAGAAATAAGCTCCATAATGCAGCATTGACCACAAGGCGGTCGGCTGGTTTGATAATAGTACCTATGTCAACACCATAAGCCGCTGGTAAAATATCTTCACCTTCATTTGCTACAACTACGCGTGTGTCATTAGAATGAAAGCCTATACCAGTTTTAAGGAAATATTGAAATGTAGTAGACGGTGTGTAAATCACATTAAGCTTAGGGCTAAAGGCTACCTTGTTTTCACTGCGATTATCATAAACAGGACTTAGCTCATTCACATAGTCAAACTTAAAATAGTCTAAGCGTACAGACGGATTAATGTTCCAATCTCCTTTTTTAAATTCGGCATTAAAGTAACCAAATGCGTTGAGCTCATCTACATCACCTAAGGATAGATTTTCCAGTGTCTCACGACGATTTTTTGTGCGTGATAATTCTACATCATTCACATCATCATATCTAAAACCTACACCCGTTTGATAATCTAGATTAAAACCAGCAAACTCTGTATCCTTACGTTCAAAAGAACTTTGAACACCCATTAATACGCGGTCTTCGTGCTGTCTTATCTGGTCACCATTTACAGGGTCCTCAAGAAAGAAGGTGAAGTTTGAATACAACTCAAAATCATATTTTGATAAAAAGGCATTGGTCTTAAAAGTGTCACTATCATTTAAGTTTTTAGTGTAGTTGAGAGAGATATTACTTCTACTCGTAGTACCACCTTCGGTATCATCTATTGCTCCAAAACGGCCTATTAATCCAGCATCTACAGCTCTTTGAGGTATTTGGCCAGAGGCATCCCATTTACTTTGAAAGTGTGATAATGTAATATCCAGCTCTTCCTCTCCAGGCTTGGCATAAATGTATTTACTCATCAAGTTAAGACGATTAAAGTTCTGTGGTGAGTCTACAGGTCCATCAGTAAGATATATCTCTGATGCGAAGTATAACGAGCTATACTCTTTATTAAGCACTGGGAATAAACCCGCAAGGCGTTGGGTGTTAAATTGGCCAACTTCAAGAGTAATTAAATTGTCTTCTACAACATCTTTAAGTTTAAGATCAATATATCCCGCTGTTGCAAAGTTACCTTGCTGAGCGTTAAAAGGACCTTTGCCAAATTCTATGTTCTGTATGGTTTCTGGAATCACAAAATGTAAATCTGAGTATCCTTGTCCGTGAGCGTGAGAAACCATATTGACAGGAAGTCCATCTACACTAAGAGCGAGGTCTGTACCATGATCAATATCAAAACCACGTAAGAAAATTTGTTCTGCTTTTCCTCCACCTGCATGCTGTCCTATAATTAGTCCAGGCACTTTACGTAAAATTTCTTGAGATGATTTTACAGGATTATTCTGAACGTCGATATCTACAATTCTACTTAATTGGTTTACTTCAGATACAATCAGAACTTGGTCAAGTGAAAACGACTTAGGTTCAAGCTTAATTTGTAACTGTGTTTCACCTTCTGATAATACATAAAGAAGGGTTTCATAGCCTAGGCTAGAAAAATATAAAGAGTCGCCTATTTTTGTTTTAGGGATACTAAAGAAGCCTGTCGCATTCGTGTGTGCGTGCTGTCCCGATTCTTTATTAAAGATATTTGCATTTTCTATTGGGCTAGCATTTTCATCTAGCACCACACCTTTAATAGACTGGCCGTATAATGGGATAATAAGGAGCATCGTGATAACTCCAAGAAAGAATTTCATATAATTATATTTGAGATTTGAATGTATTTGTGCGTGTTTATATGACTAGCCTAGCGATAGACGAGTATAAAAACAGTATTCCATAGTGAGAATACTACAGCCGTGGAGGCTGTATAACCAAATCTCTTTGTGAAGTGTACTTTTTCTCTAGGTACCACCAATTTTGTACTATCTCAATAGGAGTAGTATTAACTAGAGTAGGGTAATAGGTTTGTGACAATTGTTTGTCTGTGTTATATTTTTCGTCGCTTTTAAAATGCTCAGGCTGTTGGTCATTATCGTTAAAAACCAATTTAAGAAAAGTAAGAGCACGGTGACTGTGGTGTGTAGCAACATCATTCCCATGGTGATTGCTAGCTGGAGTCTCGTGGTGATGTGGTGGGTTGTCATGATTGTCCTGCGCGATGGCATGTTCAATATTGTGTGCAAGCTGGAAAACCACCTTTTGTACAGGTGATAGCAAGCAAAAGACCGCCATGCAAAAGGCGATAGTTTTGGTAATGGATGGTATGTAATGGTTAGTTTTCAGTTTGTATGTGTGAATCTACTATAGAACTTACGGTAATATGATCTCGAGGGTTTCGTTTTAAGAATAGTTTAAGAAAATTAGGGTTACGCTTTCGCGAAAGCATAAAACTATCTTTAACAAAACGCTAACATATGTTGGTGTAACAGAAACTCTCAAAAACAGTCTATTCAATACATTTTACAGCGTAGAGGCTTGCTTGTATCTCAAATAGTCTTAACAAGAAATTCACAGTATTTAAGTTGTTAAATGTTAATATTGTTATAAACCATTGACTATGATTGAAATAAAAGGTCTTCACAAATCGTATCAGATGGGGAGCAACTCGCTTCACGTTCTTAAGGGTATAGACTTTTCTGTAAAAGAAGGAGAGCTAGTTTCAATCATGGGATCTTCTGGGTCTGGAAAATCGACGCTTTTAAATATACTTGGAATGCTTGATGAGGCAGATGAGGGTGATTATACGCTAGATAACGTCCCTATTAAAAACCTCAATGAAAAAATAGCAGCCCAATACCGCAATAAATTCTTAGGATTTATTTTCCAGTCTTTTAATCTTATCAATTATAAGAATGCTTTAGATAATGTCTCTATGCCGTTATACTACCAAGGTATGAAGCGCGCAGAGCGCACAGACAGAGCCATGCATTATCTAGAAAAAGTAGGTCTTGCACAGTGGGCAACACACTTACCTAGCGAAATGTCTGGAGGGCAGAAACAACGTGTCGCAATAGCGCGTGCACTTGCGAGTGACCCAAAAGTATTACTAGCAGATGAGCCTACGGGAGCACTGGATACAAAGACATCTTATGAGGTGATGGATCTCATACAGGGAATTAATGATGAAGGAAAAACAATCTTAATTGTTACCCACGAGCCAGATATCGCAGAGATGACTAAACGCATTGTAAACTTAAAAGACGGTCGCATAATAGATGACACACTCGTAAATCAAGTAAAGGCAATTAATCATGTTTGATGTAGAACGCTGGCAAGAAATTTTTGAGACTATAGGAAAAAACAAACTTCGTACGTTTCTTACTGGTCTATCAGTGGCTTCAGGGATTTTCATCCTAGTAATCTTACTTGGTTTTAGTACAGGTATTCAAAAAGGTGTAAAAACCCAATTTGCTCAAGATGCCGAAAGTCGTGTAAATGTATGGACGGGCGTTACTACAAAGGAATATGCAGGTCTTAATCCTGGTAGGCGTATCCAGATGCATAACAGTGATTATGAAAATGTCAACACAAAGTTTGGTGAGGCCTTAGAGCATAAAACTGGATTATATAATATCTGGGGTGGTCAAGTAAACTATGGCAACGAGTCTGGTAATTATCGTATAGAAGGAGCAAACTATGGGCAGCAGTTTATAGAAAACGCAACACTCTCTGCAGGCAGATTTCTCACTCAAAAAGACGAAGACGAAGGCGTAAAAGTTGCAATCATAGGTCAAAAAGTAAAAAATGATCTTTTTAAAGCTGAAGATGCTATCGGTGAAACTATTAAAATAAGTGGCATTAACTTTCTTGTAGCTGGAGTCTTTACAGATCCAGGAGGTGAACGCGAGGAATCTCGAATTTTCATTCCGCTTAGTACAGCGCAAAGAGTATTTAACGCTGGAGACAAATTGCGCTCTATGGCATTTACCGTAAAAATGTCTGAAAATTTTGATGAAGCCGTAGCATTATCTGCAGCAGTGAGTCAGGGTATTGAAGATGAGATTAAGTCACGCTATCAGATATCACCAGATGATAGAAGCGCAGTGCGTGTAAATTATAATCTTGAAGAAGCACAAAAAATATATAGCCTTATAGACACCATACGCATGGTATTTTGGTTTGTAGGCATAGGAACTATTATCGCTGGGGTAGTAGGAGTAAGCAACATCATGCTCATCATCGTAAAAGAGCGCACCAAAGAAATTGGAGTGAGAAAGGCGCTAGGCGCATTACCTAGTTCTATCATTGGGATGATACTACAAGAATCTATCTTTATTACCGCAATCGCTGGATTTTTAGGTTTGTTTCTAGGCGTAGGTTTATTGGAGCTCATAGGGCCACAAATAGATAGTGACTTTATTAAGTTTCCTCAAGTAGATTTTACAACAGCAATTTCGACAGTGATAATATTAATAGTTGCAGGTGCGCTAGCGGGTTATATTCCAGCTAGAAGGGCCGCAAATATTAGACCCATAGAAGCACTAAGAGACGAATAAAATTAACTATCACGCTTTCGCGAAAGCGTACTCATAAGATACTTCCATTATACAAGGAGGAACAAACGTTTAATTAAAAGCACCTTACAAGGTATAACAAGATGTTTAGCAAAGACCGCTGGAATGAAATATTAGAAGCCCTCAATGCAAATAAGTTTCGCACGTTACTTACTGCATTTGGTGTATTCTGGGGAATCTTAATATTGGTATTGCTACTAGCATTAACCAACGGACTTAAGAACGGAGTTTCGGCAGATTTTGGTGACTTTGCCACAAACTCTATGTTTATGTGGTCGCAAGGGACATCTATATCGTATAAGGGACTACCTAAGGGTAGAAGATTTAGTTTTAAACTAGAAGATGTTGAGATCCTTAGAGAAAAGTATCCAGAACTTAAATATATATCACCACGTAATCAGCTGGGTGGTTTTAATGGTGCGAATAATGTGACGCGCAATGAAAAAACAGGAGCTTTTAGTATCTACGGAGACTATCCAGAATTTATAAAACAGCAGCCTCAAGATATTACTTCTGGGCGTTACATCTCATATTCTGACATTAATGAAAAACGTAAGATATGCGTCATCGGAGAAGATGTAGTGAAGGGGTTGTATGATAATGGAGAAGAAGTCCTGAATACCTATATTAAAATAAATGGTGTAAATTTTCTAGTGGTAGGTACATTTAAAAACCCAAAAAGTAGCGGAGACGCAGAGGAAGATGCAAATACTATATTTGTGCCTTTTACCACATTTTCACAAGCTTTTAATAGAGGGGATAATGTAGGGTGGATGGCAATAACTGCCAGTGAAGATGTCAACATTACAGACATTAAGGAGCAAGTATTTGCAACTATGAGAGAGCAGCGCTCTATCCACCCTGATGATAAACGAGCGATAGGTCATTTTGATCTATCTGAAGCGTATGGACGTGTGATGGGGCTATTCTCTATCCTCACCTTTGTAGGTTACTTCGTAGGGTCATTAGTACTTCTTTCTGGAGTTATAGGAATAAGTAATATTATGCTTATTGTAGTAAAAGAACGTACTAAGGAAATAGGTGTGCGCAGAGCATTAGGAGCGACGCCATGGGAGATTAAATCTCAGATTTTGCAAGAATCTTTAGTGCTTACAATCATCTCGGGAATGGCAGGTATAGCAGTTGCCGCTGGATTTATATGGGTGATGAATACCATCTTAGATCAAGTAGGAAAAGTAGATAATTTTGCAAACCCATCAGTAAATATAAATGTCATTTTTGTTGCACTCGCTATCTTGATAGTTTCGGGATTACTTGCTGGATTTATTCCGGCATCAAGGGCAATACAAATGAAGCCTATAGACGCATTAAGAATAGAATAAAACACAATCAACCACTCATACCATGAAACGCACAGGAACCATTATTACACTTATTGTAATCGTCATATTATTTGCAGCAGGCATTTGGTATATCTACACAAAAGATAAGCAAGACCCTATTGTTTATACTACAGAACAAGCCACTAGTCGTACCATTGTTAAGAAAACGGTAGCTACTGGAAGCATTGTTCCTAAGGAAGAAGTACTTATTAAGCCTAACGTGTCTGGAATCATTAAAGAGATTTATGTAGAGGCTGGAGATAATATCAAAGCTGGAGATCTTATTGCTCAAATTGAGGTAGTGCCTAATGCGTCATCACTTACAAATGCAAAGAATAATATTGCAGGTGCTCGCACGGGAGTTGAGACTGCAAAGCTTGCGCTAGCAAACCAAAAGAGTATATATGACCGTCAGAAGGCGCTCTTTGATAAAGGAGTAATCTCTGCAAATGATTTTGATGGGATTCAGAATTCTTATAATCAGGCGCAACAGCGCGTAAAGCAGGAGCAAGTGAATCTTACAAGTGCTTCTCAAAATTATGATATTATAAAAACGGGAACTACCAGAGGACTGGGTAATGCTGCCACTACACAAATTAGATCTACCATTACTGGGATGATTCTTGACGTTCCAGTAAAAACGGGAAACCAAGTAATTGAAGCCAATAACTTTAATGATGGAACTACGGTTGCAACACTAGCAGATGTAGATAAAATGATTTTTGAAGGAAAAGTGGATGAGAGTGAGGTAGGTAAAATAAAAGAAGATTTACCATTAGAAATCACCGTAGGAGCGATAGAAAATATGACTTTTAACGCGACTCTTGATTATATAGCACCTAAGGGCGTAGCCGAAAATGGAGCGATTCAGTTTGAAATAAAAGGTACATTAGATCGTACAAACACAGATACATTTATTAGAGCTGGACTGAGTGCAAATGCGAGTATTATCCTTGAGAAAGCGACAGATGTTCTTTCTATAAAAGAGGCACTTGTACAATATGATCCTAAGACTAAGAAGCCATTTGTAGAGGTCGCTACAGGCGATCAAGAGTTTGAACGTCGTGATATAGAAGTGGGTGTGAGTGATGGTATTTTTGTAGAAGTAAAGAGCGGAATCAC
Source organism: uncultured Dokdonia sp. (assembly GCA_913060645.1). Taxonomy (GTDB): domain Bacteria; phylum Bacteroidota; class Bacteroidia; order Flavobacteriales; family Flavobacteriaceae; genus Dokdonia. The sequence goes on along the minus strand of CAJXSW010000119.1, from coordinate 1,666 downwards.
AGCAGAAGATAATATCAAGGTGTGGAACCAGCTTAAAATTCCTACTGGATTTGGAGGAGGTAGAGGCTAGATAACCTTTTGTTTTATAGACTTGCAGAGGTGTTTTAGGTACGCTTTCGCGAAAGCGTAACAACCTCTCAAAAAAAATAATTAACAGTTTTTGTAACATATAACCGTTTCAATAGTCATATTGGACATCAATCAAGATTATGAAAAAAGCCATCTTATTTTGTATGACAGCGTTACTCGCTCTCACGACTTACAGTCAAGAGAAAAAGTGGACCCTGCAAGAATGCGTGCAATATGCGATAGATAATAACATCAATATCCAGCAAACGGAGTTAGATCTAGAGACTGCAGCCATAGACCGCTCTGATGCCATAGGAGCATTTTTGCCTACCTTAAACGGTACCGCATCAAATTCTTGGCAAACGGGTCTTACGCAAAACGTACTTACTGGAGTTTTAGAAACACAACAAACACGTAACTCATCTTTTGGGATAAGTTCTGGAGTGCGTTTAATCAATGGTTTTAGAAACCATAAAGTATTAGATAGAGCAGAACTTTCTAAAATCGCAGCAGATTATAATATTGCTAAGCTTAAAGATGATGTCGCGCTTAATGTGGCAGTGTCATATCTTCAAGTATTACTTGCAAGAGAAAGTGCAAAAGTAATTGTCACTCAAAACGCAGTGACTAAAGAGCAAATATTACGTACACAAGAACTTGTAGATGGAGGCGTATTGCCTAGAGGTGATTTATTAGAGATACGCGCAACTGACGCAAGCGAGAGACAACGTATAGTAGCTGCCGAAAATGCAGTATCTATAGGACTCGTAAATCTCGCTCAGCTTTTAAACATTAAAGACTTTGCCAACTTTGATATTGCCGAAGGGGAATATGAAGTGCAAGGAGAAGGAATTTTAGATACTCAGGCAGATGTATTAATAGAGACAGCAAAAGAAACGCGCTACGATCTTAAGATTGCTGAACAAAATGAAGCAATAGCCAAAAAAGATTTAGAAATAAGCAAGACAGGTTTTTACCCTACACTAGATGCATTCTTTAATTATAACACGAGAGAGTCAAGTAGGTCAAGTGGTTTTAATACTTCTATAGATCCTGATACTCCTTTTATAGATTCTGGAAATCCTATTGGAGTTGTTGGTAACACTGGGGATATTGTAACTAGCTTGTCTCCTAATATTACAGGAGTTGATGAAGTAGGACCACTACCATTTATAGAGCAACTATATCTTAATGATGGAATCTCTTATGGGTTATCTTTGAGGGTTCCTGTGTTTAATGGATTTAGTGTAAAAAATCAAGTAAAACGTAGTGAGGTAAATGTAATGCGCTCAGAGTTTCAAAAAGAGCTAGCAGAGCAAAACCTTAGAACTGCGGTGTATCAAGCATACACAGATGCAAAAGCTGCTAGAGAAAGTTATGAGGCGGCCAAAATAGCTGTAGAGTCTCAAGAGTTAGCTTACGCATATGCAAAAGATCGCTATGATGTAGGTCTTACAAATGCCTTTGACTTTAGTCAGAGTAAATTACGTTACGACAACGCACAGATTGAGATTGCGCGTTCTAAATATGATTATATTTTCCGTATTAAGGTATTGGCTGTCTCTTATACACATCTGACGCTGCCGACGAAGAGGAT
>CAJXSW010000118.1 GCA_913060645.1 uncultured Dokdonia sp. | reverse complement strand
CCTCTTCGTCGGCAGCGTCAGATGTGTATAAGAGACAGAATATGTATATAAATAATATTGAGATGAGTATTAAACTTTCATACATAATGGGGTTCATAGTTTTTTTAATGTACACCATCTTCTCCTTTGGCTTTATCTATTCTAAAAAAGCATCTGATCTGGGTTAAAAGAGAACTAGATTGCTTGCTTTATTTATGCTACAACATGCTCTACCAATAATAGCATTAGCACTGATTTCCCATAAAGGGACATTTACCCCTACCTCATGAGTAGTAGGGATAGTATACTTGTAATTCCCTAGCTTGGTTAACGTTTTATTTACATTAATACTAACCAAAATTCTAATACACATGAAAACATGTAAATTTCTATCCATCCTCTTATTGGGCGGATTCTTAATGCTAAGCTGCGGCGGTGAAACCAAGGGCACACCTCACACAGATGATCACGATGAAGAACCTCTGGCTGCTCCTAACACCATAATTTCATTGCAAGAAGCAGAAGATATGTACCACAGGTACGGTAACCAACGAGTACCGCTTATAGAAAAATCAGTAAACATTGATAAAGATGGTGACTCTATCAAGCCGGATGATGAACGTTACGTTCAGGCAACTCGCGCATTATCTATGGACTATAAAGATCTTAAGGCATATCTGGCTTTTATTGAGCAACAAGCTAAATCCACAAAAACAGATATCTCGGGCCTACGCATTTATTTTTCTCAATATGAAAAAGGTAAAAATGACGGCAGGGCAACCGTTTTTTTAAATCCTATAATGGAGGCAGGACAGAAAGGAGACATAAGAGATGATGTCGCTTTTGCAATTAAAACAGATGGTAATAAAAGTACAGCTGTACCTGTAGGGAAGCTTATTAAGATTCCATCTGAGAAATCTAATAGAGCAGACTTAACAATGCCCATACAGAATGGAGTACAGAGTTTAGCATCAAATAAATCTCCATGGACACCGCCACCTCCATATAATGAGGATGATTATCAATAAACTACGTGATTTATGTACGAGAATTTTCAAATAGCGATGTTTACGTCTGAGTTCATAGCAGCGCTATTTGGAACTTTTTATTTTTATAAGTATAAAAATACTGACATCAATTTTTTGATATTGTTACTATGGTATATCCCTGTTAATGAGATGTTATGTCAATACATATTTCCAAGATCTGAAATTGGTTACCTATTATACAATCTCTATGATTTAATTGTTTCGAGCACGATACTTATTATGTTGAAAACTCAAATTAGACTAAAAGCTAGAAAAAACATAGTTCTTGTTCTTCTAGTCCTATGTATCACAATATTTCTAATAAGTTTATTCTTCTTTAATCCATTTGAAGAATTTTCTAAATCGAATTTCACAATTTTCACTGGCTTAGTAATAACTGCATTATTAATTTATTTTATTGACCTCTTAAATTCTGATAAAATCCTACTACTGAGCAAAAATTTATTCTTAATTATCAATCTCGGTTTTTTGATCTTTTTTATTGCTTATCCAGTTATAAGTCTAGCCAGAGAGTTTATAAGTGAAGATCCAAAAATTAATGGGTTACTTAATAACATACAGTTTACAGTGGCCATTTTATCATATCTCACTATTGCCTTTGGCTTCTATTATGGAAATAAGATAGAAATGGACAAGTAAAACATTCATACTTAAAACAACACACTGTACACCCTGTGGACTACCTAATATACATAGTGCTATTATTTGAGTTTGCTGCCGCAATCTCTGCCACTGTATATTATAAAAAGTACAAGTCGACACCCTTAAAGTGGATGCTACCGCTTTTATGGTATATCGCCATTAATGAGTTTGCTTGTCACATACTACTAGCACCCTGTAGGTTTGAGATACTTTATAATTTTTATGAGGTTATTGTTTGTTTGGGATTATTAATCATTACCCGATTGCATTTATCACATCATATACGCATCGCTATAGCAAATGTCTTAATCGTAATAAGCGCTATCGCATTTACTATTACTGCGATTACTCAAGACCCTTTTAAAGACTGGCCTGTGTTCTCATTTACGTTATCTACCATTTTAATCATTATAGCACTCACACTATACCTAGTAGAGCAATTAAGAAGTAATAAAATTGTACGATATACTAGAGATATATTTTTGTGGGTAAGTATTGGTTTTTTAATATTCCACATTTCATATCCCGTGATAATGTTTTCGAGATACTTCCTTGTTACGGATAGTGTTTTTCTATATGAGGCGATTTTTCTTATTCAATTCATTGCAGTAATTGCGTGTTATGGCACGATTGCATTTGGTTTTTATAGAGGAGTACATTCAGCAACTTTAATAAGGCGCATCTTATGATTAAGGAGGAAGTTCTTGTCATATGGCTGGTCTGCGTGACCATTTTGTTTCTACTATTTTTAGTAGCGACTTTGTTTTGTGCGATCGCGCTATATTATCGTTTTGATAATAAGCCGCGATTGCCGTAAATACAGTTTTTCTTATTTTGATATGAAATTTTAGTGTTGAGTACGTTTTCGCGAAAGCGTAATACAGCGCTCCACGTGTAAAAATCTTACAAAATCCATCTTTATAATTTATTACCTTTCAGCACTAACTTAAAGAAACCCCTACTTGAGTACTCTAATGTATATCTCAGAAATTATAGTGGCACTTGTGGCAACTATCTTCTTTTCTAAGTACAAACATCTACCTATAAAAACCATACTGTATATTCTCTGGATAGCGGTCATCACAGAAAGTATGGCTAAAATATACTCACACTACTACCACAATAATCACTGGGCATATAACCTTTATGCATTCTTATTCTACATTTTGTTTTATAAGATGGTGTATGATCATATAGAAAATACGACTAGAAAACGTATTGTAACATGGTTATCTACAGCGATGATCATAGCCATTATTATTAGAGCTTTTACAGTGCCTGTGGTCACGCACTATATGAGTATTATCTATAATATTGCCATGATTTTATTGGTCGTTTTACTTATGTATTATGCCATAGACCGTCTTAAGAGCGATGCACCGCTTAGACTTAAAAACCAACTCGAACTTTTTGTTTTTTCTGGTTATCTTCTATTTGGAGTCTCCTTTATTCCGCTATCTCCATTTATAGTTGGACAGATGGATTTTCAATATTCAAGAGAATTATTGAACACCCTACGAGCAGTCCAAACATTTTCTCTCGTAGTAACTAATATTATCTTAGTTTTTGGATTTATATGGACAGATCCTAAGAAAGTACCTGCTTACAAAATGTAGTTGTTTAGAGTACGCTTTCGCGAAAGCGTGTTTTAAAAACCATTATTCGCATACTTTGGGGTAAATGCCCTATGGGTAATCAATACCAAAATAAGTACCTTCAACATTCATTATAATTATTCCTATCCAACTATGCTTCTTATCCAAAATCAAGATAATGGCACCTTGTTTATAGTCTTAGTGGCTATTACTATATTACTATTGCTACTAGTTGTGGTAGTGGTGCTCTTCTCTGTGTTTATGAAACGTAAGAACACCTTACTCTTAGAACAAGAGCACACAAAGAAAAAGTTTGAAAAAGAAATTGCAGAGACGCAGATAGAAATACGTGAGGAGACGCTACGCAATATAAGCTGGGAACTCCATGATAACATAGGACAGCTACTTACGCTAGCCAAAATACAAACCCAAAATTGTGGTGGCAGTCAGCAAGATCTTGACGAGGCAGCAGCCACTATAGGCAAAGGACTTACAGAAATAAGAGCGCTCTCTAAGCTCATAAATCCAGAGGCACTCAAAAATATGTCACTACCGGAAGCCTTAAACTTAGAGCTAGAACGCTTTAACAGAATGGCGTATCTAAAACCATCTCTCAAAATTACAGGAACCCCTATTACTATAGATAAAAAGATTGAGACCATCATCTTTAGAATCTTACAAGAGTTTTTTACAAACACCATCAAGCACTCCAAAGCAACTAATCTTGACGTTAACCTACTCTATAAATCTGATACACTACATGTCACTGTAAAAGATAATGGCGTAGGCTTTGACTACCATCAAGCAAGAGCAAAAAATGGCATAGGACTCACTAATATTGAGACCCGTACAAAGCTTATAGGAGCTACAGTAGACTACAAATCAAACGTAGGCGAGGGCACAACGCTATCGCTTACTTACAAACCACAACCACTATGAAAACTATCATTATTGTAGATGACCATACCTTATTAAGCCAAGCTATAAGCGGCCTAGTAAATTCTTTCGACAATTTTGAAGTCCTTTACACTTGTAAAAATGGGCAAGAACTTCTTGACAACCTTCGTTTTGAAAATAAGCGCCCAGACATCATCTTGATGGATGTAAACATGCCTATTATGGATGGTATAGAAGCTACCGCACAGGTAAAAGAGCTTTACCCTACTATTCTCATACTAGCACTCTCTGTAGAAGAGGATGACCACACTATCTTACAAATGATACGCGCAGGTGCAAAAGGATATTTACTTAAGGATACAGAAAAAAAGACACTTGAAAATGCCCTCAACGAACTTGCTCTAAACGGTTATTATCACACAAATACGGTAAGTCAGCTACTTGTAAAAAGCCTAAATGGCAACAACAAAGATGCATTGCGAGATCGAGAGATCGAATTTATAAAACATGCCTGTACAGAGATGACTTATAATGAGATTGCAGATGTTATGTTTTTGAGTCCAAAAACTGTGCAAGGATATCGTGATAGCGTATTCTCAAAACTCAACTTAAAAAACAGGACAGGCTTGGTGATTTATGCACTTAAAAATGGGCTATTTAGACCATAATAATGTACTAACTTAGGTTAAGTTAATCTAGCAACTGCTTTGAGTACTTCCTCTAGTTTACGCACATCAATCTCCTCTGGAGCATAATATCTAAGCGAGCGTAATTGCTTGCGGCCTTCTCCCGCTATTAATACATCATCAAATCCCTGTACTAGTATCCCCTTAGGAAAACCTATATCTACAAAAGTCTTTCTAAAATTTAAAAAGCAGAACATTTTACCGTTTAAGCTATAAAATGGTAAATGCCATTTATAACCTTCTTCTACCTTAGGAACGGTACGCTTAATCACTGCTTGCAACTCCATGAGTATAGAGCACCAAGCCTCTGGTTTAGCGAGGATGTATTCTTCAGCTGGGTTCATTGTTTTGTTTTATCTTTAATTTTTAAAACTAAAGATCTTGAAAATAAAACATTTAGCAATTATATTTCTCTTTTTCTCACTATTTGCAAACGGTCAGACAATTGAAGAACTGGAGCTACAGGTAAATACTTATCCAAAAACACTAAATACCATTGAAGACATTGCTTATAGAATTCACAATGACTTCAACTCTAAAGAACTACAGGCAAGAGCTGTCTACACTTGGATTAGTAAAAATATTGCCTACGATTTAACCAGATATTACAGCTTTAGATCTCCTCCATTGATGATCTATCGTTCATCAAAAGAACAAGCTAGACAATTAAGAAACTTAGAGGAGCAAAGAATCACTCAAGCTTTAAATAACAGAAAGGGAATTTGCGATGATTATGCATCTTTATTTGTCGCCCTTTGCGAAAAATTAGAAATTCCCGCAAAAAAAATCCGTGGTTATACAAAACTAAACCCCAATTTTATTGGGGCAGATCCTGGCATGAAAGATCATGTATGGAACGCTGTATACTTGAATGAGGAGTGGCACTTGGTAGATACTACGTGGGGAGCCGGTTATGAAGTTGAGTATAAAACGAAATGGAAATTTCATTTTTCAAATAAATTTTATAAAGCTCCTCCAGAGGTTTTTATTCAGCACCACTACCCTGGAAATCCAACTTGGCAATTACTCGAAAAACCAATATCAAAAAAAACATTTTTCTCAAAACCAGTATTTTACACCTACTACAGCTCATCAGATGTTAATCTAGCTGATGATCACGAAGGTATTTTAACAGAATATAAAAAAGACACTTATCTGATTTATTTTGATAAGCTCCCAAAAGGAAAGGATATTTATTATCAAAATGCATCATTTAAATTTGCTAAAAAGCTTTTTATCCACAGAGAAAATAACAAATTGGTAGCAAAAGTTAAAGTCAAAAATCCCAGCCAACCTTTTCTTACACTCTTTACCGATAACAAAGCAATTGTAAATTTTAAATTAGAAACGGCATCTCAATAAATATAGATGCTATTTTAAATCATTATCTTCCTACTCTAATTTACCATACATTATCCTTTGTTTATGATTGACTTATCTGGCTTAGACATTGCCATTATCATTGCTCTTTTTGTAGTCATTTTAGGCGTAGGTTTTTACGTAGGGAAAAGCGCAGGAAAAAATACCACGCAGTACTTTCTATCAGGTCGTAATATGCCGTGGTGGCTTTTAGGGCTTTCTATGGTAGCAACAACATTCTCTACAGATACTCCTAATCTTGTTACAGATATTGTACGTACTAACGGCGTCTCAGGTAACTGGGTATGGTGGGCATTTTTAGTCACTGGATTACTTACGGTATTTGTCTATGCAAAACTATGGCGCAAGTCTGAGGTAAAGACAGATATCGAGTTTTACGAACTGCGCTACGGTGGTGCTCCTGCTCGTTTTTTACGAGGATTCAGAGCGATTTACCTAGGGATTGTATTTAACGTACTCGCCATGGCTGGTGTAACTCTTGCCGCAATAAAAATAGGCGAAGTAATGTTGGGTCTAGATCCTGTCACAACCGTGATAGTTGCTGGAGTGATTACCGTTGTTTTTAGTGCCATAGGCGGATTTAAAGGAGTGGTCTATACAGATTTTATATTATTCTTCGTCGCAATGGCAGGAGCTTTTGGAGCTGCATATTACATCGTAGGTATGCCAGAAATAGGCGGACTAGAAGCATTAATTTCTCATGAAAATGTAAAAGACAAAATCAATCTCCTTCCAGATTTTAACGATACAGAAATGCTTATCACACTGCTCATCATCCCTCTAGCAGTACAATGGTGGAGTTCTTGGTATCCAGGTTCTGAGCCTGGCGGTGGAGGCTATGTAGCACAACGTATGCTTGCCGCCAAGGATGAAAACCACGCTATAGGAGCAACCTTTTTCTATAACATCATGCACTACGCATTACGCCCATGGCCGTGGATTCTAGTTGCACTTGCTTCTCTTATTATCTTTCCAGACCTCGCAAGTATTCAGGAGGCTTTCCCAAATATATCTGAAGATAAACTAGGACAAGATCTAGCGTACTCTGCAATGCTCACAATGTTACCTAGCGGATTGTTAGGTCTCGTGCTCGCATCACTCTCTGCCGCATATATGAGTACCATAAGTACACACCTCAACTGGGGAGCATCTTATGTAGTAAATGACGTGTATGCACAACAAATTAAACCTGATGCAACAGAAAAAGAACTCGTTGCTGTAGGTCGTATTACCACGGTAATTCTTATGGTGATAAGCGCACTAATAGCCCTTGCACTTACAAATGCACTACAACTATTCAATATCATACTGATGTTTGGTGCAGGCACTGGGCTTATTTTTATACTACGCTGGTTCTGGTGGCGTATTAATGCGTGGACAGAGATAAGTGCCATGCTAGCCTCTGGTGTGATTTCTATCCTCATAGAATTTACTTCACTGGGTGAAACACTCTTTGGAGCTAGCGGAATGTTGCCAGCGTATGCAAAATTTCCTTTTGTGGTATTTAGCTCGACGCTTATTTGGGTTGTTGTCACCTATCTCACACAACCAGAAACTAAAGAAACACTTTATGCGTTCTATAAAAAAACACAACCTGGAGGCCCAGGATGGAAGAAAATTATACTTCAAGCAGACCAAGAACAAGTAAACATCATAAAAACTACAGAAAAGTGGAGTGTACCTATGGGAATTGTTGCCATGTTACTAGGTTGTGTATTAATTTACGGAACGTTATTTACCACTGGTTACTTCATTTATGACCAACTTACTAATGCATTCATCGGCCTCAGTATTTGCGTTATATCTGGAGGATTACTGCTTAGTGTTTGGAAAAAAATTAAAGGAAAAGTACTATAATGAGACTATTAATATTTATCACCATTTTATGTTTGAGCTTAGGACTACAAGCGCAAGAAAGTATAGAGACGTATCAAAAGGCAGTTGCTTTAATCAAAAAAACGCCAGAATTTAAACAGACGGAAGCCACTGTAATTGCAGCATCGGCAGGGACCGTAAGTTTTACAAATCAAGCCTATGCTTTTTGGCTAGATGGTATGGACACTCGTTTTACAGATAAGGATTTTGAGAATTTCTTTGGTGATTTATATCAACCTATTGAGATTCCTGCTTTTAAAAAAGTACGAGATAAAAGAAGATCACGCTACCAGCTTTATGTTTCTGAGACCGAGAATGATATGTTTGTGATAGAAATGCTTTCGCGAAAGCGTAAACGCACCGCAAAGTATCCTACGTTTTATCAAGGAGGAAGTACCTCATTTTTATTTGAAAAAACAGCAACTGGCGTACGACTCGTTGAGACACTAACATTGCAGAATAATTAGAGAATGATAGATTGCCAAAACATACTAGATAACACATACCAGAAAGTGTTGAAAATGGAGCATGTAGGTGATGTGGCTAGCTATATCCCTGAGCTATCGACCATAAATCCAGATCAATTTGGCGTTTGTCTCATTACAAAAAACGGAGAACAGTTCACTTGCGGTGATGCCACGGTAAAGTTTTCTATACAAAGTATTGCTAAGGTTTTATCCTTAAGCCTTGTGCTTTCAAAAATAGGCGATAAACTCTGGGAACGCATGGATTTTGAACCTTCTGGAACTGCTTTTAATTCGCTGGTACAACTGGAGAGTGAGAACGGAATCCCGAGAAATCCTCTTATTAATGCTGGGGCTATCGTCATATGTGATATTATTTGTGACCTCTTTGATGATCCTAAAGCCGCATTATTAGATTACGTGCGAGAAGTATCAGGAATTAAGGATTTACAATACGCAACTGATATCGCAGCCTCAGAGCAGGCAACGGGATATCGAAATTATGCACTAGCAAATTTCATAAAGTCCTTTAAGAACATTCACAACACATGTAATCAAGTAACAGATTTATACTTTCACCTCTGCTCTATAAAGATGACGTGCGAGCAGCTGGCTTATACTTTTGGGTTTCTTGCAAATCAAGGTAAGCAGATCAAAACAGATATGAAAGTAGTAAAA
>CAJXSW010000117.1 GCA_913060645.1 uncultured Dokdonia sp. | reverse complement strand
CTATCCTCTTCGTCGGCAGCGTCAGATGTGTATAAGAGACAGCACCATGACTTTTAGTATTACTGTTTTCGATGATTTGCCAGAACTTATCTAATTGCATCTGTCTCTCGTATAAGCCGGGAGCTTGGGTAATGTTAGTTTTTTGAGATTCAAAAAAGGCCTTAAAACTTTTTGAAAAGCTGAAATGATAAACGGCCAATCCATAGACGAAAATCATTACTAAGAACGGCGTTTTATTTAGAAAATAAGTATCGGTTGTAATGAATCCAAAAATGGCTCCTAATATTCCAAAAGCAAATAGAATTATAGCAATAATCCTTGCCCAATTTTTTCCTTTATAAACCATGAGTAGCAGCCCAATAGTTAATAAGAAACGTATGAATTGTTGAAGGAGTTTCGTAGGTTCTATCTCTAATACACTCACATTGTAAAAATAAATAGTATGTATGGAGACAAGTAAAATACTTAATGAAATAAGCAGTGTTCTTTTCTTTCCAAGTTTAATTAAATCTTTCATTATTGAAATTTATTCGTGATGATTTCATTTTAAAAATATGGTAGTACCCTTTTAAATACGTTCTGTCTTACATTACTGATACAACATATACCGTGGCGGAACTAAGCCATTAAGGCGTAATGCAACTAGCATTTGTGCCCTGTGGTGCGTAATGTGATCGGTGAGGATAAGTAACACTTGGCGCTTTGTGCGTTGCAGATTGCCGTAAGCTACTGTGTCATTTAATTGGGTTGTATCAAGCCCTTGGATTAATTTGACGGTGTGTTCAAAAGTCTTGTTTACAGCAGCGATCATTTCCTCCTTAGTTTTGGAAGCAACTTTAAGTTCGCTATCTGTCTCCCAATTCCTTGCTGGACGACCATTTAAAAGTGATTCACTATGCCAATCCATCGCCCATGCGATGTGCATTAAGTTTTCTTCAAAACTACTAGAGGCTGGTGTAACTCTGTAGCCATAATTCTCAATAGGCATAGCTTCTGCAACGCGATTGAGATATTCTTGGGAGTTTTCTAAACGCTGTATATAGTCGTTTATGAAATTAGTTTCTTGAGCATATAACAAGGTGTCGCTAGTACTAAAACATAAAATGATTGATAAGATAAAAAGTTGTCTCATAGTATTTACTCTTTTCTACAATATAACCACCAGTTCATATCTCTAGTGACCTCAAATCCTAATCTTTCATACAATGGGATTGCAAGGTTTCCTTTGTTGGTATGTAAAATGGGTGTTTTATTTTCTTTTAAAATCTCTTGAGCGTTGTGAGCAATGAGCTGACTAGCTAGTTTTTGTTTGGTGTAATCTGGATGGGTGACTACGGAGCTTATTTCTACAAAGAGATTGGTTTGCATGCGCTGTCCAGCGATGGCAACTAGTTTGCAGTTTTTAATAATTCCATAGAAATTACCCATTTCAAAGCTGCGCTTTTGATAAAAACCTGGCATTACTAACCATACAAGCTCATAAATCTCATCAATATAAGATTCATCCAATAATATGATCTCTTCGGTGATTTCAACTTTACTTAATTCTTTCAACACCATCTGGCACCCATCAATTTTTCTTTCTAGAACAACTTTTGTGTCATCTATTTGAGGTGTTTGGTTTTCTGTTACGAAGAAGAAATCTTTTCTGGTTTTTATATATTCTCTAGAAGCACTTGCAGTCTTTGCTTCATTAAAGAAAGCTCCAAACGTACATACCGCGGGATTATAAAACAGAACGCCATCAAAAGTAACTGCAAACTTTTTATGCGTTTCACTTAAAGAATACCAGACAGGATTTTCTAGTTGTTGAGGTAGGGTTGTCATTGAGCTGAAGGAAGATTGAGTTTTATTAAAATTTTTACAGTTCTGTAGTCGTTTATAAAGTTGATTTCTTAGCCAAAAGTATACCTATAAGAAAGCTTAAAATTATGACTTTATATGTGAATAGCTATTGTTTGAATTCTTCTTCCAAGTTCGCTTCATATTGACGGCAAGCTTCTCTTCATAGGCAATCATGACATCTTCTGCACTTATTCCCATTCTAGCTGCTACGTCAAATATGCACATGATGGCATCTGCATATTCAACTGGATTTTTAATGTCATTGGTAATATCGTCTTCTATTTCTTTTATCTCTTCCTTAGCTTTTTGAAGTGATCCCATTGGGGTTGCTTCTGTAAATGTTCTAAGAGACCATTCTAGTCTTTTCTTTTCTAATGCGATGATATCCATGATTTAGTTGAATTAAGCTATTTACTAAATAGATTCTTGTTTTTCTAAACTTGAAATTTTCTTTTCTTTAGACGAATAGTTTTTGATAATAGTTACGGTCACGATAGCTAGCGGTATTCCTAATATTGACATAACCATGTCTGCAATAGTACTACTCATTAAAGTCTCAATAGTCTGTTCTTTAAAGATACTCTTAAGTACATAATTACCTATATAGATAGACACAATCCATAATATCCACCAAATTCCGATAACTGTAGTATTGCTGTCTAAGTAGTTAGAGTCTTCAGCTTTTATTAAACGTGTCGTTTTTTTCCACATTTCCCTCATTAAAGTTTTCCAATGGATTAGCCATTTTTTTAAGGTTATATATTTGTATTTGGTATGTAGCCACCGAAAATACAAAAGCTTAATATTTTAATTTTATGGATTTCCGCACTATCGTAGTATTTTTTGAAATAAAGTGCATATTAGCTTTTCATAAATAAGCTCTTTACACAGTTTAAAACTCAAAAACCACCACAGTTTCCTGAGGTGGTTTTTGAAATATCACATTTTCGCGAAAGCGTTATAAAATAGTTACGCTACATCTTGATCATTATTCACATAGTCCATAAGGTCTACGTCATTACCTAATAATACTTGAGTAGGGTTGATACGACCTGCTTCTGGTCCGTTTTCTAATTTAAGTACGCCACGAGGACATACTGCGCTACATACACCACAACCTACACAGCTAGAACGTACGATGTTTTCTCCCTTTTGAGCATATGCACGTACATCAATTCCTTGCTCACAATAGGTAGAGCAGTTACCACAAGAGATACATTGTCCTCCGTTTGTAGTGATTCTAAAACGAGATTTAAAACGTTGTACAAATCCTAAGTAGGCTGCTAGCGGGCATCCAAAACGACACCATACACGGTTACCAAAAATAGGGTAGAATCCAGTCCCAATTACTCCTGCAAACCAAGCACCTATCAAGAAACTGTACGTATCCTTAATCCACTGCGTGTTGATACCTAGTAGCGACTCTGCTCCTGTAAAGTAGCAATATAAAGTAACTACGGTCATTACAAGTGAGAAAGCAAGTACAGAATGAATGAGCCAGCGCTCCAGCTTCCAAGCTTTCATCGTTTTGTTAGAATGCTGGCGGTAAGGATCTCCAAGTGTTTCGGCAAGACCTCCACAACCACAAACCCAACTACAATACCATCTTTTTCCAAAGAAGTATACCATTACTGGTACTATCACGAGTGTAAGTACAACACCCCATACGAGGATGAAAATACCTAGGCCACCACTTTCTGTAAGTGTTTCTAGATTCCACTCAAAAAAGAAATCATAATCAAGTGGGAATGCATTTTTAAAATCATATCCTGGCTTTCCTAAGCTAGACATGATCTCTGGAATAAGGAAGGCAAATACTATCTGGAAAAATAATACAGAGGTAGTACGTACAATCTGGTATTTATTATGACGGTACTTTATGTACATACGCATAGCCATCGTGAGCATAATGGTACAGTATAAGAAACCGTACACAAACCACTGGCTGGCATCTCCACCGTTAAGCGCATTACTAATAGGGTCCAGTATAAATGTCCAGTTTACTACATAGTCTGCATTAAAATAAAGCACTAGGTAAAATAGCACGAGGTATATGAGTACTAACCAGGCAATCCAGCCGCGGTTTGTAGCTGCGTCGTGGTAGATGTGGTCGTTTTTAATTCCTGGTTTACCTAATAAAACAAGGTTAGGGAAAATAAACATAAGTGCTCCTAATATGCTTAGTCCAAAAGTTAAGAACCACATGAGCCCTTTATTTTCAACGATGAAGCCTGTTCCTGCTTTTTTGGCTAGGGAGAAGCTAAAGGCTTGAAAGTCTTTATCATTAATGCGATACTGGTATTGTTCTCCTTTTTTATCCCATTCCTTTGCAGCGTCATATTTGGCTATTTGAGCATCATAATAGGTGTTGTTTTCGGCAAGGGCATTACGAATGGCACCTGTAAAAGCAAAGGTGCCTAGGGTTTTACCCACTACGTCTTCTGTTATTTTTTTAGTGATGAGTTCGCTTTTAATTCCTTTTTCAGAAACAAAAACGTCTAGTTGATCTTGTTGTAATGTAAAGCCTCCCATAAACACAGAAGCAGTCCATATTGCTAGTCCAGTAAGAAAGATAACCAGGCCTAAGTTTTTAATAATTTTCATAAGTGTAAGTCGTAAGGTAGGTTATGCAAAGATTCTTTTCCAGCTCTTTTTCTTAGGAGCGAGAGAGGTTCCGTATTGTTTATTATACTCTGCTAGGATTTCTTTTTCGTAATGTGCATAGAGCTCTGGGTCAAAGTTTGCATCCTTAAGATGCTCTAGTACATAGTCTGTAGTTTGACCCTCGGTAAGCCAGCGGTCAAATAGTTCGTGACGTAGGCGTATCCCAAAATTATTTATCCCTATAAACTTGCGAGTACCTTCTTGCATCTCGATAGTGATACATTTATTATCATCCTTATGCATCCAGTGGAAGTGCGTATTACCTTCTTTAGGTTTTGAGAACACCCATCCGTAGGTCTGGTACTCTATATCCATAAACTTAGCACTATTAAACCAGTGTCCCGGGTTATATGCTGTAGGTTTTCCAGTAAGTGTCTGAGCAAGTGCCTCGCCCATCATTCTACCAGTATACCACACAGCCTCTATAGGACGACGGCCGTTTATACCCTCGTGCTGCTCTGCACAATCACCTATGGCATAAATATCTTTTATATTAGTCTCTAGCATAGGATTGACCTTGATACCTCGTCCTATCTCAATACCGCTATCTTTTAAGAAAGCCACATTAGGAGACACACCAGCGGTAAGCCCTACAACGTTACAAGCAATCTCTTCTCCAGTCTCTTTTATAGTTACAGCGCGCACTTTACCATTATCATCTGCTAGAATACTGTCTAGATTAAAACCTAATCGTAAATCTACATGATGACTTTTTATGTGACGATTGAGCATCTGGCTTTCACCTATAGGGAGCACTCCGTTCCAGAAGTTATTCTCGCGAACTAAAAAAGTCACAGGGATGTCACGAGTGAGTAACATCTCTACCATCTCAATACCTATAAGACCTCCACCTACTACTACAGCACGTTTACACGTTTTGTTATCTGGAGCATTTGCTTCTAGTTTATCTAAGTCTTGTTTTGAATACAACCCTTGTACACCCTCGAGATCTTGGCCGGGCCAGCCAAATTTATTAGGAGTAGATCCCACGGCAAGCACTAGCTTATCATAACTCATTTTTTCACCACCAGAAAGGAGTAATTGTTTGTTTTCATGATCTACAGTCTCTACAAAAGCGCGTTTAAGATCAATGCGGTTTTTCTTCCAGAAATAATCTTCATACGGTTTTGTATGTTCATATTTCATGTGTCCCATATAGATATACATGAGCGCCGTACGAGAAAAGAAGTGATCCGTTTCGGCAGAAATGATGGTGATCTTTTTGTCAGAAGCTTTGCGGATGTGTCTTGCGGTGGTTACGCCAGAAATACCGTTACCTATAATGACGATGTGTTCTTCCATAGAGGTTGGTTTTATATAACTTTCACCTAAGTAAAAATTAAGAAATGAATGGTTGTTGTTGTCCCGCTTTCGCGAAAAAATCTTTTTGTTACCCTTTCGCGAAAGCAAAATATATAGTAGTCTAAACAAGCATTTTAAAACTTGTTTCTATGAGATAACATATCCTTGGGTCGTTTTAAAGATAACAAACTTAACGCGATGCTCCCTATTTAGAATTTATCTAAATGTTAAGATATTCGTAAGGAAATTATAGTCTTAATTATGGAGGGTACTGAACTGGTTATTTTAAATTTTTAATGGTCTGGCTGTAAGTCTCTCTATTTGAGCTCGACCCATTGTGCAGAAAAAAGTTTACTTATGAAATCAATTACCAAGCTCGCACTACTTCTCGTAATCATTTTGTCAAGTGTGCACATCCAAGCACAAGACACGGCATCATTTTTCACTAATGCAGATACTTTCTTTAAAGCAAACGTGAAAAATGGGCTAGTGAATTATGCCGCTGTAAAGGCAAACCCACAAGCGCTAGATAAGCTATTAGAAAATGCAGCATCTATATCTGTAAGCACATCTGATGCGGCAACGTATCAATCTTTCTGGATTAATGCATATAACCTAGCAGTAATTAAAGGAATCACAGAGAAGTATCCAGTAAAGCAACCACTATCTATAAAAGGTTTTTTTGATAAAAACACCTACAAGTTGGGCGGAACAAATATCACATTAGATGATATTGAAAATAAGAAATTACGTGCAGCGTTTCCAAGTGAACCTCGTTTTCACTTTGTGTTAGTATGTGCAGGTTTAGGGTGTCCTCCTATCATCAATGAGGCATACACACCAGCCAAATTAAAATCACAGCTACAACGCCAGACCACACTTGCTGTAAATAATCCTAACTTCATTAAAGTGAAAGGTGACAAGGTGCAGATTTCACAAATATTTGAGTGGTATAAAGAAGACTTCGTACGCAAGGGTACAGAGATAGATTTTCTAAACAAATACCGCAAAGAGCCTATTTCTAGTGATGCAAAGCTGTCATATTATCCTTATGACTGGACACTCAATGATACTAAATAATAATTTCTAGTACATTAGAACTGGTATAGATTACTTGCTATAACTCCTTTAAAATTTACCTACTACAACTACTCGATACCTGTCGAGGTAGATAACTATTGACTTAAAAAGCCGTTCTCACCAGATAGTATTAAACCCTAGCCGTCTGGTGTGTGACGCACAAACAAATAATCAAAAACAACTACAATGAAAAAAACAATCCTACTAGTGGCTTTAATGCTTGTTGCTGCAACCTCTTTTGCACAAGATGATACAGAAAACCTTGAAGACGGAGGCTCTGTGATACAAACACTCACACCGTCTAAACTTATCTCAAAAGGTCAATTTGACATCAAATGGTTTAATAATCTGTACACAGAGACTAAAGATACCTTTGGAGAAAATGGTGAGGATCGTGATATCCCAAGGAATAATTTCTTCACATCAACACTTGAAGTGTATACTGGTGTTTCAAATAATAATAGAGTAAACGTAGGATTAATACTAGAGGCAAGATCTAGCACTATAGGCGGTCGTGATGCCTTTGATGTATTTAAATTTGATGGTGAGCGAGGCACTGCTCGTAGCGGTCTTACTTCTATAGCACCATCTGTAAAGTTTGTTCCATTTAGTAAAGTAAATAACTTCTCTATCCAGAGTTCGTTTTTTATTCCTCTAGTAGATAATGAGACAGAAGAAGGTGTTTTTCTTGATCAAAAAGGATTTACATGGCAAAACAGATTTTTCTTTGATCATACTTTTGCAGGAGGAGACTGGCAACTATTTGCAGATTTGAATTCTGAGCTCAACTTTGGAGATGATGAGGATAGTTTTGCAAATGATAGTTTGCGTCTTACTCCTGGATTGTTTTTAAGTTATTTCCCAAGTTCGAAATTTACAGTATTAGGCCTTGTACAGCACTCACAACTTCTTGACCTAGGAAACGAATTCTCACAAGACTTTACAGCTGTAGGTGGTGGGGCAAAATATCAACTTACAGATGCTCTCAACCTTGAGGCATTATATACAAACTTTGTAAGAGGAAACGATACTGGATTAGGACAGACTTTTAATCTAGGGTTGAGAGCTGTTTTTTAACATATAGCTAGAGCGCTTAGGTTCCCCTAATCTAAGCTCTTTACGAGTGCAATGTATATTCATATACGTTAACTACAATGAGTATACAGCATACTATGATAGACCTTGAGAGCTACCCAGTTCTTAAGGTCTTATTGCTTTTAAGATCTTTCGTTATAACTCATATGCTTTTCAAATTTTAATCATAAACACATATCTTTAAATCAAAAAAATAAGTAGATGAAAAATATTATAGGATGTTTCTTTTTATTGATTTGTCTACAAGCATGTACTGCTCAAAAAACAGAAGAAAAGAAAATCAATGGGGTGAGTTTTGTTGCAAATCGTAATCCGGTAGATAGCACTCATGTAAGCCCTGTACAACTTGTAAATGCAAACTATGCTGCGGTAATGCCGTTTGGGTTTGTACCACAAAAAGATAAACCACAAATTATATACAATACAGACAGGCAGTGGTATGGTGAGACCAGAGAAGGAGGTCGCAACTATGTTTCAGAATTGCACAAAGCAGGTATTGAGGTGATGGTAAAACCACAGATATGGATACGCAATGGCGAGTTTACTGGGTACCTTAAAATGGAAACAGAGGTAGAGTGGATAGCGCTTGAAGATTCATACCGCAACTTTATAATTGATTATGCCACACTAGCTCAAGAAGAAGGAGCAACCATTTTTTGCATAGGTACAGAATTAGAACAATTTGTAACAAACAGACCAGATTTTTGGACGCAACTTATTATTGATATAAGAAAGGTGTACAATGGTAAACTTACGTATGCTGCAAACTGGGATGAGTATAAGAAAACACCTTTTTGGAGCCAGCTAGACTACATAGGGATTGATGCTTATTTTCCAGTTTGTGATGATCAAACACCATCTGTGGAGTGTGTTACAGCGGGATGGCAACGATGGAAGGAGGAGATGTCCGCTTTCGCGAAAGCGGAAAACCGCAAAGTGATTTTCACAGAA
Organism: uncultured Dokdonia sp.; assembly: GCA_913060645.1. Lineage (GTDB taxonomy): Bacteria > Bacteroidota > Bacteroidia > Flavobacteriales > Flavobacteriaceae > Dokdonia. Next base: position 311 of record CAJXSW010000117.1, on the reverse strand, counting down.
TTTGGGTACCGCTCTGTAGATTATACAGGCAAAGAACCTTGGAAGGCAGATAGATCTATGACCACCGTAAATCTTGAAGGACAGGCACAAGCGACGCAAGCTCTCTTTGATACAGTATGGGATGAAGAGTGGATGGCAGGAGGATTTATATGGAAGTGGTTCATTAAACATGATGAGGTAGGAGGTCCAGAAAACAACCAATTTACACCTCAAAATAAACCAGCCGAAGCTGTAATAAGACAGCATTATGGTAAGTATTAAATCTGTCTCTTATACACATCTGACGCTGCCGACGAAGAGGATAGTGTAGA
>CAJXSW010000116.1 GCA_913060645.1 uncultured Dokdonia sp. | reverse complement strand
AGCGTCAGATGTGTATAAGAGACAGACCTTTATCTATCATATCACTAATGGATGCTTCTAGTGAGGCATCCATTTTTTTGATATGAAAACAGCTTTTGCCTTTCAAACATTTTCTTAAGGCAGGATCTATGTCTGTAAATGCAGCTACGTCAGTATAAATAGGGAAGAAGTACAACCTGCAGTCCTTAGGCTTTGGGATCACACTGGCAAAATAAAAACCATCTACTTTCTGTTTTCCTTGCATGGTAGGTATGGTACCTGCCACTTCTAAGCCTGCGCTATCGTCTTTTCTTAATTGTAAATGTTGCTCGTGGCGTTTAATAATAGCACGAAGTGCGAGGTCTATTTCGATGGGATTTGTGATCATTTACGGTTCCAGTATTATTTACAAGCTTGAAGATAGTAAATTGGTTGAAATCTAGACGCTCTTTCTACGGGATGAAGTATTTTTGCGCTTTCGCGAAAGCGTATCAAATTTAATTAATGAGATTCTCAGACTACACAAAGGAATTTGGCATCAATCTTAAAATAGCATATCCTATAATGTTGGGACAGCTAGGTCATATTCTTGTAGCACTGGCAGATAATTTGATGGTTGGACAGCTGGGTGCAGCACAACTTGCAGCAGTAAGTCTAGGCAATAGCTTGGTGTTCATTGCACTTTCTATAGGTATTGGATTTTCGTTTGCCATCACTCCGCTTGTAGCAGAGGCAGATGGGAAGGGTGATATAGAAAAAGGTCGCTTGCACTTCCATCACGGAGTGATTATGTGTACCATAAATGGGGTGCTACTATTTATTACGCTATTGATCGCAAAGCCTTTGTTGTACATGCTTGATCAGCCGCCAGAGGTGGTAGAACTGGCAATTCCATATCTTGAGATTGTAGCACTATCTATGATTCCGCTTATGATATTTCAGGGTTTCAAGCAGTTTGCAGATGGCCTGTCACAAACCAAATATGCAATGTATGCTACCATTGTAGCAAACGTGGTCAACGTTGTTTTTAACTATGTATTGATTTACGGAATCTGGGTATTCCCAAGATTAGAAGTAGAAGGTGCAGCCTGGGGAACATTAATTTCTCGTTTCTTTATGGTCGCACTGCTGATTTTTATGCTTTCGCGAAAGCGTAAATTCAAACCCTATTTCCACTGGGGAAGTAAGGAGCACATCCAACTTGCTGAGTTTAAAACCTTATTTAAATTAGGATTTCCAACAGCATTACAGATGCTTTTTGAAGTAGGCGTTTTTACAGCTGCTATATTTTTATCTGGAATACTAGGAACGAATGCGCAAGCGGCAAATCAAATTGCGCTTAATCTAGCTTCTATGACATTTATGATTGCTGTAGGATTAGGAGTAACGGCAACCATACGCGTAGGAAATCAAAAAGGTAAAGCCGATTTTCCTAACCTACGACGTATCGCTTTTTCTATTTTTATACTCTGTTTCTTAATTGAAGCTGTATTTGCAGTAGGATTTATATTGCTTAAAGACTGGCTTCCTCCATTTTATATAGATAATCCAGAAGTGATATTTCTAGCAGCTCAGTTATTAATTGTGGCAGCGTTGTTTCAACTAAGTGATGGAGTGCAAGTAACCATACTTGGAGCATTGCGCGGATTGCAGGATGTAAATATTCCCACAGTAATCTGTTTTATAGCCTACTGGATCATAGGTTTCCCTATCATGTGGTATATGGGTAAAGATGAGCAAATGGGTGTGCAAGGCGTCTGGGTAGGCTTACTAGCAGGGCTTACGGCTTCTGCGGTGATGTTGTACTTTAGATTTAATTACCTTAGCAAAAAATTAATAGACCAACAGTAATAATACGATATTTATGAAAGTACCTAAGTTCCTTTTAGGCGATAATTCAGATTTTTCAGATCACATTTTTGTGATACATACCGAGTTTCCAAGGTTTATAATTGACCTTACGATAGACGAGATAGAATGGTTTGAAGAGTTTGATCGTCAAGACGAAGATGAGCTCGCCTCAGAAACAGAAAACGCCATCAAAGATGCTACAGAGTGGTATGATGCAGAGATGGAAAAGTTTGACAAAGAGCAATAAACGGTGGACCAACTTATCCAATACGATCAAGAGTTTTTCCTTTTCCTCAACGGTTTAGGATCACCTACGTGGGATCAATTCTGGCTTATTGTTACAAATAAGCTTAGCTCGATTCCTTTATATGCCTTGCTACTCTTCTTTATTTATAAAAAGTTTGGTGTAAAAGGAACCTTGATAACAGTGGTAGCAGTCGCGTTGCTCATTACGTGTGTAGACCAACTAGCAAATGCTTTTAAGCATGGTTTTGAAAGACCACGTCCTTGTAGAGTAGAAGACTTTAAAGGAATTATAAGATATGTAGCAGAGCGTTGTGGGCGTTATGGATATTATTCTGCCCATGCGGGTAATAGTATGGCGGTTGCTGTATTTGCAGGTCTTGCCTTAAGATCTACACATAAAAATTTAATCTTTATACTGCTGTTTTGGTCTGCGATGGTGGGTTATAGCCGTATTTATGTAGGAGTTCATTATCCAGGTGATGTGCTTACAGGTTGGGTAATAGGAGCAATAATTGGCTTTGCAATATATAGACTACAGCAGTGGGCCGTAGCAAAGTGGGCTTAAGAATCGGCGGTTGCTATTAGTGATTTTGCAGCTTTAAAAGGTGATACCTCACCGCGAGCAACTTTTTCAAGAATTTCGGGAAGCGTTGACTTCACGTCATTGTTATTATAAAAGGCATCCTTAAGAGTATTCTCTATAGTTTGTAATAGCCAGAATTTATTCTGCTCTGCTCTTTTCTTAGCAAAATATCCAGAGGCTTTTGTATGATCACAGTAATCTGAAACTAAGTCCCAAGAATCTGAAATTCCAGAATGTTCTAAGGCACTACAAGTAATAACCTTTGGTGACCAGTTACTAGGCTTAGGTGGGAAAAGGTGTAATGCCTTTGCAAAAGCAGATCTAGCCAGCCGTGCTGCCTTTTCATTACCACCATCTGCTTTATTAATTACAATGGTATCTGCCATTTCTATAATCCCGCGTTTAATTCCTTGTAACTCGTCTCCGGCTCCGGCAAGCTTTAGTAATAGAAAGAAATCAACCATAGAGTGTACCACGGTTTCACTCTGTCCCACACCTACAGTTTCAATAATTATAGTGTCAAAGCCTGCCGCTTCACAGAGTATAATAGCCTCTCTAGTTTTACGAGCTACGCCACCTAGAGAATCTCCAGAAGCACTAGGACGTATAAAAGCATTAGGGTTTTGAGATAGCTCATACATTCTTGTTTTATCACCTAATATGCTGCCATGAGAAACAGAGCTCGTGGGATCTACTGCAAGTACGGCTACTTTTTTTTCTTTATCTGTAAGGTAGTTTCCTAAGCTTTCTATAAACGTACTTTTACCTACACCAGGAACTCCTGTAATACCTAGACGTACAGATTTATTTGCATGAGGTAAGCATAACTCTATAAGTTGCTGCGCTTTTATTTGATGCTCTTGAACAGAGCTTTCTATTAGGGTGATTCCTTGTGATAATGCAGTGATATTACCAGTAATCAATCGCTGAGATAGTGATGATACATCAATAGTGCCTTGCTTTTTACTCTTCTTGTAAAAGGCAGGATTAATACTCTTGTTTATGGGTGTCTCTTTATCGCTCAAAATGGTGTTACCAAATTACTACTTTCTTTAAACTTCTTCTTCATAAAAAAACCACCATTTGGTGGTTTATATTATTTTATGCATTTCGTTCTTTTAAATCAATAACGCTTGATTTCTTATCTTTCTTAAGACGTTTTTGTTTTGCCTTTTCCTTCTTCTTTTTTACCTTCTTTTTAAGCTTCAAGAGATCAATGTGTGATTGCTTCATCTGGAATTCCATAGGAACAAGTACTTCTAGAATATTCACTGGAAGCCATCCATCATCTATAATATCCTTAAGTAAGTTAAGTACAACTTCATCTTGTACCATACATTCCCCTATAAGATATTTAGGCTTGCTATTTTCAAGAGCTGCTTTTACCTCAATCCAGTCGCGATTAGAATTACCTTTTACGATGTCTAATCTACTAGGCTCCATACCTTCTTGAGACATGCGTTCTACAATTTTATGACAGAAGCGATTTCTATTAACACTTTCATGACTTAGAAAGCGTTTATATTCTGTAATCTGGATATCTTCTGCGGCATTAAAATAACGTCGTTCTGCCCAAAAGCATTCATCTAGTAAATCATTTAATTTTTCGTACGATAAGTCAAGGTGCTTCATAGGGCTAGTTGTTGATGTCAAATATAATTCAGTATTAAATGTACAACTACTAACAATCTGTTAATACAACAATATTTAAGAATAGTTTATTCAAAAATCTCTCAGTACCTTAATAATCTGTTAATTTCGGATTTTTTTATCTCTTTTGCAACATTGAGAAAATACATTCGTCTTTAGAGAGAATAGCAATCACAACCATCAAAACCAACCAACCATTTTGCTAGTTACAGAAATCATAGAAAAATGTAAAACTAATGATCGCAAGGCACAGCTGCAGCTGTACAATAAGTATTGTGATGGTATGTACCACGTCGCCTTTAGGTTTTTGAAAGATTCATTTGAAGCAGAGGAAGCGATGCATGAGGGGTTCATTAACGCCTTTGCAAAGTTGCACCAGTTTACTGGAGAAGTCACCTTTGGAGCCTGGCTTAAGCGTATTGTGATAAATAAAAGTCTCGATATGATCAAGGCAAAAAAAGTAGTGATCATCCCGCTTAATGAGGAAGTGATGGGCAAAGTAGATGATGATGGTGATGACGGTTGGGATGTAGGAGACGACGTTACTATAGAACATGTGAAAAACGTTATCAGTGAACTTCCTGAAAAATATAAATTTCCTCTTATGCTATTCTTAATAGAGGGTTATGATCATCAGGAAATTTCAGAAATATTACAGATTACAGAAGTAGCTTCAAGAACGCTGGTGCACCGCGGAAAGAAAAAACTTCAAGAACAATTAAAGACGCTTAATTATGGCACAGGATATTAGAGAGCTCATGAAGAAGGATAGCGACAGTAAGCAATCACTGCGCGAGGGACATACACGTCGCTTTGAGAATTTACTAGAAGAACGCTTACCTATTCAGGAGCAAAAAACTTCGGCAAAAGGAGGTATCTATCTATGGATGAAAATTGCAGCAGTACTTATTGTGGCTGGTGGAATTGTATTTATGGTGTATAATAACGCTTTCGCGAAAGCGGGAGATCAACAACTAGTAGACGTAGAGACAAGTGAAAAACAAAGTGCAGAACCAGAAGTATTACTAAGCGCCATCTCACCAGAATTTAAGCGAGTGGAGGATTATTATCTCGCAAGTGTAAATCTTGAGATTGCGAGATTAGAAATTACAGATGATAATAAAGAACTTATAGATGCTTTCATGAAGCAACTGTCTGATCTAGATGAGGAGTATAAGAGCCTTAATCGTGAGATTACCGAAAGTGGAGTAAGTGATGAAATGGTAAGTGCGATGATTGAGAATCTCAAATTACGAGTAGAGCTTATGATAAAGCTCAAGTCAAAATTAAAAGAAATGAAAAACGCTGCTCAACAAGAAGCAGCAATTCAAACCGTATAAAAATGAAACAGTCAAACATATTTTGGACCTTCCTAGCACTGCTTTTTGTGGCTTCTGGAAGTGTATTTGCACAGAGCAAAAAAGAAAAATTAAACGAACGCTTTTCTGTAAATAAAGACGTGTCTATTACAGTAGACACGCGCTATGCAGATGTGGTTTTTGAAACATGGAATAAAAATGAAGTGTCTGTGGAGGCTTATGTAGAAGGTGAAGATGCCAGCGATGCTTTAAGATCGTGGGACTTGAATGTTTCAGGTAATAGTAATAATGTGCGTATCACTAGTAAAGGTGGTTACAGCGATGCAAAGGTTTATGATAGGAATGACATAGGTAATATAAACCTCGATCTAGATTTAGGAGACATTATAGGACAGTCACTCAGTATTGTTGAACCATTGATGAATGGTCTGGTAGGTCCTCTCTTAGAAGGTATTTCTGGACAACGATTACCAGATGAGTTTTACGAGGAAATGGGTAAGATGAAATTTGACCATGAAGCATATAAGAGAGAAGGAAGAGCTTACTTAAATAGGTGGGAGAAGGAAATGGATAAAAGCTTCGGGCCAGAGTTTGAAGAGAAAATGGAGAAGTGGGAGAAGGAATTTGAGCGTAATTCTGATGACTGGAGTGAGCGTCTAATAGATCGTTCTGGGATACCGAGATGGCCTTTTAAAAGTGGAGGTAATATGACCTTTGATAGTGATGAGTATGAGAAGGACAAACAAGCTTATGTAAATAAGTTAAACCGAAAGTACAACACAAGGGTAAGTGTGCGTGAAGTTGATAAATGGCTGGATGATGTAGAGGCCTGGGGAGAAGATTTTGGAAAAAAGATGGAAGACTGGGGAGAAAACTTTGGTGAATCTATGGAAGCATGGGGAGAATCTTTTGGAGAGAATTTTGGCAAGTCTATGGAGAAGTGGGGAGAATCTTTTGGGAAAGACATGGAAAAGTGGGGTGAAAACTTTGGAAAGAAAATGGAACGCTGGGCAGAAGACCACGAAGGAGAGTGGGAAGAGAAACATACTAAGGATGAAAAGGGAAACAAGAGTAGCCACTTTAGCCTTAATTGGGACTCTGAAAGTAATGGATCTAAAAAGCCAAATAAAAATGTAAAACGTATAATAATCATCAAAATGCCTAAAAAGGCTGAGCTGGACTTAAATGTACGTTATGGTAAAGTGAGAATGGTAGATGCTTATAATGCAAAAGCTACAATCTCACATGGAAGCCTTGTAGCAACAAACATCGATGGAGGGCAAACCTCCTTCGATGTTTCTTACAGTCCTGTGGCTGTTGCAAACTGGAATGAAGGAACTCTTAATGTGAATCACGTAAAGGAATGTAACATCTCAACTGCAAATAATATTAAGGTAACTTCAAACTCCAGTAATGTAAATATAAATCGGATTAATGGAGCTGGGATGATATCCGGCTCTTTTGGTAAGCTATCTATACCACAGGTGAGTGATAACTTTGGGTCACTTACTATCTTTCTAGAGAATAGTGATCTTACATTAAGATTACCACAATCTGCATTTAACTTTAATTATAGCGGTGATCATAACGACTTCTTTATTCCAAAACAACTGGAAACAAAGTCTATGAAAAACGGATCTACAGAGATGGTAAATGGTTTTCATAAATCACGCAGTAGTGCAAATACTATCACTATCAATGCAAAGTATAGTGACGTAGTACTACAGTAAATAAAGGTAACATAATAAATTATTTTGCAGCTATGGCTGCTTTTTGTGTTCACACTAGATTAAGTACTTTTATAGTGTAATAGACTCTCTATGAATAACAATTTTTTAAGTTCGCTCACACAGCAATTCACACCCATCATAAATCCTACCTTTAAAAAGGAGGATTACCTTCCTTTAAACTTGTCTACAGCTAATAAGGATTTAGATATTGATATGCTTACACGTCCGTATGAGCATCATGTGTTTTTACAATCGTATCTCGCAAAGAATGATGCTAAAGTAGCTTATGGTGGCTACTTAGAACAGCGTCCATTATATGATCGATCAGATTATTTTCAAGCCGAAGACCCAAAAGACAAACGTAATATCCACCTAGGAATAGACTTATGGTGTGATGAAGGTACAGAAGTACTGAGCCCTCTAGAGGGCGAGATACATAGTTTTAAGCGCAATGAGAACTTTGGTGATTATGGGCCAACCATAATCTTAAAACATAAGATAGGGGAACATACTTTTCACACTTTGTATGGTCATCTTAGTCTAGCTTCTCTTGAAGGTAAGGAAGTAGGACAAAAGGTAGGAGCAGGTGAGGTCATAGCAACCTTAGGAAATCCTGATGTGAATGGTGATTATGCGCCGCACTTACACTTTCAAATTGTAATAGACATGGAAGGCAAGGAAGGTGATTATGCTGGCGTAGGTAGCCAAAACACCTTAGATTTTTACAAGAATAACTGCCCAGACCCTAATCTGCTATTAAAAATTTATTAATAGCTTGTGCAACGGCGTGCTCTTTATTTGTAAAAGGACTCACATAATCTGCTAATGATTTAAGTGTGTCTGTAGCATTTGCTACAGCAATACCTAATCCTACATTTTTTATGAGTTCGTCGTCATTATGATTATCGCCAAAAGCCATTACTTCGCTCATCTCATAACCATATTCAGCTAGTAGAAGTTTTTTCAAAGCGGTTGCCTTATCTATATTTTTTGGAGTGATCTCGAGATACGTATCCTTAGAGCGGTAAAAATGGACAGCACTATCATATGTTGGTCTAAGAAGTGTAATAATTTCATCAAGCTCTTCTGGCTTACCCATGCACATGAGTTTATGAATTCCAAGAAACTCTTTGTTTAAAAAATCAAGACTTGTTTGAGCTGTTTGGTATACAGGAGTTGCACGTGTGTTGTTTATTTCGCGTAAGCTCCACTCATCTTCCTTATCTGTAAACCAGTGTTCATGACTATAAATACTTAGGTTGTAAATATGTTTAGCGTGATGACTTACTAAGTTATCGAGTAGCGAAGTAGGGAAGGTGTTGCTCTCTATAACCGTGTTATCCCTGCCTATGATAAGTCCGCCATTAAAAGCTATTAGAGGCTCACCTAGGTTGCCCAGACCTTCTTGTAAGTACCTCATAGCTTGCGGTGGTCTTGAGGATGCTAGAATAAGGGATAATCCCGCTTTCGCGAAAGCGTAAACAGTCTCATCACTTAGCCAGCGTTCTTTATTTAATAAAGTGCCGTCTATATCTGAACAGAGTATTTTTATAGTGTTTTCCATAATGTAAGAAACTAAAACGGCGAACTTAAAAGTTCGCCGTTGTTATATAATCAAAAGTGGAAATTAGTTTTGTACAATTACCCACTGTCCTTTAGCTAAAAGTGGTTCTGCTTGTTTGAACTTTACCTCCTTAGTTTCACCATTCATCACATTTTTAATAGTAACGCGATCGTTACGACCTATTTTAGGTTGAGACCTTACGATGGTTTCTGTTACTTGCTGCTGTTGTTGCTGTGTGTTTCCAGCTGCTCTAGCTTCTGTAGAACGCTCATCAAGATTAGGAATTTCTTCCTTTTGCGTTTGTGTTTGCTCGCGAGTTTCACGCACTTGAGAAGCTGTCTCTTATACACATCTCCGAGCCCACGAGACGGACTCCTATCTCG
>CAJXSW010000115.1 GCA_913060645.1 uncultured Dokdonia sp. | reverse complement strand
CGAGATAGGAGTCCGTCTCGTGGGCTCGGAGATGTGTATAAGAGACAGGTATCACACTTAAGAATAGAGATACATCATAAGGCTTTACTAGTATGTCATCCATACCGGCTTTGTAGATTTTATGGCGTATTTCATATATCTCTACGGCTGTAAGTGCTACTATTGGTATACTCGTATCAAATTTTCTAATATCCTTAGTTGCCTCGATACCATCTTTTTTAGGCATGTGAATGTCCATAAGAATCAAGTCATACATTCCGTTTTGAGCCATGCTTACTGCCTCTATACCATCGCTAGCGAGATCGCATGAAAACCCTTTATTTTCAAGTAGTTTTTGAGTAATCTTTTGATTAATACGGTTATCATCTACCACTAAGAGATGTGTTCCCTGAAGTGTGTGTATACTCTCTATTGTATCAATTTGTTGTTGCCCTACAGAAGCTATTCCCGTGGCTTTCTCTAGGTTAATTACAAATGAGAATGTCGCACCATTTCCTTCTTCACTTACCAATGTTATATCGCTATCGTAAAGCGCTAGTAATTTCTTCACAATAGGTAATCCTAGGCCAGTACCTTGATAGTTGTAGTTTTTATTTTCTACTTGAGAGAATTCTTCAAAAACACTTTGCTGGCTATTTTCAGGAATTCCCATGCCGTCATCTTCTATACTAAATGCAGTTCTATAAAACCCATCAGCAGTAATAGACTCCTTTTTTATACGAACCCATATATTTCCATTTTCATTAAATTTAATGGCATTTCCTATCAGGTTCATTAAAATTTGAGATAGCCTTACTGAGTCTCCTACAAGTTGATTAGGAAGGTCTTTATCTATCTCTAAGTGTAATTTATTATTATTTTGCTCTAGACTAAATTCAAATGAATGCGTGATACTCCTTAAAAGTGTATTAAGTTTAAAAGGTGTATGCTCGAGCTTAATATTTTTTGCTTCCATTTTACTCATAAGAAGCACATCGTTAATGAGTGCGAGCAGATAATCTGCCGAGAATTTAAGCGATCTCAAATCATGCCTATGCTTGTTTACCTCTGTATCTTCAAGTAGGATTGAGGCAATCCCTATCACTCCATAAAGCGGTGTACGCAGCTCATGGCTAATTGTTGAGAAGAATTGAGTTTTAAGTTTAGAAAGTTCTTCGGCGTCATTCTTTGCTTTTTCTAGTTGCTTATTTTTTTCGCGTAAGCGTAATAAGTTTTGCTTGCGTGCTCGATACAATGTGAAAATTATAAAAAGCGCCACAAGTAGTATGGATGAAGCAAAAAGAAGCGCCGTTGTAGTTTTAAGCGAACTCTCGGCTACTTGATCCAATAATTCTTTTTCTTTTGTGGCTATCTCAAGGTCACGTTCATTTTCTCGAGAGTAAAACTGTGCGCTTGCAACCTGCAATTCCTTCTGGCTTTCATTTTTAAAAACCTCATTTGCTAGCTGTAACTGTCGTTGTGAGTGGTAGTATGCCGCCTCAAAATTTTTATTGCTTTCATAAAATTTTGCAAGTTGCTTTTGAGCTTCCTCCTCTTCGGCAACTAGGCCTTCTGAAAAACTGATTTCTATCGCTTCCATAAAAGCGTCTTCGGCGAGTGTTTCTTGTTTACTACTAGTGTAATATCTTCCTAGTAATGTGAGCACTCTTGCGCGGCTTTTACGGTCTAAGGAATCTCTTAAACTTGCAAATTTAGCTTGCATTAAAGCAGGGTATGCTTCGTCAAAATTTTCTTGCTTTAAATACAGTGTAGCGAGGTTTATGCGCGCGCCAAGTGACTTATCTGAGCCATCAAGTTTTTCTATTAACTGGATATTTTTCTGCAAGTAGTTAATCGCCTTGTCTTGATACCCCTCAGAAGATGCGTATAACTTTCCTAAATCATTGTAAGAAGATGCTAGTAGTGTATCATTTTTAAGTTCTTGTGCTATCACAAGTGCTTTTTCAAAAACATCTCGTGATTTTACAGTGTCTTGCAATGATAAATACACGTTGCCTAGAATGGAGTAACCACTATACTGCTTGTTTTTATCATCATGCTTTTGTGCTCTTTTTAGAACATCATCTAGCGTCTGGATAGCGCTTTTATACTCTTGGTTCTGCAATTGGATAGCAGCGAGATCTATTGTAATACTCTGATAATTTTCTATATCTTGAGACGGCGTTTGTGCCATCATTATTAAAGAAAATAAGCTAAAAACCAGATAAGTAAAGTGTTGCGCGAGCCGCATATGTAGATATTATAATCCATAAAAGTACTGATTGGCAGTAAGATAAACAACACCTTAATTGGTATATTTGAGATAATGGAACACGCAATTATAGCCACACCTATAGGATTATTAGAGTTAAAAGCCTCTAGCGATGGCCTGAGTTCTGTATTATTTATAGAAAAAGATGCGTTACCCACTACGATAATTCCAAAAGTACTTGATGATGCTGTAGCCCAACTTCTAGAATACTTTGCTGGAGAACGCACTACTTTTTCCCTCAAGCTCAATCCGTCAGGTACAGATTTTCAACGTCGAGTTTGGAGAGAGTTAGAGGCTATACCATTTGGAAAAACAACCTCGTATCTAGCGATGGCAAAACAGCTAGGCGACCCTAAAGTAATACGTGCAGCAGCAAGTGCAAATGGTAAGAACCCCATTTCTATAATCATTCCTTGTCATCGCGTGATAGGCAGCGATGGCTCTCTAACGGGTTATGCTGGCGGATTACATCGTAAAAAATGGCTGCTTGAACATGAAAGTCCGGTTACACAAGGTTCATTGTTTTGAGGTAAAGGTTTCAATCTCGCTTTCGCGAAAGCAAAAAATCATTTTCCCACCCCTATATAACATTATGAAATATTTAAAGAAAACAATTAAAGGTCTCGTCTTAATATTGGCACTTATCGTGGCTGCCTTATATATTACTGATTATGATTACATCCTTAAAGGGGTACGAGTGGTATATATGACAGGTCACACAACTGCTTATATAGATGATTATCCTAGTTTTGAAAATGACATTATACAAAAGGGTACTGTACAACCATGGGAGCAGCATGATGCCTATAACACCATAAATGCTACTAGCGAGCTTACTGAAATTAATGATGAGTTAGGTACAGTTGCTTTACTTATCATTAAAAATGACAGCATTGTTTATGAGGATTATGCTGCAGATTATGGAGCCAGCTCACAGACAAACTCTTTCTCCATGGCAAAAAGTATTACAAGTGCTATGCTGGGAAAGGCAATTAAAGATGGCTTTATAAAGGATCTCAATCAGCCAGTGGGTGATTTTTTTCCTCAATTTTCAGATAGCGCAATGACAGTGGGTGACCTATCTTCCATGGCCTCTGGTCTTAACTGGGATGAGAGTTATACAAGCCCCTTTAGCCTTACCGCCAGATCTTATTATGATGATAATCTCGCCGAAACAATTCTCAATCTCAAGGTCACAGAAACTCCAGGCCAGTCTGTAAAATATCTAAGTGGCAACACACAATTACTTGGCATGGTTATCCAGAAAGCTACGGGACAACCACTAGCTCAATATCTTTCTAATAACTTCTGGAAACCCATGGGGATGGAACAAGATGCACTATGGCAACTAGATGACAAAGACAATAGACTTGCAAAAACATATTGCTGTATAGCCAGTAATGCGCGAGATTTTGCACGTTTTGGAAAATTATATATGAATCAAGGAAAATGGAATGGCAAACAAATATTAGACCCAAAGTTTGTATCTACTAGTATAACCCCACGATTTCAAGAGGATGATCATTATGGTTATGGATTCTGGCTAAGTAATTACAGGGATAAAAAAATATTTGCAATGCGTGGGATTTTAGGTCAATATGTAATCACGATTCCCGAAGACAACCTAATCATTGTAAGATTAGGGCATAAGCGAGGAGCATTTACCCCTGGAGCATCATTTACGCAAGACTTTTATGATTACATTGATGCTACTTATGAGATGACTCAAAGCTTACAGTAATATATACATTCAAATTTTATTGTATCTTAACTTACTGATTTTCAATAAATAGTTAATTTTTATAGCTTTATCAGTTTAAATAAATATCTATGAGGCTTCACACAAATTACTTTAAATATAAATGATAGATACGCTACAACTAGAACATATTCTTTTTCTTGATATTGAGACTGTACCTCAGCATGCTTCTTATGATAATCTTGATGAAACTGAAAAGTTCCTTTATGCAGATAAAACAAAGTATTTGCGCAAAGATGAGCATACACCAGAAGCTTTTTATGAGCGTGCCGGAATCTGGGCAGAGTTTGGAAAAATCGTGTGTATTTCTGTAGGTTATTTTAACGCTAGTGTAGCAGGCAAGAGATTTAGAACCACCTCTTTTGCCGGAGATGATGAATCAATTCTCCTCAATGATTTTAAAACCCTACTAGAAACGCATTTTAATGGCAAGCATCACCTTCTTTGCGCCCACAATGGTAAGGAGTTTGACTTTCCATATATCGCTCGTAGGATGATTATTAAAGGTGTTACATTGTCTCATAAGCTTAACCTCTTTGGGAAAAAACCTTGGGAGATACCTCACATTGACACCTTAGACTTATGGAAGTTTGGAGATTATAAACACTACACTTCTTTAAAACTGCTCACAAAAATTCTCGGTATTCCTTCTCCCAAGGATGACATAGATGGCAGCCAGGTAAGGGCAGTTTATTACGAAGAAAAGGATATCAAACGTATTGTAGTATATTGTGAAAAAGATACCGTTGCTGTTGCTCAAATTGTATTGAGGCTGCGCAACGAGAAACTACTCGAAGAGAGCGAAATCATTTCTGTATAACTAATTACTACTCATCATGAAGGTAAAACACATTTTAACCATATTTATAGCAGGACTTATCTGCACAGTGCTAGGTGCCATGTTTAAAATATTGCACTGGCAGTTTGCTTCAGAATTATTAAGTGGCGGCACATTTCTACAAGTCATCGCAGGAATATCAGGTATCTGGAAAATATATACCACAGAAGCATTTAAGAAATTTCTTAATAAGTAATAATGTTGTCTTATTAAGTTGAGTACGCTTTCGCGAAAGCGTAATTATTCACATAGAAAAAGCCCGATATCAATTTGATATCGGGCTTTTCTTTATAGTCTACTACACTAAGAAATGAATACTATTTCTTAATAAAACGTTTTACCATTTTTGTAGTTGCAGTTTCCACTTCAAGAATATAAACACCAGTCTCTAATCTTGAAACATCAAGTGTGTTTTCAAAATTACCTTTGTGTACTACCTGCCCTAATAGATTATAGATAGTCACAGCAGTTGCTTCTGTGCCGTTTAAGTTAATTGAAAGCTCTCCGCGAGTTACAGGATTAGGGAATATAGAGAATTCTCCACTTCCTGCTGCTTCAGTAAGGCTGCTCTGAGCATCATTTGCCCCAAATCCAGCACTACTTACCACATTTACAACATAATCCTCTACTTCTCCATACTGGAAGCTCTCACAAGCTGTAGAGATCCCATTATACTTCATAGAGACTCTCATTCTCGTTGCTCCTTGAGATGCTCCAGAAGGCACGCTAAATGTTCCTGTTATTGGAGTAGCAGATGTTGCTACTCTCGTGTATACGGTCTCTCCTGCATCTGTAAAATCTCCATCACGGTTCCAGTCTACAAATACTGCATACCCTTCATTATATACAGTTCCAGTCCATCTTGGAGTAATTGTGATTGTATTACTACTTCCTAATGTTGTAGAAAGGTTTGTAAAATCTCCGTAACCTCCAGCAGATGCTCCGGTTGCATTATTAATACTTCCTATTTGCACACGTTGTATATACTCATCATTAGTATTATTTCCATTTGATGCACAGTATCCAGATGGCGCACCTGTGTCACCTCCTCCACCTCCGGCAGATAGTACTACATTATCAATAGCAACGTCAGATTGCCATGTACTTCCAGTAATACGGTTGAAACGTAATTGCACTGTTCCGCCAGTGTATCCATCAAGATTGATTGTTACAGCATTCCACTGGTTACCTTGATTTCCAGTTTGATTCCATAGGCTTGTCCATGTCGTACCTCCATCTGCACTTGCTTCAAGATCTATACGACCACCGTCTGTAGATCCAAACATGTGATAATCAAATGTAAAGTTTGCTTCTGTTTCTCCTGTTAGATCAAAACAAGGTGAGTTTATAATCGCTCTTTTGTTAGGGAAACCTGTTCCATTACCTGACGCTTCTACATATAAATAGAAAGATCCATCAGCTCCAGAACTTGGCCCTGTATTATTAGATGGTGTTCCTGAAGCATCACGTGTCCAATTTATATCATCTCCTGTAGCTTGTGACCACTGACCTAGTCCTGACTCAAAACTCTCACTATATGGAGCACTTGCTGTACCTACACACCCACTAGGTGGTGCAGTAGTATCAGTTGTCGCACTTACAGTATTACTATTTCCTGAAATATTACCTGCTTCATCTTTGGCGCGAACCGTGAATTGATAGGTAGTTCCTTCTACTAAACCTGTAATATTTGCCGAAGTAGCAGTTACTTCTCCTAGGTTATTAGTTCCTTGGAAGACATCATATGCCGTTACTGCCACATTATCTGTAGCTGCTGTCCATGATAAAGCTACAGATGTTGTAGTAACATCTGTTACTGCAAGATTAGTAGGCGCAGTAGGTGCTTGAGTATCTGCCGGAGCAGTACCATCAATAGCAAAGCCATCAATAGCAATATCACCCTGCCATGAAGTTCCAGTAGTAGCACGGAAACGTAATTGTGTGGCTCCATCATAAGATGCAAGACTTACGGTTGCATCTAGCCAAGCCGCTCCTTTATCTCCAGATTGCACCCATAATTCATCCCATGTTTGCGTTGCATCATCTCTTCCTTCAAGACGTACAGTGCCAACAGCACTACCTGTCATCTGGTAACTAAATGTTACTTCTGCTCCGTTTACTCCTGTTAGATCAAAACAAGGAGAATTTAAAGTTGCTGTCTTAGTTGGAAATCCTGCACCGTCACCAGATGCTTCTACATAGATGTAAAATGATCCCTCATTTGCAGCTGCTGGTCCTGTACCAGAAGATGGCGTGCCAGATGAGTTTACTGTCCAGTCAATATTATCTGATGTGTCTTGAGACCAAGCTCCAATTGTGTTTTCAAAACCTTCAGCATACGGGAACGACGCTACGGTACTAGTACAAGATACTGGCGCTGGTGGTCCAGAACATCCACTTGTAAATGATACTACCTGATCTGAATTTGTGTTTGTTCCTCCGTTGCTATTTTCTACGGCATCTACACCTACTCCGCGTCTAGCAAAAGCATCCCATATTAAACAGTTGAACTGACCTCCGTAAAGATCTTGGTCTGCTTGTAGGATTCCATTACGACCAGAAACATATCCTGGATTATTTGCAGTGTTTTTAAGTCCTTCTATTACAAGTGACATTGCGATGTTATTACCTCCATTACCACTGTATTGATTAGGGTCATATCCTTCTTGATCAATAAGATCCCAAGTCATGTCCCAAAGAATAGTTGCAAAACCATATCCCACTCCGTGTGGTGCTACTAATCCCGGAACGTCACTGTATGTTGTTCCATTAACAGCAAAGTCTGTAGCATATCTCGTAGGACGTATTCCTGCCCCTGTTGTAGGCTGTCCTATTGCATAGGTTCCTACTCCTCTAGCGGTATCTCTCGTATCTCCTGGACGTATAGTCATTACCATACCTAACCAGTCTGACCATCCTTCACCCATTTGTTCAGAACCTCCTAATGCGTTTGTACCAGGTCCTCCTACGAGACGTGTAGAAATACCATGACCGTACTCATGTGCAATAATTACGTTGTCAAAATCACCATCACGGGTAGGATTTGTGAATAAAAACATTTGCATTCTAGGGTTTTGACCATCTGGTGGTGTTGCAAAGTTTGCATTGTTAGTCCCACTGCCGTCTTGAGCATCTGCGTTTACAGAATCACTTCCTGCACCACCTTTACCATAGTTGTTTTCTTGAAAATTACCTGCGGCCTCTGTAAAACCATATTGGTACCATACATCATGCATGATATTATTCCAGTAAAATAAGTTTGTAGTAGCTGCTGATAAGAAAGTAGATGGAGTGTTATTTAAATTAAGGCTAAAATCAAAGTTAAGAGCACTTCCTCCATTAGGACTTGTACCTGTTCCATTATTACCATTAGTATCATCTTGCGCGAGTACATTATTACCACGTGTTGTTGTAAACTCTGCACCAGCAGATCCGTTTGTATCATGCCATCCATAAGGAGATGCATTAGCATTTGCTGGATCTGTAACTACCACACGGTTACCGTGAATAGGGCTTTCAATCCCTAGCGGAAATACGTTATAAGAACCACCACCTACTGCAGCTGCGGTATAGCTCGCTTCAGTAGCACTGCGCGGTCCATAATTTACTACTGGCTCTTCTGTAGTTGTATGACCATGCTCTGTGTGATTAGGATCTTCAAAAGAACAAGAAATCACCCAGTCTGTGGTTTTAAGGATTTCTCCTGTAGATGCATCTACATTTACATTCCACCAGTGTTGCGCGTCAAGTTGGTAAAGAGATACATTCCAAGTAAGGTGCATTTTATCACCTATTGCTAGGTATGTTTTTTCTACTTTAATAGGCTCTAAGCTTATTCCAGAATTTGCATATTCAAGAAGATTACCAGAAGATTTTGTAACTCCTAGATTGCTTGGTGTCTTAAGACTATGAGCATTCACAACCTTTAAGATTGCGTTTTCTGGAGACAGTGAAAGTGATGCTCCAGCAGCTTTTTGAGCAACATCTTTTGCAAACTGGTTTATCTCGTAGGTGACTTTACCATCTCTTACGGTGAGTTTGTATGTTCCGTTTTGTACTGGAATACCTTGATACAGTTGCTTTACATAAACGTGCTGTATTTCAGGATTGAGAGAAGGAACAATATCAGTAATTTTCCATTGAGCAACGTCTGTAGACTTCAAGCCAACTTCTTCTGCATTGCTACTTAGATAATTTTGGACGATTCCGTCCACACTGGTCTGTGCATAAACGGCGGTTCCTAATAGAATAGTCACTAGGAAAAAGGAGTAGATTTTCTTCATACTGTAGTTTTAAATTAATTATAGGGAAATCTTAATAAAACACATTATTTAGTATTTATTTTGCTAAAATTATATGCTTACCCAGTAAATGACGTCATTTCAATAAAGAAATCATAATTTTTTCGATGAACTACACAAAAATTTTTAAGATTTTTTTAAGAAATTCGATTTGTGTGAAGAACTGGATGAATCCCTAAACAAGAATTACTCATTTTCTATAGCTGCTGTCTCTTATACACATCTGACGCTGCCGACGAAG
>CAJXSW010000114.1 GCA_913060645.1 uncultured Dokdonia sp. | reverse complement strand
TTCGTCGGCAGCGTCAGATGTGTATAAGAGACAGCTATAGATGTTGTCTATATAGAGTTTAAAATTATATCAAAAGGATAAAAATCAATTAGTTATATGGTATTTTTAAAGTTATTGTTTAATCATAAGGAATGTCTATTTAAGATTGGCATCAGAGATTTTAAGTTAATTTGTGATGATAAGTGCATAGTGGAAAGAGTAGTCATTTTGAGGATTTTGATTGCTGTATTAGCTTAATTTTTAGACAAGACTAAAAGTGTAAATTCATGATATGTGTGAGAATTTTGTGTTGCCATTTTAAGCTTTCGCGAAAGCGTAATTGTTATCATTTACAATCTTTACCGACTCATTCTTTTTTGATGTTTTACTCAAACTCAACGAGCTTATTAATATCTTTAGAGTGTAAAAAATTACTATGACTGGAGCTATCCCAAAACAACATTACGACCTCATTTGTGTAGGCGGAGGAATTATGAGTGCTAACCTGGCGTTACTAGCCAAGATGCTAAAGCCAGAGTTGAGCATCTTAATTCTAGAACGACTAGGAGATGTAGCTCAAGAAAGTTCGGCTGCTTGGAATAATGCAGGAACGGGTCATTCTGCTCTTTGCGAACTCAATTATTGCCCGGAAGAAAGTGATGGTTCTGTTTCTATAGATAAGGCAATTAAAATATGCGAACAGTTTGAAATCACAAAACAGTTCTGGGCGCATCTCGTAGAAGAAGGTCTAATAGAGGATCCTCAGGCATTTTTAAAGCCTATTCCACATCATAGTTGGGTGACTGGAGAAAAGAACGCAGATTATCTAGAGAAGCGTTATGAGGCGTTTAAAGATCACTTTATGTTTGATACTATTGAGTTTACTCGCAATGTGTCAAAAATGAAGGAGTGGTTTCCGCTTATCATGAGAGAGCGCACAGAGGATGAGGTAATGGCAGGATCGCGCATAGATCGAGGGACAGAAGTTAACTTTGGCGTACTCACAAAGCGATTATATGAGATTCTAGAAACAGAATTTGATACTCCTGTTCATTTCCATAAAGAAGTAAAGGATCTCGATCCGCTTGAAAATGGGAATTGGACGGCAATTACAAAAGATTTAAAAACAGGAACTAAGCAATCTATAGAGGCAGATCATATATTTATAGGTGCTGGTGGTGGTGCTTTGCTATTGCTAGAAACTGTTGAAATAGAAGAGAAAGATGGTTTTGGAGGTTTCCCTGTAAGTGGAGAATGGCTTGTTTGTAAAAACAAGGAAATCATAGATCAGCATTATGCAAAGGTGTACAGCAAGGCAGGCGAGGGCGCGCCACCTATGAGCATGCCGCATCTAGATACTAGATATGTAGATGGAGAGCGACAATTAATGTTTGGCCCCTTTGCTGGTTTTAGTCCTAAGTTTTTAAAGGAAGGATCTAATTTTGACCTGCTTGATAGTGTGACGTTTAAAAATATACCTTCTATGCTAGGTGCCTTCTGGCACAATCTAGATTTGACTAAATACTTGATAGGTCAGATCACCATGAACTTTGACGACCGTATGAAAGACTTACGCACCTTTATAAAAGATGCAAAAAATGAAGACTGGCGCATAGAAGTAGCTGGACAGCGCGTACAGACTATAAAACGAGATGAATTTGCGGGAGGGAAGCTTGAATTTGGCACTCAAATCGTAAGCGGATCTGATGGGAAAATTACTTGTTTACTTGGTGCATCGCCAGGAGCATCTACAGCGCCTAGAATTATGCTTGATGTACTAGAGAAAGCCTTCCCAGAGATTATGGAAACAGCTGAGGGCAAACAACGATTAAGCGAGATTGTACCTAGCTACAAGCAAGAAATAACGAAGGAGCACTTTAATCAAGAGTTAAAACGAACGTCTGCTTTATTGAACCTAGACTAATTGCAAGATAAGGAAATACATAAAATAGGGCTTGGAGGTGGCTGTCACTGGTGTACAGAGGCGGTTTTTCAATCATTGCGTGGTGTTCTGACTGTAGCGCAGGGATATATTGCTTCAAATGGAATACACGCTTTCTTTTCTGAAGCTGTTATTGTGCATTATGATAGGAGCGTTATACCTCTGGAGGTTTTAATAGAAGTTCACCTTCTTACGCATAAGAGTACAAAGATGCACAGCATGCGAGATACATATCGATCTGCGGTGTATGTTTATAATGAGGAGGATAACGCTTTCGCGAAAGCGGTATTGAAAACATTACAAAAAAGCAGCAAAGAGAAAATAATTACTGCCGTAATGCCTTTTAAAGACTTTAATCCTTCAAGAGAAGAGATTACAAATTACTATAAGAAAAACCCAAATAAACCCTTCTGTGAGCGTTACATATCACCTAAGCTGGGGGAACTTAAGAATACGTTTGCTCACAGAATGGTCGATTTTTAATGGTGCGAGTGCACGTCTATCGTGATAGGTTTCATCTTTATCACTCCTGTGCGGTGCAATACTTTCATAATTACATAAGTAACATCAATCTCATACCAGTGTATACCGCCAAAGTTAGGTCTAGCCGCAAATTTGTGGTGGTTATTATGATATGCTTCACCCATCATTAAGAAGTCAAAGCGAAATAAATTTTTAGAAGTGTCCTTAGTCTTGAAGTTTGTGTACCCTAGAATGTGACCAAACCAGTTGATAATAACTCCATGTATAGGAGCCATTGCAAAGGCAACAGGTAATAATAACCATTGCCACCACGCCGTTGCAAATACGGCAAAGAAAGCGATATATAAACCTACCCAAAGTAAGCGTGATAAGCGCGAGCTAGCGAAGTTGTCAAAACTCTTCCACTGTGGTACATTTTTCTTAAACTTAGGATCTACCTCAATACGATCATTATTTATATCTTGATAAATAGTCTTAGTCTTCCACATCATTGCAAATAGGTTTGCATCATAAGAAGGGGAGTGGGGATCTTTTTCTGTATCTGTATAGGCATGATGCATACGGTGCATAATCCCATAACCATAAGCACTTAAGTAACTTGGTCCTTGAAAAAGCCAGGTTAATATAAAAGTGATTTTTTCTGTGGTTTTAGACATTGTAAATGTCTGGTGAGCAGCATATCTATGGAGAAAGAATGACTGAAAAAATAACCCGCTATACCAGAGGATTACTATAAAGAATATTATAAGCATTTTTTTTTTACAAAGGTACTTTCACAAATGATGCCAGACAATGAACCTGTATCAAGTAATACGCTTGCGTATGCGGCTTAAAGCCTGTGGTGTCACGCCTATGTAAGAGCTTATATATTTAAGAGGAATTTCCTTAAGTAACTGAGGGCGTTCTTTAAAGATGCTTAAATAACGCTCTTCGGCAGTTTGATCTAGGAGTGATTGTAGTCTTTTTGATTTTGTAATAAAAAGATTTTCGGCAGTGAGTCTGCCTATAAGATTGCCTATAGCAGTTTTCTCGTAAATTTCTTGTAAATCTTTATATGAAACACTCAAAATCACAGTGTCTTCGAGGGCTTGTACAGAGTGGTCAGATGGTTCTTGAACTAAAAATGAATCGTAGGCACTCACAAACTGGTTTTCAAAGCAAAAACCAAAGGTGATTTCTTTGTCTGATGATTCCTTTGGTATAAATAAACGTACAGAACCTTCCTTAATAAAGGAAATATAGTTTTCTGTTACACCAGCTTTAAGAATGGTTTCTTTCTTTTTAAACGTGCGTTCTACAAGCTTTGACGTAAAAAGTTGCCAATCTATATCAGATACGGGAGCAAACTGGTTTATATAGGTGCGTATTTCGTCCAAGATGGTTTATAAATAAGAGTAAAGATACTACTCAAGAGCGCAGTTTACTTGAATAAATTACAAATTCTATTGTTGTTTTATTTAAAAATAAAGATACACTCCGCGTGCATAAAATAGCTAAGTTCGTAACTTATAAATTTTAACCTATTTAAGGCCTTATAATGAAGAAGGAAACCTATCTAGCTATTCTCGCTTTTTTCTCTATTTATGTTTTTTGGGGATCAACTTATCTGTGGAATAAAATTGTAGTAAGCGAAGTTCCTGCATTTATGCTGGCCGGTTTGCGCTTTACCACTGCAGGTCTTATCATATTTCTAATAGCGGGATTAAGCGGTAAATCACTTAAAATAACAAGAAAACAACTGCGTAACTCTGTACTAGCTGGTTTTTTCTTTCTCGTGTATGGTAACGGAGTTTTTGTATGGTCACTCAACTATGTAGATAGTGGTTTTGCTGCGTTACTTGCTGCATTGCAGCCGTTATCTATTCTTTTGTTAATGCGTATCGTTCAGAAAAAGGGATTAAAGCTCAAATCAATCATTGGTGTAGTTTTAGGGTTAATAGGGATGTACTTATTGGTTTCTCAAAGGGAGATTGCTATGCAAGAAGGAGCAACCCTAGGAATTATAATGATATTTACCTGTATTTTGAGTTGGAGTATAGGGAGCTTGTTTGTCGCACAAGCAGACTTACCTAAAAACTTCTTTATTACGACTGGTTATCAAATGGTAAGTGCTGGTATTTTATTATGGACATGGAGTTTTATTATAGGAGAAACATGGAGCTCTCCTGTAGATTGGAGTTCGCGCGCACAGATATCTATGGTATGTCTTATTGTTTTTGGAGGAATAGCGGCATTTACCTCGTTCAATTACTTACTTAAAAATGTCTCAACAGAAAAAGTTGCAACCTCTGCATATATAAATCCTGTCGTTGCCTTATTCTTGGGTTGGTATTTTCTAGATGAAAATGTCACTACCCAGTCTATTATTGCGGCATGTGTATTGCTAAGCGGTGTATATTTTATAAATAGCGTACGTAAAAATGATAAGACGCAAACAAAGAAGATGCGTTTTAGAAGAGGTAGGGTATAATCAAACTCTTGGAAACAAAAAAAAGTCCCATCGTGTAGATGGGACTTTTTTTTACATGAAATTGTTTTATGACTTTACCGTCTTTTCAATGTTCTCTGCAGTGATGTCAATTACATCTTCTGCGTGATCTATATTTCTATTTACGGAGTTTTTAGCTTTTGCTGTCTCACGCTCTAAAGCGTTTTTTAAGCTTGTAAGTTTTTCAGACACTTGATCTTCAACTTCATTATAACTTTCTTTTAGAGTGTCTCCAGCTTTTCTTGCTTTGTCTTTTAAAGCTGCTTTCTCTTCAGGAGACATTTTCTTGTATTTATATAATCCTAAAGCTCCTGCTGCTACAGCGATTAGTCCTAATATACCTTTTGTGTTATTATTCATAATTAAGTGGGTTTGATTGTTGTTATATAAAGATAATGACTAATCTGAGCTAGCAATAAAACTATGATTAGATTGTGTTTTAATTAATACATTTTTGGCAATAAACACCTGTTTTTTAAGAACTAACAAGTGATGGTTATATGTTATTTTTTGATTTTACGCTTTCGCGAAAGCATAAAAAAAGCGACTCAATAAGAACCGCTTTTAATTACTATTAAGCTACTGCCGCATTACTTGCGTAGTAGTGAAGTATATTTTTATAAAATGCCATGTTACTTGGCTTATTGCGAATACATGACTTTAAGAATTTTTCTAGATTATCAAACTCTATAGTCACTTCGGCACTTTTGTTTAGTACATCTATTCCTAAGCAAACGCTATTTGTATCAATATCTAAGACAACAGATGATGCGTTAAAAAAATGTTTGATCAATGCAATGTGAAGCTGTTGAAAGCTAGCACTACGTTGAAATCTAAAATCTGTTGAATATTCAATTAAATCATTGAGACTTTTTAAGATGGTGTTGTTTGAGTGTTGCATAGCTTTTGATTTTTTTGGTTTCGTAAATTTAAAATCTAAAGTGTTAACAAAAATCTAAGGCTGAACGTTTTATAAATAGTTTAACGATAAATGTAGTAATAGTCTGTTGTCCAGAACTATTGCAAATCCTATAAAATTCTATGCAGTTGAAGTTTGTTGTAGCGCGTTTTAATTAGTGGTAATTATCTTATTTGCAGTTGGTTATGTAGATATTCATTATGAGTGGTAAATTACTTTATTGCTGATGTGTTATTTAAAAATCATATTTTCATTTCAAAAAATTATCTTAAAACAATTCTGTACTATAAAGAACCCTAAATATCATTCTATACATTTTGAGTTATAGAATATAAATAGATGATTGTAGATTGTGGCACCATCTTTGCTTGTCACTAAGTATTAATAAATTAAATTATAATACAATGAGTAAAGGAACAGTAAAATTTTTCAACGACACTAAAGGTTTTGGATTCATAACAGAAGAAGGAGTTGAAAAAGACCATTTTGTACACATTTCTGGATTAATCGATGAGATTAGAGAAGGTGACGAAGTGGAGTTTGACCTTAAAGAAGGTAACAAAGGATTAAATGCAGTTAACGTAAAAGTTATCTAAGTTATATATACTTTCAATTAAGAGAAAAGCCCGTCATAACTGACGGGCTTTTTTTGTTTACTCTTAATTTATAGTGTCCTTGCTATTAACTTTTTATAATTTATTAAATTACATTAAAAAGAAGTACTTTCGCGCTCTGATAAAAGCCCTGATTATGAAGAGAATAAATGAATACAAGAAACTCTTTGGAGTTGAAAAAGAAATTGATCTTAAAATGCTCAAAAAGAGCTACCGCAACCTTGTAAAAGAATGGCACCCAGATAAATTTCAAGATGGTGATGCAAAACAAGAGGAAGCAGAGATACAAAGCCGTCGCATTATTGATGGTTACCACTTTCTAGTAAGCATGGCACCAGAGACCAAAGCTGCAAATTTAGAAGCTTACACAGAGACGATAACAAATGCCGCTATCGCAGATTACCAGCACAAAGGGTTACTACTAGAAATCACATTTACAGATGGGACTACGTATGAGTACTTTGGAGTTACTAAGCCTATTTATATAAAAATGGTAAATGCTGGAAACCTTAATCGTTTTGCAAAGCGCAATATTTACCCTAAGCATAACTACCGTAAGTCTAAAAGACACTTACAAGAAGCATAAGATTACTACATCCTTTTACTGAGATAGTCATCGTACTTTACAGTAAATAGGAGATTATTATTTAATAAATATTGAGACTATGACAAGTACTTTCACAGCATTAGGTGTAATGGATGCTATCCAAGAAGCCTTAAAATCACTAGAGATTACTTCTCCTACAGATATACAGCAGCAGGCTATACCTGCAATGCTCACGTCTAAAAAGGATGTCATAGCGCTCGCACAAACTGGGACTGGGAAAACGGTAGCCTTTGGGGTACCGTTATTACAGCTTATAGATCGCACTAACCCAACTACGCAAGCAGTTATTCTTGTTCCTACAAGGGAATTAGGGCAACAGATACAATCTAACATTGCGGCACTTGCTGCACATCTTCCCGAGGTGAGCACTGCCGTTTTTTATGGAGGTGTACCTGTAAAAGATCAAATAGAACGACTTAAGGAACCTGCTCAAATTATCGTAGCAACACCTGGACGTCTCATAGATCTTATGGAGCGTCAGGCTATTAATATCACGCAGGCCAATTATCTTGTGCTTGATGAGGCAGATGAGATGGTAAGCTCTCTTAAAGATAGTCTAGATACAATTGTTACTGCTATGCCTAATAATAGAAGGACTTTTCTATTATCTGCTACCATGCCAGGAGCAATCAAACAAATAGTTCAAAATTACCTTTCTAAAAACCCAATAGAAGTTAGCGCCGAAATGGCAACACTAGGTAGTCAGAAAATTACACATGAATATGTAGTTGTTGAGCCTATTGAAAAACTAGATGTATTAATGCATTTCTTGAACTCAAGAATAGGGCAGAGGGGTATCATCTTTTGTAAAACAAAAGCAGCAGTAAACAAGCTAGCCAAAAATCTAGCGATTAATAAATTTTCTTCGGGTGCAATCCATGGAAGTTTAAGCCAGCCTATACGTGACCGTATGATGGGCCAGTTTAGAGAAGGGCACATTGACATTCTTGTAGCAACAGATCTTGCTGCTAGAGGTATTGATGTGAAGGGAATGGAATACGTAGTAAATTACCACCTTCCAGAATTTTACGATATGTATGTACATAGAAGTGGTCGTACTGCTCGTGCTGGTGCAACTGGATATGCGCTTACTATATTACAAGAAGAGGAAGTAAAAGAGATTCCTGAGTTTGAACATGAGCTTGGTATTTCTTTTTCCGCTTTCGCGAAAGCGTCACCACAACAAATAGAGGATAATAATACGGTGCTTTGGGCTAAGAAAATCTTCAAAACGAAGCCTAACAGAGAAATTGCTACGGAGCTAAAAGAGAGCGTTCACGCAGTGTTTCATCACTTGACAAAGGAAGAACTTATTGATAAACTTATGGCAGAGCGTATCGCAACCGCTATTAAAAGTATCGAGCTTAAAGTACTTCCAAAGAAGAAGAAAAGGAAATAGGATCTAAGGATAGAGAGTTGTTTTTTTCTTTCACTGATTCAGTTTAAGTATTAAATTACAATAGCTCAGCTTTTACACTAGTAATTTAATCTCTTAAAATGATGAAAAAACAACTTCTCATATTTGTACTACTGTTATCTTACGGCCTTTCATTTGGACAAGAAATCACACGTGAAAAGTTTAATGATTCTTTACAAGGTTTACCTTCATTTTCTAGTTACCAAGATAATTACTTTGTAACGGGCTTACCTACTAACAGAGATATAGATCGCAATAGCGCAGATGCTAAGTATCAAGTAAGTTTCAAGCAAATTATCTCCAGAGATTTACTTCCATTTGAGTCCTATTTATACTTGACGTACACACAAAAGGCATTCTGGAATATTTATAAAGAGTCATTGCCCTTTAGAGATGTGAATTTTAATCCTTCTATCGCTATAGGTAAAGCGATTTACAATAAAGATAATCACTTAAAAGGTATTGCCTCACTTGAGTTTGAGCATGAGTCTAACGGTAGAGATAGTATTTCTTCTCGTAGTTGGAATCGTATTACAGCCGGATACACTACACCACTATTTAAAAATACAACGGCAAGATTTGAACTATGGCTGCCTTTCGGCTATCAAGAAAGTAATGCAGATTTGTTAGACTATGTGGGAGTGGGGGAAGTTCATATAAATCATGAGATTAAACATGATAAGCTTACTCTTAATCTCATGCTACGCAAAGGACTAGGTTTTGATGGTAGAGGCGTACTACGTTCTAGATTATATTATAATCCTTTTAAAACCAGTAAACTCAACCAATACATCATGTTGGAGTGGTACTTAGGTCAAGCAGAATCCTTGCTAGATTACCAGCAATCTAGTAGTATCATTAGGTTAGGATACGTAATTAAGAGTACAGAGTTTAACTGGTTTAGAAACAAGAACTAGTCAATTTTTAGGGAGACTTGTATTTCTGTCTCTTATACACATCTCCGAGCCCACGAGACGGACTCCTATCTCGT
>CAJXSW010000113.1 GCA_913060645.1 uncultured Dokdonia sp. | reverse complement strand
GAGATAGGAGTCCGTCTCGTGGGCTCGGAGATGTGTATAAGAGACAGCTATATAAGTACATAAAAATGGGTAACAAATCATCACGATTGGATACCATTTTAAGTAAGAAAGTTTCTTGTAAAACTGAGCTTCGGTTGCGATAAGAATTCCATCGGTGATTATTTTTTGTAACAGTGCGATGATAATTAGAGATTGAGTTTCCGCTTTCGCGAAAGCGAGATAAATCAAACCTAAGCCACTCATAAGATTAACGCTCACAACCAATAAACCCATAAGTTTTGAAAACCAAAACGTGTAAGCGCTAGACTTGGCTGCCCATCGTGTGCGCTGTGCTATAAAAGTACTCCACAACTCTTGTGGCTGTGTGGTTACAATGGCATCTTGAGAGCGTAGATAACTTATCTTATTTTTAAAATTTTCTTGAAATTTCTCTAGTAAAAAATGATCATCGCCACTAGCTATATGATCATTATTAGAAAATCCTTGCACTTTTATAAAGGCATCTTTATCATACGCAAGGTTTGCTCCGTTACATAAAAAAGGAAGACCAAAATAAAAGCTTCCAGCGGTTGCTCCCATTAGGCTTAAAAAGTCCAGTTGCTCATATGCAGTTAAGAAAGAAGGACTCTCTGTGGTAGCGATAGCAACCGGCATAATGACCATAAGTGATTGCTCTTGTTGTATCGTAGCATCTAGTGTGGCGAGCCATTGTGTTGGGACGTAGCAATCTGCATCTGTAGTAACGATCCAGTTATTTTGAGCCTTGTTAATAGCGGCTTGCAGCGCATCTTTTTTTGGTGAGGCTGTAGTACGCACGTTGTTAATAATGCTCACATTAGAAATAGGATTATTCTTGAGGCATTGATCTATAACCTCAAGGGAGTTGTCTGTAGACTCATCATTTACAAGAATAAGTTCCCAATTATGAGATGGGTAATCTATCGCGGCTAGTGAGGTTAATAATCGTGGGAGGTTCTTAGCTTCATTTCTAAAAGGTACAATTACCGTAAAGCCGTTTTCATACGCTGTAGTACGATTATTAAAAGTACCAGCATACGTTGTTTTAATGGTGAAGCCAAGTATGATAATACCGTAAAAAATAAAAACGAAAAGCAGTATCCAGATCATTTAATATAGGGCTACGCTTGAGCGCTTTTTATTTTTAAATAGGTAGGTGGCCCCTAGCAGAAGCGGCACTACGACATTGCATAACCACATGATGAGCACGGTGCTTAACACAATTTCTTCAGGTACAAAATACCAGCCAAAAACAAGTACGGCAACTCCGCCGCGCACCACAACATCAAGTAGTTGCATCACGGGTATTACAGAACTTAAAATATACATTGCAGCGATACACGACATGGCAAATACGTAGGGAATATCTGCTCCCAACATCAGTAAAATAATATAAAATTGATGTGCAAATATTGCATAACGTATAAAGGAATATAAACGAGTCTTGCGTTTGATATCTTTAGGTATAGCCTTCCAGAAGCTTTTGATTTTATACCATGCATTTCCTTTTAATGACCAATTAAAACGCTTGAGAACTTTCGGTAATATTTGATAAAAGACCAGTGTCATAAAAATACTTAGACCCCAGAAAAAGATTGCTGTGCCACTTGTAAATAACGCTAGTATACCTAAGCCTACAAAACCTACGACAAGCGTTGCTAGCAGCTGGTACATGTTTCCTATAAAATTTAAGAAGAGAATTTTTTTGCGTTGCTCTTTTGGGTAATACAGCGCTTTGGCTCCATAATCACCCGCTTTTGCTGGAGTTACAAATCCAGCAAGATGCGCAGTAAGGGTTTGTTGTACGCTTTCGCGAAAGCTTAACTGCCTAAAATAACCTACTAAAACTTGCCATTTTTTAAACTCAAAAAACCAATTGGCAACCGTCAATAGTAGTATTATAATAATATAGAAATATAACGATGAAATGTTTATTTCAGAAAGTTGAAACTGGAGATTAATTAGTGCGCTTCTGTTGAGTTTGCTATAAATAAAATATCCAGCGAGTACTACAATGAGAATCTTAAGAGTCGCCCAGAGTAATTGCGTAGCTTTGTGAGATAATCTAGGCATTCATTTCTTTGTTAAGGATGAGCACAAAGTAACAATAAAAGCATTGGCAGACGAAAGAATCATATTAGGGATTGATCCAGGAACCACAATTATGGGTTTTGGACTCATTAAAATAGTGGGAAAGAAGATGGAATTCATGCTGCTTAATGAGTTGTTGCTTCAAAAGTATAATGACCCATACGTGAAGCTTAAACTTATTTTTGAGCGAACTATCCAATTAATTGACACCTATCACCCAGATGAGATTGCGATAGAAGCACCATTTTTTGGAAAGAATGTTCAAAGTATGCTCAAGCTAGGTAGAGCACAAGGTGTGGCGATGGCTGCAGGATTATCTCGTGAAATCCCCATCACAGAATATCTTCCTAAAAAGATAAAAATGGCAGTTACTGGAAACGGTAATGCAAGTAAGGAGCAAGTGGCAAGAATGCTGCAGTCTTTATTGAAACTAAAAACCTTGCCTAAAAACCTAGACTCCACAGATGGACTTGCAGCAGCAGTCTGTCATTACTATAATTCTGGTAAAGTAGAAATAGGTAAAAGCTATTCTGGCTGGGAGAGCTTTGTAAAGCAAAATGATAAGCGGGTTAAGAAATAATATTCTTTTAGAGATTATGGCATCCATCTATATTCACATACCATTTTGCAAGCAAGCGTGTCACTATTGTGATTTTCACTTTTCGACCACCATGGGTAAAAAGGAGGAAATGATAACGGCAATCATAAGCGAACTTGAGATGCGTAAAGCCGAGTTTGAAAATGATGAAGTGTCTAATGTTTACTTTGGTGGAGGTACACCTTCTGTTTTGAACACTGATGAGATTGAACAAATTATAGATGCTTGTTATACGCATTATACGATTGAAGAAGATCCAGAAATTACGCTAGAAGCAAATCCTGATGATCTTACTCCAGAGAAAATAAGCGAACTAGCGGCATCAAGAATTAACAGGTTGAGCATAGGCGTACAATCGTTTTTTGAAGAAGACCTCAAATTAATGAACCGTGCCCACAATGCTACAGAAGCCATAGATTGCCTATTCCTTTCAAGAAAACAATTTCCTAATAGTTCGCTCGATCTTATTTACGGAATCCCTGGGATGACTAATGAGCGCTGGGAAGAAAATATTGATCAAGCCTTAAAACTTGATGTACCTCATATATCTGCATACGCACTTACCGTAGAACCTAAGACAGCACTAGAAAACTTTATCAAAAAAGGAATTGTTCCACCCGTAGAGGACGAGGTTGCTCAAGAACATCATGAGCTTTTAATACGTAAAATGGAAGAAGCAGGCTATGAGAACTATGAGTTTTCAAACTTTGCAAAGCCTGGTTTCCACTCTAGAAACAATACGGCATACTGGCAAGGGAAAAAATATATTGGGATAGGCCCTTCTGCACATAGTTATGATAATAATCGTCGCGCGTGGAATATTAATAACAACCCGAAGTACATAAAAGCAATCACTGCTGGAGAGTTGCCACAAGAGGTGGAAGAGCTCTCACTTACAGATCAATACAATGAGTATGTGATGACTAGATTGCGCACGCAGTTTGGGGTTTCACTCATGGAGATAGCCACTTTATATGGCGAGAAGTACAAAGACTATTTTGTTGAGTATTCGCAAAAGCATGTAGAAGAACACCTCTTGTTTATGGAAGGCGATCGTGTGTATGTTTCAAAAAAAGGGAAATTCTTAAGTGATGGTATCGCTAGTGATTTGTTCATCTTAAATCTAAAGTAGCATCGCTTGTAGCAATGAGCCTAGGTAAATCACTTGAGTATTTTTATCTTTAGTTTTCTTTGGAACTACTATATGCTAGCAACAATCACTCATAATAAAGAAACCTTTACGGTCGACCTTTTAAAACCTATTGATCTCTCGATTCCTCTTACATCTAAGAAGAATCCGCTGGCTTGGTATATTGATCCGCCTACGTTTGAGACAGTCACAGACGGCGAGTGGGTAGGTAAAGTGAGTGAAGGCGGAGATGTAAACTTCACCACTATCACCTTTAATCCTCACGCGCACGGAACCCACACAGAAACCGTTGGCCATATTACAGAGAAGATACACAGTATCAATAAAAATCTCAAAACTTTCTTTTTTGTGGCAGAGGTGATTACAGTAATTCCAGAACCCTTAGATAATGACGAAGACGATTTTATACTAAGAGATAAGCAGTTCCACAGTATACTTAAAGGTAAAGCCCCAGAAGCTTTGGTCATACGCACACTGCCTAATGCACGCGAAAAGAAAACTATGAACTGGTCTCACACAAACTGGCCGTTTATAGAAGAAAAAGCAATGGTACGCTTTCGCGAAAGCGGAATCAAACACCTTCTCATAGATCTTCCAAGTGTAGATAGAGAGAAAGATGGCGGTGCTCTTAAAGCTCATCATGCCTTCTGGAATGTTGAAGAAAATATACGCCTGGATGCCACCATTACAGAGATGATTTATGTGCCGCACAAAGTGGCAGATGGCAGGTATTTACTCAATTTACAAATTGCCTCTTTTGAGAATGATGCCACACCAAGTAAACCTGTGTTGTACAAAATAGAAGCCGAATAATGCAAGCACCTTACTACGCTGTAATTTTTACATCTACACAAACCAGTAGCACGAGAGGCTACAAACAAGCCGCAGATCTTATGGAGGAGCTGGCGGCAACAATGCCTGGTTTTCTCGGAGTAGAGGGAGCTAGAAATGATAGCGACCATCTCGGGATTACTGTTTCTTACTGGAAAACATTAAAGGATATCGCTCACTGGAAAGCACAAGCAGAGCATCAAGGTGCCCAGCGCATGGGTAAATCAGATTGGTACGACAACTATACAGTAAGAATTTGCAAAGTAGAACGCGAGTACTCTTTTGATAAAAGTTAAAATCCTCCTAAAAGTTAATTGCCTTATACTAGTTGTTTTAACATTCCCGTTGAACAAGTAACCACACTACCAGAATTCTATATCAATCAGTCACTAACTTGTTTAATATGAGCTGTTTTCGGCTTAAATTTAAGCACTCATTATTTAAGCGATTTACGTTTTTTTATCAATGAGTAAACATTAGTTTTGGGCACCTAACACAATCACTATCAATGCGTAAAAACCATCTACTCGCCTTTCTCGCCGTACTACTAATTGTCATTTCTTGCGATAAAACTCCATCTGCAACAGATAACCTTTTTAAGTTTAAAGACTATATTTCATACACAACAGAGGGGCGCCAGTCTGTAAAGAGTACTATAAGAGTGGAGCTAGCAAAGGCACTCACGCAGTTTGAGCTAGATCAAGAAATACCTGCAGATATATTAAAAATAAGTCCAAGTGTTTCTGGAAAGTTAACCGTGCGTAACCAGCGATTACTAGAATTTGTGCCTAGTGAACCACTAGAAGCAGATGTGGCGTATGAGGTGACTGTTTTTCTAGACAAACTCTATGATGATCTAGAAAAAGGGATGGATGAATTTCGCTTTTCTTTCAAGACTATCACGCCAGATTTTAAAGTGAATCTGCGTGCATTACAGTCGTATAGTAAAGAATATAACTATCTAGAAGGACAGATAGAGGGGAGTGATGATATCGCTTTCGCGAAAGCGCAACAACTCATAAATGCTACACAAAATGGAAACGCATTATCTATCAAATGGTTTAGCGAAGATGCTTATGCTAGATTTCATTCCTTTAGAATAGACAGTATCTCAAGAGCCGAAGAGGACTCAAAAATTGAAATATCGTGGAATGGTAAAGAGATAGGAGCAAGAGAAACTAAAGGAGAAAATACCGTAGAAATCCCAAGTCGTAATAACTTTAAAATTATAGGTATTGATCAAACTAGAGGAGCAAATGCCTCACTGGCAATTAACTTTTCTGACCCTATACAAGACAAGCAAAATTTTGCCGGACTGGTAACTATCCAGCAAGGTGGTAATCTTCGTTTTGAGGTAAATGGTAATGTACTTACCGTATATCCAGAGACTAAAATTGTAGGAAATGCACTGGTTGAGGTTTTTGAAGGTATTAAAAGCACAGATGGATATAGGCTTAAAGAGCAGTTTCAAGAATCAATAAGTTTTGAGCAGGTAAAACCTGCTGTGCGCGCTATAACTAATGGGGTGATTTTACCTAATTCTGCGAGCACTCCTTTTTACTTTGAAGCCGTAAGCTTGAGCCACGTAGATGTAAGGGTCATCAAGATTTTTGAAAATAATGTGTTACAGTTTTTACAAGATGGACAACTCAATGATGCAAGTACCTATAACCTAAAAAGAGTAGGTCGTAGAATAGCAAAAAAGACCATAGAAATAGCAAATAAAGAAGATCTAGATAATGGGCAGTGGAAAGCCCATGGTATTGATCTATCAACGGTGTTTAAGGCAGATCCAGGAGCACTATATCGTATAGAGATAAGTTATAAGCCAGCATACGCAATCTTTGAATGTACAGATGATACATCTACAGCTGTAGATGATGATAGCTATGATGATTATTACTATGAAGAAGATTATTATGATAACTCAAACACAGAAGCAGAAAGTGCAGATGAAGATACGAGAGAGGAACAATACTGGGATAACCGTATCTATAGATGGCGTAAGCAAGTGTATAACTGGGAGCAAGAAGATAATCCTTGCCACCCTGCTTATTATCAAGAAGGAAGATTTATCAATAGCAACCTGCTAGGTTCTGACCTTGGTCTTATTGTTAAGAAAGGAAAAGACAATTCTTACCTTTTTGCAGCGGCAGATATTATTACAACTACCCCAGAAGCAAATACAAAAATCACATTATATAACTACCAGAAACAAGCTATAGGTACTGTAACTACAGATGCGACAGGGATAGCAAGAGTTACACCAAAAGGTTTTCCTGTGTTTGCCATAGCAGTAAAGGATAACAATTATGCATACTTAAAACTAGAAGACGGGCATAGTTTGTCTATGAGTAAGTTTGATATTTCTGGTAACCAGTTAGAAAAAGGTCTTAAAGGCTTTACATATTTAGAACGCGGTGTGCGTCGTCCAGGAGATACGATACATCTTACATTTACACTAGACGATAAAGCAAATCCGCTGCCTAAAGATCATCCAGTAAAACTTGAAGTTACAGACCCTAGAGGGAAGTTGATGTACAGAAAAGTACTCACTAGCAAAGAGAGCACATCTGAAAGTAATGAACGCTCGCTTAATAATTTTTACTATTTCCCTGTCCCAACAACACAAACGGCTCCTACTGGAAATTATAATGCGACCATCTCTGTAGGAGGAGCAACATTTTATAAGTCTCTTAAAGTAGAAACTATAAAGCCTAACCGACTTAAGGTTAATTTAGAATTTAAGGATGAAATACTAGATGCCAGTGGTAGTATAGAAGGTACTGCCACCGTAAAATGGCTCCACGGAGCACCAGCACGCAATCTCAAAATTGTAAGTGACGCTACCATCCGAAGTTCAAATAGCGGTTTCAAGAAGTTTCCTAAATATAATTTTTATGATCCTATCCGTAGTTTTAGTGAGGTAGAAATTAATGTGCTAGATGGTAAACTAGATAATGATGGAAGTACTAAAATCAATAAGAAACTAGAACTCAGTAAGCGCGCTCCAGGAATGCTTAAAGCTACGTTTGTGACAAAGGCCTATGAAGGTGGTGGTGATTTTTCACTTGATGTTGTTAGTAAAGATGTGTCGCCTTTTGAGCATTTTGTAGGCTTACGCTCACCAGAAAGTAGAGCATACGGCAGCTACTATACAGATGAAAATACAGCATTTGATCTTGCGACAACAGATGCACAAGGAAATCCAGCGGGCAATCGTAAGCTAGAAGTAAAAGTTTTTAAAATGGAATGGCGCTGGTGGTGGAATCGTAATAATGACAATTACTCAAGCTACGAGACAGGCACTGTGCACACGCCCGTGCAAAACTTCACGGTTACTTCTGGAGCAAATGGAAAAACAAGTTTTAATGTAAATATTCCAGAAAAAGAAAGCGGTCGTTATCTCATTAGAATTTTAGACCCAGAGAGTGGTCACGCTACGGGACGCATCGCATATTTCTATAGAAACTGGAGTGGTT
Source organism: uncultured Dokdonia sp. (assembly GCA_913060645.1). GTDB lineage: Bacteria > Bacteroidota > Bacteroidia > Flavobacteriales > Flavobacteriaceae > Dokdonia. The sequence continues at coordinate 1,321 of CAJXSW010000113.1, read as the reverse complement.
TACAAAGTGATCCTGAGAGTGCAAAGATGCTCGTGTTTTCTGCAGACAAAGAGAAATATCATGTAGGAGAAAAAGCCATCATTAAATTCCCTTCATCGTCTGCAGGAAGAGCGCTCGTAAGTATTGAAAATGGTACAAACGTATTAGAAACGTACTGGGTAGATGCGATCAAAGGAGAAACAGAAGTACGTATTCCTGTTACCTCAGAGATGGCTCCTAATGTGTATGTAAACATTGCATTATTGCAGCCCCATGAACAGTCGGCAAATGATTTGCCTATCAGGTTATACGGTGTGATTCCGTTGCTTGTGGAGGATGTTAATACGGTGTTACAACCACAAATATCCATGCCAGATGTTCTCAAACCAGAAGAGAATTATACGATAAAGGTAAGTGAGAAAAACAGCAAAGCAATGACCTATACCATCGCTGTGGTGGATGATGGTTTGCTTGATCTTACGAGATTCCAAACGCCAGAGATTCACAAGCATTTTTATAGTAGGGAAGCGCTCGGAGTAAAGTCGTTTGACATGTATGATTATGTAATCGGTGCATACTCGGGTAGTGTAGATAATATTTATGCAATAGGTGGAGGTGATGCAGGAAGTGCTGCCAAAAACCGAAAAGCAGATCGTTTTAAACCCGTTGTTAGCTTTTTAGGTCCTTTTGCTTTAAGCGAAAATGAAACGAAATCACACACTATAAAAATGCCAAATTATGTAGGCTCTGTACGTGCGATGGTGATTGCTGGAGATGCCACAAAAAGCGCTTACGGTAAATCAGACAAAACGGTGGCTGTGCGTAAACCATTGATGGTGCTAGGTTCGCTTCCGCGAAAATTATCTCCGGGAGAGCACGTGACTTTACCCGTTACCGTGTTTGCCATGGAAAGTAAAATCAAGCAGGCTAAGATTACGATAAAAACTTCTGAAGCTTTTAAAGCGTCTGACGGGAATGTGAAAATGGTAAATTTCACGCAAGTGGGAGAAAAAATAGTGCCATTTGAGTTTGATATGCAAGCCGCAACAGAAGTGCAAACCGTACAAATTATCGTAGAAGGTCACGGAGAACGTGCAACCTATGAAGTAGAAATCGATGTAGAAAATCCAAACCCTATCACGCAACAAGTAACCGATTATGAACTAGACGCTAGCGGAGATCTTACCATTGATTATTCAACCTTTGGTGTAGCAGGAACAAATGAAAGCGCTTTAGAGTTTTCTACATTACCACCTATGGATTTTACAAAGCGTATGCAATATTTGATACGCTATCCACACGGTTGTGTAGCTGTCTCTTATACACATCTGACGCTGCCGAC
>CAJXSW010000112.1 GCA_913060645.1 uncultured Dokdonia sp. | reverse complement strand
TACGAGATAGGAGTCCGTCTCGTGGGCTCGGAGATGTGTATAAGAGACAGGTCACAAAACAGTTTACGTTACAACTGGACAGCAGAAGAAGTAGATGAGAAGTTACACAACATTATGCTTGATATACACGAAGCATGTGTTGAGTACGGTAAAGATGAAGATGGTTACGTGGATTACGTGAAAGGAGCAAACGTTGCAGGATTTGTAAAAGTAGCAGATGCAATGCTAGCACAAGGAGTAGTATAATTACTCTTCTATATATTCTTAAAAAGGGTGGCTTAGGCTGCCCTTTTTTTTGTTATGCTTTCGCGAAAGCGTATCTACATAAAGTGCAACTAATATATGCAAATACCTCATTTCGATTCATAGTGCAATAATTGTACATTTGATCGTTTTAAATAAATAAGATTTTCTTGCTGTGAACATACGTCTTCTTCTTATAGTATTCTTGGTTTCATCTATAACGATGGCACAAGATTTTTCTGAGGATTGGACAGCTCATTTTTCTTATAATCAAACCGTTGGTATCTCCTCTGGGAATGATAAGGTGTACGTAGCATCTGAGAATGCTGTTTTTATTTATAATACACTAGATGGCACTACCACAAACCGAACTACGGTAAATGGTCTTTCTGGTAATTTAATCTCTTCTATATATTATAGTGAGAGTTTTGACACGCTCTTCGTGGGTTATGAAAATGGAGTGATAGATGTTATTGTAGGTAATACTTCTGATGTACTTACAGTTGTAGATATTTTTAATAAACCAGCAATTCCACCAGATCGCAAGCGTATCAACCACTTTGAAGAATATAACGGGTTTGTTTATATAGCAACAGGCTTTGGGGTGTCACTTTATGATGTAGAGAGGCTTGAGTTTGATGACTCCTATTTTATTGGCAATAATGGAGGACTCTTAAATATAGGAAGTACTGCTATACAAGAACCATATATTTATGCCGCAACCCTAGATGGTGGATTGCGTAGGGCACTCGTTGCAAACGACAACCTTATAGACTTTAATAATTGGGAGACAACTCGAAATGGCGCTTTTGAGAAAATTGTAGAATTTGATAATAACCTTTATTTACAAGAGGATAATGGTCTTCTAGTCTCATCTAACGGATTAGATTTTTCTGTTTTTCAAAATTTTCCAACTTCCATTATAGATGTGCGATCTAGCGCAGAGAATATTATAGTCACACTCAACGCTAGTGTGTTTTTGTACGATGTAAATGGTACCCAAGTTCAAAATTATGGAGCTATAGAAGATTTCAACCCTATATATGCAACTGCAATTATAGAAGATAGTGCTGTGTATATAGGTACTCTAGGGTCTGGTGTGGCTTTCTTTGATATTGCAACTCCTGGAGACATAACCCGTTTATTACCTAATGGACCGTTAGAAAATGCACATTTTGACGTAGCAGCAAGTGCAGGTTCTGTGTGGTCTGTTTTTGGTGATTACACCGTTTCATACAATCCATTTCCACTTAAAAGACAAGGAATAAGTCGTTATACTGAAGCAGATGGATGGAGTTTTATTCCGCAGGAAGATTTTTTTGGGGCGAGCAACTTTGTGCACATTGCCATTAATGATCAAGATCCATCCCGATTATATGCTAGCTCTTTTAATGGAGGACTTGTGGAGATTATAGATGAAACTCCAAGTATTCTCTATGATGAAAATAATAGTCCGCTATTACCGGTGGCTACCACGACAAATGATGTAAGAGTAAATGGAGGAGCATTTGATAATGATGGTAATTTCTGGGTGACTAATGCACGTTCTGTACTAGGCTTACAACGGGTTTCTCCTAGCGGACAGTTTACTCCATTTAATACAGAAGAGATTCTTGCTGGTGAAGATGCAAACTTAGATGCTGTTGCTATTACCCCAGATGGTAATATCTTTGTGGGGACAGATAGAAGAGGTGTTATTGGTTTTAATCCAGGTACAAATACATTTGCTCGTCTAGCAGGCGAAGATGGTGCTGGAAACTTACCTATAGATGATATACGATCACTAGCCGTAGATAGAAACGGAGCGCTCTGGATAGGCACAAGATTAGGTTTGCGAGTGCTATTTGGTCCTTCACAATTATTTGAAAATCCTCAGGTAAGTGCAAATGCTATTATAATATTACAAGATGGCATTGCTCAAGAGCTACTTAATGATCAGGTAGTGACAGACATTATCGTAGATGGCGCAAATAATAAGTGGCTTGCCACTGCAGATTCAGGAGTGTTTTATGTGAGTCCGAATGGTCAAGAAACGATTTTTCATTTTACAACAGATAATTCACCACTGCCATCAAACACGGTACAATCTATAGCAATCGATCCAGAAACTGGTAGTGTGTACTTTGGTACTATAAGAGGAATGGTAGCTTTTGATGGCTCTTCCACCGCACCAGCCGAAGATCTTGAAGAAGTGCTCGTGTACCCAAACCCCGTAAGGCCTGGGTTTAATGGTAATGTGCGTATAGAAGGGCTTACTGCAAATACTAATGTGAAGATTACAGATTTAGTGGGTAATCTAGTCTATGAAGAAAACACCACGGGAGGAAGCATTGAGTGGGATACTACTGCTTTTGGGCGACATAAAGTTGCTTCTGGAGTCTACCTCATTATTATTACGGGACCTCCAGAAGAGTTGCAAGAAACTACCATCGAGAAAGTCATGATCATTAGATAATGCTAGTAAAAACAGAAGCCATTGTATTTTCTGCTCTCAAATATGGAGAAGCAGATCTCATAGTAAAAGCATTTACAAAAAGTAGCGGACTCAAATCTTACCTTATTAGAGGAGTTTTAAAATCAAAGAAAGGTAAGCTTCGAGTTGCCATGTTCCAGCCGCTCACACATTTAGAGATTGAAGCAAATCATAAGGATAAAGGAACTTTAGAAAGTATACGCGAAGCAAAAGTGGTCACGCATTACACAAGTTTACATACGGAAGTGGCAAAAAGTGCCATTGTTTTTTTTATTGCAGATGTACTTAGATCTTCTGTGCAAGAGGAAGAAGAAAACGTTCCTCTCTTTGATTTTATAGTGAACGCTAGCTTATGGCTAGATTTAAATAATACGATTGCAAATTTTCATTTGTTATTTCTTTTGAAGCTAAGCAGCTACTTAGGTTTTTATCCTGATGACTCAGAGGTTCAGCATGAGTACTTTAACTTGATGGACGGAATGTTTGAAAATGCTGAGACAAGTATTTACTGCCGTTCTGGGCAGGATATTGAGTTGTTAAAGTTATTCTTGGGCACAAATTTTGATGCATTAGTTTCTATCAAACTAAACCAAAAACAGCGCACCTCTTTTCTCAACATGCTATTACAGTATTATGAGTTACATTTACACGGTTTTAAAAAACCTAGATCACTAGCGGTGCTCAACTCAATTTTCAGCTAAAATGCGCATACTTTTTACCCTACTCTTATTAGTAGCTGTCTCTGTACAAGCCCAAAAAATCACGGTGCTTGATGTAGACACGCGCGAACCTATAATAGGAGTTGCTATTTTTAATAAAGATAAAAGTAAAAGTGCTCTCACAGATTTTGATGGGAGAGCAGATGTGACCGCTTTCGCGAAAGCGGAAACCCTTTATTTTCAGGAAGTCGCACATAAAGACGCGCAATATAGCAAAGCTCAGATCATAGCACTTTCTAACAGAATCTTCTTAAAGCAGAAGGACAATCAGCTTACGGAAATTGTGCTCTCTGCAAGCAAATTTGCACAAAGCCGAAAAAATGTTCCGCAAAAAATAGTAGGGATCTCATCGGAAGATATACAACGCGCAAACCCACAAACAGCAGCAGATTTATTACAGGCAAGTGGCTCTGTATTTGTTCAAAAAAGTCAGCAAGGTGGAGGTAGTCCTTTGATAAGAGGATTCTCTACAAATAGGTTACTCATCACGTTAGATGGCGTTCGTTTTAATACCGCAATCTTTAGAGGTGGAAACGTGCAGAATGTAATCTCAATAGATCCATTTACTATAGATCGCACAGAGGTGCTATTAGGTCCAGGATCTGTGATTTATGGTAGTGATGCCGTGGGAGGAGTAATGAACTTTTATACAAAGCAACCCAAGCTTTCATTTACAGAAAATCACTTAGTTACTGGTACTGCTGTCGCACGTGTAAACACTGCAAATAATGAAAGAACAGGACACTTTGATATCAATATAGGGAAGCGCAACTGGTCTTTTCTTACTAGTGCAAGCTACTCAGATTATGATGACCAGCGTCAAGGGAAGCATGGCCCAGATGATTATTTACGCACTGATTTTGTAAAAATTATAGATGGTGTAGATACTGCAGTGGTTAATGATGATCCTTTAATACAAAAGGGCTCTGCATTTAACTCCTTAAATCTGATGCAAAAGGTGCGTTTTAGGCCTAACGATACTTGGGATTTTAACCTAGGTCTTATTTATGCCACTACATCAGATTATGATCGTTATGATAGATTAACGAGAAAAAGAGATGGAGAGTTTAGAGCAGCAGAGTGGTTTTATGGGCCACAGCAATGGTTTATGACTAACCTCCAGATTGACAAAGAAGGATATGGTAGTTTTTACAATCGTGCAAGAGCAACCATAACGTACCAAAACTCTAAGGAAAGTAGAAACGATCGGGATTTTGGCGGAACAGATTTTTTTGAAACAGATGAGAATGTAGATGCTTTTTCTGTAGGCTTAGATTTTACAAAAAACCTGAAGTCAAAGCGTAATAAAGTCTTTTATGGACTAGAGTATGTACATAATAAAGTAGGATCTAATGGTCAAGTAACAGATATCACTACAGGAACTATAAGCAATCAGGCTTCTCGTTATCCAGACGGATCTACATGGCAGTCTCTCGCTGCCTACGGGACTATACAATTAGAACTTACAGAGAAGACGCGCCTGCAATCTGGATTGCGATATAACCACATACTACTTGCAGCCGATTTTTCTGATAATAATGAGTTTTTTGCACTGCCTTTTGACAAAGCAGATTTAAGTACTGGAAATCTTACAGGAAGCATAGGTGTCACTCATGAAATTTCTAAGGCAGTAAGCCTCAAAGCAAATCTAGGAACAGCCTTTAGAGCACCTAACATTGATGACGTAGGTAAGATATTTGATAGCGAGCCAGGATCTGTGGTAGTGCCTAATCCTGATCTTAAATCTGAGTATGCTTACAATGGCGAACTAGGATTTAACTTCAATTTTTCTAACGCACTAAGGTTGGATGTAAACGGTTATTACACCTTGCTGGAGAATGCATTAGTGCGTCGTGATTTTGATCTTGATGGCGTAACAGAGATAGCATATCAAGGTGAATTAAGCAATGTACAAGCAATACAGAATGCCTCAAAAGCTGAGGTTTATGGTATAGAAATAGGCGCAGATGCAAAGCTTTCTAAAACCTTAAAGCTTACAGGGCAGTTTAATTATACGAGTGGTGTAGAACAAGATGAAGATGGTAGTTACATTCCGTTTAGGCACGTGGCGCCGCTTTTTGGTAACAACCATTTAATATGGACTAGTAATAAATGGACGCTAGATGCTTCGGTGGCTTATAGTGGGTCGTTTGATTTTGATGAACTTGCTCCTAGTCAGCAAAGTAATGATCATTTATATGCTCTTGATAGTGATGGAAACCCTTATTCGCCTAGCTGGTATGAACTTAGTTTAGGTAGCCGTTATGTGCTTTCAGATAGTTGGTCTTTTACAGCAAATCTTGATAATATTACAGACCAGCGTTACCGTACATATTCATCTGGAATAGCTGCTGCGGGAAGAAATTTAATACTGGCAGCGACTTATAATTTTTAAAGTTACGCTTTCGCGAAAGCGTACCAAACAACAATAATTCAACGAGCCTACTGCTTGCTTTTTCCGCCTACTATAATGACAATTTCACCTTTAGGAGGTTTGTTTGTATAATGGGCAAGTACTTCTGTAGCAGTCCCGCGCACGGTTTCCTCATGTAATTTCGTAATCTCTCGAGAGACAGAAACCGGACGATCTGCACCAAAATACTCTATAAAGTGTCCTAGTGTTTTTATGAGCTTATGAGGTGATTCATAAATAATCATCGTGCGAGTTTCTTCTTGAAGAGCTAGAAAGCGAGTTTGGCGCCCTTTCTTTACGGGAAGAAATCCTTCAAAAATAAACTTATCATTGGGGAAGCCGCTATTTACAAGTGCAGGTACAAATGCCGTTGCGCCTGGTAAGCAGTCTACTTCTATACCTGCCTCTACACAAGCTCTAGTGAGTAAAAATCCAGGGTCAGAGATAGCTGGAGTTCCTGCGTCACTTATACATGCAATTACCTCACCTGCTTGAATACGCTTTACAATGGTATCCACTGTCTGGTGTTCATTGTGCATGTGGTGACTCATCATCTGTGTGCCTATTTCGTAATACTTAAGTAGCTTACCACTCGTGCGAGTGTCTTCGGCTAGAATAAGATCTGCTTCCTTAAGTATGCGAATAGCACGGAAGGTCATATCTTCAAGATTACCAATAGGTGTAGGGACTAAGTAGAGTTTTGACATGCCGCAAAGTTAGTGATTAATGATAGTTTGCAGTTGTAAAACTAACGATACATAGGTCGAACTTCTTTCCCAAAAAAGTAAGAAGCAAGTAGTAATACTAATGCAACTAATGTCAAAGTGATATCATGATCTGCTTTGTAGTGTGCGGCAGCTGCGAGAACTACGTCAAAAAATATTCCAGCATAAGCCCACTCTGTAAGCCATGGAATCCCTCTCCATAATAACATAAGGATTGCACATATTTTTAATATGGCTAATGGTATCACAACATATGTAGGATGATTTAGAGCCTTAAAAAAACCTTCAACCATCTCTGTATTTCTAAAATACATTTGAGCAGAGTAGAGCATAATAGCACAAATGCCTATTGTGGTGATCCAATAAATAATACGTTGTACTTTCATGGTAAGCTAGTTTTGATTTTAGAATTGAAAAGGAAGCGTTGAACGATGCACTTTTGCGCATTTGTCGCAATCCTTAATCAAAACTTATTATGTTTTACTGTAATCTGTCGTTAACTACCTCATTTACGAGCAGTGTGAAGTTTTTAAGAATACCTTCCTTCCACAATCTCTAGAAAGCGAGTTTCTTGTACTTCTTTACCTTCCCAGTTATTATAATCAGGTTTTACCATCTGAGAGATAAAAGTGTTGGCTTCTGCTGCAGAGCCAAAGGTTTCTAGTTGGCTTAATACTCTATTATAGTCTGAGGTACTTCCGGCAAATAGATGTTTTATGAAGGAGAGCTTGTCGTTAAGTCCAATTTTTAAACCAGTTTTCAAACGGTCATTAAGGTTCTTAGGCTTATCATCTACTACTTCTTCATTAGTAATTTCTTTAGGTTCAAAAATGGGCATTTGGCCATATTCATTTCCTATTTCAAAACTATCTGCTTTGCCAACAGCTGGTTGAGGTGGTATGATTGCGTCTATTACCTTATCAATATCTGCAGCCTCAGGAGTCATTTCTGGCCACATATCTTTAATTTTTTCAATCACAGGCTCATGTACAGGCTCATCGTCATCATTATATTGAGTGCCATCTGGTCTGTGGTGATCATCTGTTCCTTTTGCTTCGGCGTATCTAGCTTGATTGTCTGCTAGTATTTCGGCAGGCGTTCTTGTAGGTGATGGAGTCGTCGTAGTTTGAGTTTCTAGATTAGTGGGTGATGGTTTGCTTGCTGGCGCAAGTTCCTCATTTACCATTACTTCCTCTAGTTCTCTAAGTCCCAAGGTAGGTTTTCCTGCATTTTCAAGCTGTTCTGCATAGGCAAGAACGGTGAGCTTTTCATGCAGTTTTCTAGTTGTATCTGCCAGTTGTTTATAATCTGCATTGTCGCGTAGTTGTAGAATTTTATGAGCTATACTTACGAGTTCTGCCTTTATAGTTTTCTTCATAACTTTGAGATATGTGGAGCGGTTTCAACGTAATTTTGATACATTTACCTCTGCCTTAATCATTGGGATTAATAAAACGGAATTATTGCCGTTTTGGTCTAGAAAAGTACAAAATGTTTCTCGAAAATACAGTAAATCATAAAGAGCAATTTGGCTGGATTGAAGTCATTTGTGGATCTATGTTCTCTGGTAAAACAGAAGAACTCATCCGCAGGCTCAAACGCGCACAGTTTGCAAAACAAAAAGTTGAGATTTTTAAACCTGCCGTAGACACCCGCTATGATGAAGAAATGGTGGTCTCGCATGATTCAAATCAAATACGTTCTACACCAGTTCCCGCAGCTGCAAACATACCTATGCTTGCAGATGGATGTGATGTAGTGGGGATTGATGAAGCGCAATTTTTTGACGATGAGATTGTGCAGGTTTGTAATGATCTTGCAAATCGCGGTATACGAGTGATTGTCGCGGGTCTCGATATGGATTTTAAAGGAAATCCTTTTGGGCCTATGCCTAATTTAATGGCAACGGCAGAGTATGTGACTAAGGTTCATGCAGTTTGTACTCGTACAGGTAACCTTGCTCAATATAGTTATAGAAAAGCTCAAAGTGAGGATATAGTGATGCTAGGAGAGACAGAAGAGTATGAACCACTCTCTCGTGCTGCATACTTCAAGGCCATGTTACGAGACAGATTACGTAAGATGGATGTAGAAACTCCCGAAGAAATCACAACAAATAACGCAAGGCAAACCCCTCAAGATCCTAACTAATGGCAATAACACGCTTAGAAATAGATCTAGCTGCCTTACGTCATAACTATTCTTATTTAAGAAAAAAGGTAGCGCCTTCGGTCAAGATGATGGCAGTAGTAAAGGCCTTTGGATACGGGAGTGATGCTGGAGCTGTGGCTCAAGAACTAGAAATGCTAGGAGTAGATTATTTTGCTGTGGCATACGTTTCAGAAGGTGTTGCGCTTAGAGATGCTGATGTAACAACACCTATATTAGTATTACATCCGCAGCCAGATACGTTTGATGAGCTTATAGAGCGATGCCTGGAGCCTAGTATCTATAGCGCTAGAATGATGGAGTTATTTACAGCTTTTGCAAAAGGAAAAGGCCAAGAAAATTACCCTATTCATTTAAAGTTTAACACAGGACTCAATAGATTAGGCTTCTTAAATACAGACGTATCATGGATTCTTGACCGCTTGCGCGAAAATGTGAGTGTAAAAGTAGCGTCTCTTTTCTCACATCTTGTCGCCAGTGAAGATCCTGCCGAAAAAGAATTTACATTAAATCAAATATTACAGTTTACAAACATCTCAAAGGAACTTCTACAAGCGTTAGATTATGTGCCATTCATGCACATGACTAATACATCTGGAGTTATTAACTATCATAGGGCCCATTTTGACTGTGTGCGCATAGGAATAGGGCTGTACGGTTACGGTAATAATAATGAGGAGACAAAAAATTTAAAACCAGTAGCAAGATTAAAATCTGTAATCTCACAGATTCATCATATTAAGACTGGTCAGAGTATAGGATACAATAGAGCATATAAAGCAACCGAAGAAATTGTTACTGCTACATTGCCTATAGGCTGTCTCTTATACACATCTGACGCTGCCGACGAAGAGGATAGTGTAGA
>CAJXSW010000111.1 GCA_913060645.1 uncultured Dokdonia sp. | reverse complement strand
TCTACACTATCCTCTTCGTCGGCAGCGTCAGATGTGTATAAGAGACAGGTATGGTAAAGCCTTAAGAAGAGCACATAAAATGCACCATAAACACTTAGGAAAAGGTGATGGAGAATCTTTTGGGATGCTCTTTCCTCCAGTAAAATACTTCAAACAAGCGAGAGCAAGCAAGAGATAAAATATAAAAGACCACTGTAAAAGGTGGTTTTTTTATGCTTTCGCGAAAGCAAAACATCACTCCTCTCAATTCCTTTTTCTAAGTTTGCAGCATGCAAATAACCTCATTAGTTACTGGTGGAGCTGGCTTTATAGGAAGTCATGTTGCTCGTCATTTACTAGATTTAAATCATCAAGTCGTAATACTTGATGATCTCTCTGGTGGTTTTGAAGACAATATTCCAGAAGGCGCAACATTTATCAATGGCTCTATCACAGATGTCTCACTTATTGACGCTATATTTAATCAATATAATTTTGACTACGTATATCACCTAGCTGCATATGCCGCCGAAGGATTAAGCCATTTTATACGTAAGTTCAACTACGAGAATAACCTCATTGGGAGCATAAACCTCATTAATGCTGCGGTTAATCACAATATAAAGAAGTTCATCTTTACAAGCTCTATTGCTGTGTATGGAACTCAAGAATTACCACTTAAAGAATCGCAAAAACCACAACCAGAAGACCCTTATGGTATTGCAAAATATGCGGTAGAGATGGATCTGGATAATGCACATAAAATGTTTGAGCTAGACTATATTATCTTTCGCCCGCACAATGTGTATGGGCCTGGGCAAAATATTGGAGATAAGTATCGCAATGTGGTGGGTATTTTTATGAATCAAATTTTAAAGGACGAACCGCTTACTATCTTTGGCGACGGAAATCAGACCCGTGCCTTTACTTACATAGATGATGTGGCGCCTTATATTGCGGCTAGTTACGCTTTCGCGAAAGCGGACAACCAAATCTTTAATATAGGCGCAGACACCGAAAACACTGTAAATGATCTAGCTAAAGAAGTAGGAGTTGCTATGAAAAAAGAGGTAACCATCAACCACCTTGAAGAGCGCGAGGAAGTAGTACACGCCTATGCTGACCACTCAAAATTTACAGAAATCTTTACTCCAAACCCAGCCACAACACTTGCACAAGGATTACAAGAAACCGCAAAATGGGTAACCGAACACGGCGCGAGAGAAAGTAGTACTTTTGACCCTATAGAAATCACAAAAAACCTTCCAAAATCGTGGCAGTAAATCAACCCCTCGTATCTATCATAATGGCCGTAAAAGACACGGCTCCATATCTACACGATTGCATAAACTCGATTATAAACCAGACGTACCAAAACTGGGAACTTATTGCTGTAAATGATCACAGTACAGATGAGACTCCAGAGATTCTTGCGGCATTTGCAAAGCAAGATACACGCGTTCGTGTTTTTGACAGTGACGGCTATAAACTCATCCCAACATTACAATGTGGATACAGAGAAGTACGCGGAACCCTGCTCAACAGGATGGACTCTGATGATAAAATGCCAGATTATAAAATTCAGCTATTAGTAGATGAGTGGCATAAGTATGGAAAAGGGCACGTGATCGCTGGAGGTACAGAGCACTTTGTAGATGAGGGCGAGGTAGGTGATGGTTTTTTACGCTATGAGCGCTGGCTTAATGAGGTGGCGAGAACAAGCACACATTACCAGCAGATTTATAAAGAGTGTGTTATCCCGTCACATTGCTGGATGATTCATAAAGATGATTTTGATGCCATAGGTGCTTTTGACCCTGTAATCTATCCAGAAGATTATGATTTGTGTTTCCGTATGTACAAACACGGGCTCAAAGTTATAGGCATAGATGCCATACTTCATCACTGGCGAGATCGCTCTAACCGTATCTCACGTACTTGGGATGAGTATAAAGACAATCGCTATTTTGACTTAAAAATGCGTTTCTTCTATGAGATAGATCGTGATAACACACGACCACTCGTACTCTGGGGTGCCGGCCGCAATGGTAAGGATATGGCTAAAATTTTACAATCGTATAATGACACCTTTCACTGGGTTTCTAATAATGAGAAACAGATAGGTAAGGACATTTATGATGTACGTATGCAATCTTTTACAGATGTCCCATCTATAGAAAATGCGCAGATTATGATTGTAGTTTCTTCTCCCGATAGTAAGAAGGAAATACAAGCACTACTCGATGCCTGGGGCAAAGAAGCGGTTAAGGATTACTGGTTTTTTGCTTAGATAATTAATTTGAGATAATAACAAGTTCTTCTTGTGGAGCGATAAGATACTCTGCTCCATTTTCTGTTACTACGGCCATCTCTTCTACAGACATTGTTTTTACACCACCGTCTGCTAGTTTCCAAGAGTGAAAACCGTCAAAGGCAAATGTCATCCCTTCCTTGATCACTTTTTCTGAGGCTGGTCTTACGTGAGATGCTTGAGAACCTCCTAGATTAGGTCCTACATCGTGAGCGACATATCCTACGGGGTGGCCCGTGCTCCACATCACATAATCAGACCCTGCTTTTTCCATAAGTATGCGCTGGGCTCTATCTACATCTACTCCTTTTACCCCAGGCTGCATCGCAGCGAGTGCTGTCCTATTTCCAGCTTTAGAACTTTCCCAGTAGTGCATAATCTCATCTGGAGCCTCGCTCTCGCTTTCTTTTAAAACATATGCAAATCGCTGTATATCTGTCACCCATCTGTCATATACTTTGATACCAAAATCTATTTGTATCACATCACCAGGCATAATTACTTTATCTGTAGCGTGCGAGTGTCCACGGTCTGGCCCGGAATTTACATTAGGATTTTGAGCAGGTGCCCATCCGTCTGTCACGCCATACTCGGTCATTCTTTGTTTTAAATATTTTGCAATGTCTGCATCTGTAGATGTACCAGGTACGACTTGCTCGTAGGCTTCAATCTGCCACTGGGCAGTAAGCTTCGCAGCTTTCTTTAAGATGGCAACTTCTTCTGGTAGCTTTATAGATAACCACTCATAGACCACCTCTTCAGAGGATACTAGTTTTGAGGTTTCGTAACCTAAGGCACCAGCGATTTCTTCGTACTGTGTATGCGTAAGTCCGTCTGCCATCACATTTTTTGAAGATGTGTTTACGGCAATACTTTTAAAATCTTTTGTTTTGATAAAATCTGAAGCTTGCTCAATAGCTGATGTTCCTCGCGCTACACTCACGACCTCCTCGTGTATATCTAGATCATCTAGCGCAGTTGCTTCTCCAGAAGGTGAGAACACTTTAGAGTGAAAGCCAGTTGCGTCGTTATAAAATAAAAATACGGCGGTGCCACCAGCATTTTCTCCTCCTATGTGATCTGCAATGGGGTCATTATTATTTTCTCTACAAATAGTCATCCAGCAATCTACCTCTGCAGTTTTGAGCGCTTGCGGTAATAGCTGACTAATACGCTTCTTTCTAATGTCTGGCCAAGGGTTTTCTCCCCAGTAAGTTTCTGGGTTTATGGCAACTTCTGGTTCTTGCTGTTGAGCACAACTACAAACTAAAAAAATGGTAAGAAAAAAGAGTACAGGTTTAAGCATCGTATCAGTATTATTTTCAGAGTAATATAGAAATTTTGTTCCTATCTCTAAAAATAAAATGATGCAAATTAAACTAGCTGCTAGCTATTAAAATGCCTCTGCAATCCCTAAGTAAAACTCACTAGAGCCTCTACCAAAACCTACATCAAAACGAAGATTGAGACGCTCTTCCTTATCTATCATAAAACGAAGACCACCTCCATAAGTAGGTTTTAAGTTCTTAAACTGAAAATCGCTCACATCATTATAGATATCACCTCCACCGGCAAACAATACAGCGCCAAAACGAGAGTTCTTAAACGTCTTTCTATACTCTACCTGACTTGCCAGTAAATCCCTCCCTACATAACGGCCTTCTCTATAACCACGCATAATCTCACTACCACCAAGAAAAGAAAACTCAGAAAACGGTAAGTCACCACGCGTGAATCTCCCAACAAAATTAACGGCAATTACATCCTCCTTATTTGCAAAAGGCTTCATATAGTGTCTAAGGTCAAAACGAGTTAGGTTAAAATTATGTGTGCCTCCTAGCCCTTCAAAATATTGTCCTCTTGTAGCTTCTAAGTACCACCCATTATTTGAGTTTAGCACATTATTTCTACTGTCATAAAGTGATGCAACCTCAACACCTAGTGATGTAGAACCATCATAACCAGTAGGTCTGGTTTGATCTATTAGTCCGCCCTCTTCTATGTCAACTGAGTAAATGTGATTAAAACGCACACCAGCACCCACAAAAAGGTAACGTGTAAAAGCCTGTTTTAGAAAGATAGGCTCTACGAGCAACTGGTAATAATTATACTCCTCCTCTGCACTTTCTGGTGCGTTTGTGCCAAAACCATAAAACAGTCTTGGATAATTTTGAAAAAGGATATTACCTTCTATCACCCACTTCTCTTGATTTGTAAAAATCTCAAATCCAGAATATATAAAAAACTGACTATTAAGTGTGTACTGCAGCGTGATAGGCATATTAGACACACGCGTCTCCTCTCCACTACCGTTAAATTTAAATAAGTATTTTGCCCCCGTTCCAAAGGCAAAATTTGTCTCTGGGCTATAACTCACAACGGGTGCTGCTATAAACTTAGATGCATATAGCGTAGAATCTTGCTCAACTGCCTTGTGGTTTGGGTAAAATGTAAAAAACTCTTTGATTTTTTCAAAATCCTGCGCTTGTGCCGTCTGTGTATTACCTACCGTAAAAAGTACGATGGCAATAAGATATATCAATTTTTGGGGGAAGTAGTTTACTCTCAAAATGCTATTTTTGGGTAAAGATACTGTAGACGGGAGTTATAGCCCGTGACAAGCTTTAGTTTTTGTGATAACATTAGTATCTCACACACCATTTATACACCATACATCCCATCAAGCAAGCCATTATGCTCAATATTGTACTCATCAATCCAGAAATCCCAAACAACACAGGTAACATAGGTAGGCTTGCCCTCGGTTCTGGCTGCAAGTTGCACCTTGTAAAACCATTTGGTTTTGAGATAGACGACACCCGCCTTAAACGCGCAGGTCTTGACTACTGGCAGCATCTAGACGTACAGTATTATGATAATACAGAAGACTTTTTTGAAAAGAACGCTTTCGCGAAAATGGCCTTTCTCTCAAGTCACGGCACAAAATCACATTATGACATTCCTTTTGAAGAAGACCTATTTCTCGTCTTTGGAAAAGAATCTAAAGGACTCCCAAAAGAAATCACCGAAAAACACCCTGACCAACTTTATAAAATCCCATTATTTAGCGAACATATCAGAAGTTTAAATCTCGCAAATGCCGTGGGAATTGTAGCTTATGAGGGGATAAGGCAGTTGAATTTATAGATATATTATGAAAAGTTTTTTACCAATACTGTTAGTCTTATTATTTATCAATTCTATTTTCGGACAAAATTTTAAAGCAAAAACAGAATTGTGTGTCATAAATGTGCTTGGTGCAAAAGTCTATGAAAAACCGAATTTCAAATCGAACATAATAACTGAGCTGAAAGCAGGTGAAAGCTTAATTATTGAAAATATAATCCAATCAAATGACCAATTAGAAATAGGCGAAGAATTTTCTTTGACTGGAGATTGGATTAAGCCCAAAAATATTAGTGGATTTGTTTTCAGTTCCAACCTATCTGACAAAAATGTGGAAATTGGAAAAAGCTACAAAGGCCAAACACATATAAACCTCTTAGGAAAACTGATTGATCAGAAAGAACAAGAAAAATTAATAAATTCAAAAGATGGAGAGTTTCATAAATTTTACAAATACAAATATTACGAAAACGGAACTTACACTTACGGAGCTTGGGATAGTTGTTTTGATCATATTACAGAATATAAAAATCTAACTTTAAACGAGGTTTATCATCAAATGGTGAGTGACTATGGAGCACTAATGAAGGAAAATAAGTTTTGGAAACCAATCTTTCAAGAAAAAGTAGGAAACATTATAAGATTTGAAGGAGAGGGAGCAACTGAGGATTTAAAAATTGAATTATTAGATAAAAGGACAATTATAGTTTCATCATATGATTGCACATAAAAAGACTTTAGTCACAAGGCATAAGGATACTACTTTAATATATAAATGTCCTTATACAGACGGAAAGAAAGATGGTGAAGAATTTTGCATAAATGATAATGGAAATCCAATAATCACAAAGTTCATAATCGGGAAGAAGGTGGAAAATGGAAATCAAGACAAATAATTATTCCAGATGTTTTCTCACTTTAACCCAAGATAAGTATATACCAAGAAAGAAACCCAAAGGAACAATTACACCAAAAAAAACGTCATAGTCACCAATTTGAAAAGCGTTTTGAAGCAATAAAATGCACATTACAATTGAAAGGATTGATCCAAAAATCATAAAAAACCAAATAATTGAGGTTACGGCGTATTTCTCAAAATCATTTTTAAATGGCAGTGACATTATTGAGATAAATGCAAAAAATCCAAACAGTATGTGATATAACAAATTGATGAATATCATAAACTGAAAACGAGCCATTAAACTCTCCTCACCCGAAAATAAAATCGAAAGCAAAGAAAGAATAAAATTCAAAACACCAAATCTCACATAGTATTTTTTGATAGCTTCTTCTGTCATATACTCCCTACAAAGTAACCACTGTAAACTCCCCTCCTAGCGGCTCAAGAGCATTTACTAGCTCAGGGATGAGTTGCTCGCCAAATTCTAGATAAAACTGTGAGAAGTTAGTATTTCTTTCTTGCAGGCTTTGCATTGGGAAAACTTCGTTTTGTAAATCTACTAGGCGTTGTACGTGATCACTTAGTTTACGCTTTTGTGCGCGCAGCAATCTACTCTCTAAGTTTTCTAAACCTTTGAGTTGCTTTACTTCTTGTGCTTTTACGGCTCCTATAAAACTAGCGTCTGTCTCTTCGGCTAGTAAGTGCATTGCTTTAAACTGCTCTTTTAAAAAGCTGCGTTGTGCAGAAAAGTCTATCTCTATATTTGAGATGGCACGCACCTTTCGGTTGATGAGTTCGTTTTGTTTTAGAAATAAATTTGGTAATGACACGCCTAGGTTTTCGGCTTTTGTACGTTGCTTTTCGGTACGTATTAATGCCGAGTTACGAAGTAATAATGCTGGAAATGGAACTTCTACTTCTTCAAAATATGTTTTAAGTTGGAACCAGTACGCCAGCTCTCCGCCTCCACCTATGTAACAAAGATTCGGTAAAATCACTTCTTGAAAAAGTGGTCTCAGTAAGGCGTTAGGCGAGAACCGTTCTGGATGGTTAGCAAGCTCGTTGAGTATCTCATTTTCGCGAAAGCGGATATCTGTATCATTTACCACATACATATCATCCACCTTGATAATGCGCTCACGTATACCTTCTTTTATGTAAAACAAGTTAATCTCACGAGGATGCACTTGCTCTGGGTAGCCTAGCGCAGTGAGTTGCTCGGTTTGTTCTGTCACCTTTGCGTGCGACACGCCCTCTAGTAATTCTCGTTGTACATAAGGAGCAAATAATTCTTTAAGTCCTGTATCATTGCCATCTACAATAACAAGGCCGTACTCACCAAAAAGCTCGTTACCCAGATAGCGAGTTGCATCTGCCAGGTTATCGTGATTGAGATACGCATCACTAAAAAGTTTTGAGAGGTACTCCGCATTTCTTGAAGTTCCCAGCTGTGTTTTAAATAATGCTAGTACCTCAGCCAGTCCATCGGTTGATAGTTCGCCTACGGCGCCACCGTCCTCACGATTCCATTGTACTTTTTTACCTTGAAAATTGAAGTAGTTAATCTCGTCAAAATCGTGATCCTCTGTCGCCATCCAGTAAATAGGCACATAATTTCGGTCTGGATCTTTCTCTTTAAGCTCCTTGCAGAGATTAATGACTGAGATAATTTTATATAAAAAATAGAGCGGCCCCGTAAATAAATTGAGCTGGTGCCCTGTCGTGATGGTAAATGTATTTTCGCTTGCAAGATGCTCTAAGTTAAGCTGTGTCTCGGCAGAGGTGTTTGTACTTTTATATTGCGCGATGAGGGAATCATATAAACGCTTTCGCGAAAGCGGACTAAAAAATTGTCCTTTCTCATCTGCCTGTTTGATTAGATTATCTGCGGTAGGAAATCTGTGATAAAAGGGCTTAAGTGCTTCTTCTTGATCTAGATAGTTTGTGATAAGATTAGAAAAATACCCAGTTTCACGGTACGGCAGACAGTCAGTTGGCATAAATTATGGTTTAGATAGTAAAGATAAATCCGTTAAATAGCGAGTTTTCCCAAAAAAACGTTAAAACGCTGATTTGCGGCGAGCTCTTTTTATAGCTTTAGCTTTTGCTAAAAACCAACCAAATGCACAGAATATATAGCTTTTTTGTCGCCTTATTTCTCACAACTTTACTTACCGCACAAGTACAATCTCCCTCAGAATTTCTGGGCTACGAGATAGGAACGCAGTTCTCACGTCACGCAGATGTGGTGCGTTACTTTGAGCATGTTGCAGAAAATAGTGACCTAGTAACGTACCAAACATATGGTAAAACAAATGAGCGCAGACCACTTACGTATGCAGTAATTACAACAGCTGCAAATCACAACAATCTAGAAAACATACGTAAAGCAAATCTTGAACAAACAGGTATTGCCACAGGCAATTCTGGTGCGGCAGATAAGGCGATTGTGTGGCTTTCTTATAATGTGCATGGTAATGAAGCATCCTCAACAGAAGCATCTATGGCTACATTGTATGAGCTTGTGACTACAAAAAAAAACTGGCTAGAAAACACTGTGGTTATAATAGATCCTTGTGTGAATCCAGATGGACGTGATCGCTATGCAAACTGGTTTAACCAAGTGGCATCTACACCATATGATCCAGCTCAAGTAGCTGCAGAACACGATGAGCCATGGCCAGGAGGAAGACCTAATCACTACCTTTTTGACTTAAACCGCGACTGGGCTTGGGCTTCACAAGTAGAGTCACAGCAACGATTAAAAGTGTACAATAAGTGGATGCCGCATGTGCACGTAGATTTCCACGAGCAAGGTATTAATAGCCCTTATTACTTTGCTCCAGCAGCAGAGCCTTTTAATGAGATCATCACAGACTGGCAACAAGAATTCCAAGTAGAAATAGGGAAAAACCACGCTCGCTATTTTGATAAAGAAGGTTGGCTATTTTTTACCGGAGAGAGTTTTGACTTACTCTATCCATCATACGGAGATACGTACCCTATGTTTATGGGTGCAATTGGGATGACCTACGAGCAAGCCGGTCACGGTCGTGCAGGATTAGGAATAGATACAGATCAAGGTTTTGAACTTACCCTTGTTGACCGTGTGGCACATCATAAAACCACAGGACTTTCTACTATAGAAATATCATCTGCAAATGCTGGTAAACTCAATACACAATTTAAAGATTACTTTAATACGAGCGGCCTTAAATATAAAAGCTACGTACTTTCTGGAAATCTAGACAACCTTAAAGAACTTGCAATACTGCTAGACCTGTCTCTTATACACATCTCCGAGCCCACGAGACGGACTCCTATCT
>CAJXSW010000110.1 GCA_913060645.1 uncultured Dokdonia sp. | reverse complement strand
ACGAGATAGGAGTCCGTCTCGTGGGCTCGGAGATGTGTATAAGAGACAGAGCTCTAACTGCGCCTTTTTTTGAAAATCAATATCTTGAAAAACACCATATAATTTGACACATTTTCCCTTTTCAAGAACAGGAACCCCGACAGATCGGACCCATTTTTCTTTACCAGTAGCAGTCATAATTATATAATGCCCATCAAATTTTTTTGAGTTAGACATAGCATCTTCAAAATCTCGCTGTATTTTTTCTCGGTGATAACCCTCTTTATAAAATAGTATAGCCTGAGTAAGGTCGGGCTGGAAGTCACTAGAAACCCCGTGTATTTGTTTTGTACCTGCACTCCAGTACACCTTTTCTTCTCCCACATTAAACTCCCACATACCAATAGATGCCGCTTCTTGTAATAACAAAGATGCGTTCTCATCAAATGATGGAAACAACGAAGCAGGGGAAGTAAAAATTTTCATCTATAGGTTTGCCATAACATTCTGACTAACAGAACTATTATCCACTTTAGTTAACTAAAATAGGTAATTTAATTTTAATTTGCGTAGAATAGCTAACCCTTATTCCTTTTTTGAATATATCATACTAGAAATAATTAACGCAGCAGAGTTATTATTAAAATAATTAAATTGCCGCTTAGATAGAATTTTTAATAAATTCTAGTGGCAATTTCTCTAATAACGTCAAGCAAGCGCTCTGTGTGTTTTGTTGTCGTAAAAGGGTTCATAAAAGTGGTTCTTAAATAGAATTCTCCACGTAAAGAGGTTCCCACAATATAAAACTCTCCATCTTCTAGTAATGCTTTACGTATGCTCTGGTTGACAAGATTAACATCACCAGCGCTCGCTTTATATCTAAAACACACTATATTTGAGACTGGATCTAGCGCTACTTCAAAATCTTCTTGCTTCTTCACTAAGGCACCAAAATCCTTTCCCGCATCATAAAGCGTAGTAACAAAATCATCAAAAAACTGAACTCCATATGCATTTATAATAGCATAAAAACGCAAGCTCATCATACTTTTTGTACATTCAAAAGTCCTTTTGGCTAGGTTAAACCAGTCTGCATCTTCGTTCTTTTCCCAGAGATATTGTGCTTTTTGCTCAAACGTAGCGTAGCTAGCCGTACTTTCCTTAAAAATAACCGCCGTTGCCAGCGCACTTGTACCCATCATTTTATGACCGTCTATAATTATGGAATCGGCTTTATCTGCTCCATTTAATAGATGTTTGTATTTAGGAGAAAAAATAGCTGCTCCACCATGGGCTGCGTCTATGTGGAACCATATTTTTTTTGCTTTCGCGAAAGCGTGAATCGCTTCTAGATCATCGTAAACCCCAGTACTTGTGCTAGGAGCACTCCCCACAATAGCAATCACCTCATAACCTTTTGCTACAGCCGAATCATAGTAAGTATCTAACAGTTCTGTGCGCATCTTGTAGGTATCATCTGCAGGTATTTTTATAATGCCTTCACTCCCAAGGCCCATAATTCTAGCTGCTCTATCTACGCAATAGTGAGCTTCCTCAGAAACCATAATGGCAAGTTTACTGCTGTGCCCTTCATTCCAAACATCACCTTCTGCCATCACTCTACGAGCAGCAAGTAAGGCTGTAAGGTTTGCGAGCGTTCCCCCAGAGGTTAGAAAACCGTCGCCATTATCGAAGCCAATAACTTTTGTAAACTGCTCGATAATCAATCGCTCCAGTGCAGTAGATGCTGCTCCCATCTCATATACTGCCATCCCATTATTAAGTTGCGCGCTCAATAGTGTGGCTAAAGCAGATACAGGCACCGTAGGTGCCACCTGATGACCTATATATTTAGGGTGGTGCGTGTGTATTGACCTCGCGATAACAGTCTTAAAAAAGTCTGAGGTTGTGTGATTAGATGAAATATACTCTTTCCAAAATTGATACTCATCTTCTGGTGTTGTCCACGTGATGACTTTCTCTGATTTTCCCGAGGTAGTGTCAGACAGGTATTGAGATATCTGATTTACTAGATCTGTTCCTTCTTCTTTAAAGAGTGAGCTATCGTATGCTTTTTTTAATAGGGATGTACTCATTACTTCTCAGACATTTTTGATTTTGTGTGCTCAAAGAAATCGTAAAACAATTCTTGCAATTGCTCCCATTTACGAGCATCTATACTATAATACTGCGCTTTACCCTTAAACTGGCTTTTTAAAACTCCTGCTCTTTTAATTACTTGTAGGTGTTGTGAAGTCGTGGGCTGCGATAGTCTTATTTTCTCTGAGATATCTTGACATAGGCAACCATCGCAATCACCTATGTATTCTATGATAGCCACACGTGCGGGATTAGAGAGAATCTTTGCCAGATCTGCAATCTGATTTGCCCTCATAGAATGTATATGTCTTTTTGTAACTCCCATAATATTGCGTTGTTTATACCTTAAAGATATATATAAATTGTAATATCGCTATATTACGATAAAATATTTAACAAAAAAGTCCAGACTAGCTGGGCTTTTTTTTTAATTTTAGAACCAAGGTTTTTTATTCACCACGTATGTTGTATGGAAATCTTCGTCAGATTTCGTTAGATATATAATACCCTCTATAAAGCCCACAATTCCCGCAGCACCACATGTTACAATAGTTGCTCCAAGCTGAATAAGACCTTCTTTAGTATAACCCAACATAAATTTATGGATTCCTAAATATCCGAATATAATTCCCATTATACCAATTAATACTTTGTTGCTTACTCCAGTGTTCACCTTATTCCATTCTTCTTTTGCACTATTGCCAAATTCATTGGCAGTATCTTTTGCTTCGTTTGCAAAATTACTTGCAGCTTTTTTTGCGTCGTCTGCCATGTTCTTTGCATCATTACCTGGCTTATCACCTGGGATTTTTTCGTCTTCTAAACTCATCTGGTTGGTTGTTGGTTAATTAGCTCTAAAACTACAAAAAAGAATGAGATACTTCTACGCTATTCCTCCTTTAAAAACTCACTATCAATAGGTTCCCATAATTCGATTTTGTTTCCTTCTGGATCCAGTATCCAGCCAAATTTCCCATAGCTATATTCTTCTACCTCACCGACAATTGTTACACCTTCTTCTTTGAGGACAGCTAATAAAGCAATTAAATCATCAACCCTAAAGTTAAACATGAACTGCTTCTTACTAGGAAAAAAATAGGTCGTATCATCATTCATGGGACTCCATTGAGTAGAGCACTTCTTTCCGTTCTCATCTCGCCACCAAAATGTCCAGCCATATTGATCTGTGGGAATCCCTAAGTGGTTTTTATACCACTCCTTTTGTGCATCTGGATCTTCACTTTTAAAAAACATTCCTCCTATTCCAGTAACTCTTTT
The DNA here is from genome assembly GCA_913060645.1 of uncultured Dokdonia sp. Lineage (GTDB taxonomy): Bacteria > Bacteroidota > Bacteroidia > Flavobacteriales > Flavobacteriaceae > Dokdonia. The sequence goes on along the minus strand of CAJXSW010000110.1, from coordinate 6,299 downwards.
CATAACGCTATATATTTAAGTGACTTACTCTTTCTTGAGTATAAATGCTGCAATAAGACTTACAATAAAACCTAATATAAACGTCATTACAAACATCATAAGCCCCGCAATAAATGACATCTCCGTACCGCTATATTGACTATACATTTCTCTTTGAGCCTCAAGCTGAGAGATAGCAACTGGATTATTTGACTCCACAGCAAGTTCCATGGCATAATCATTATACTCTATAAAAAAGGATGGATTTACAAATAAGGTATAGACAATATCTGCCAGCGCTACACCTAACCCTCCTAGAGCCGCAATAATAATTCCTGTTTTTAAGGCTTTCCCGAAAGATATTTTTCCAGCATACACCGTATCACGCTGATAAGCAACACCAAAATATACCATAGCCGCTGTCATACCCATAACTCCCCATCCTACGAGCTCTTGTGTTCCATAATCGAGACTCTTACCTAAATATAGAGCTAGTGAAAAACCAAGCAAGCCTATGAAAAAGGCAATCATTCCAAACTTCTTTATTACTAAACTCATAGTATTATATGTATAATTAATAGATTGAATCTAAGAAAATCGTTTCAATATCTTATCTACAATCGTTTGAGATAATTTGATTTTACTTTCTACTGTCCAGCCCGCGATATGCGGAGTAAGTAGTACATTGTCTTGCTTAATAAGATATTCCAATGGTGCTGGCAGATTTGAACTTCCGTCTGTGGTAAATAAATTTTCAAAAGAAAGCTTTTCATATTCTAGCACATCAAGTCCGGCACCAAGTATTTTTTTACTTTTTAAGGCTTTTACGAGATCTGCAGTGACTACAGATTTCCCCCTAGCGGTATTTATGAGATAAAATGGTTTTACAAATGCACTTATAAATGCCGCATTAACCATTTTATCTGTTTGCGGAGTCCAAGGAGTGTGCAAACTCACAACATCTACTTGCTCTTGAAATTCTTGTAATGATACTTGGCGTGCACGCTCGTCTCCCACATTTTCTTTAATATCATAACAGAGTACCTCACAATCAAAACCCTGTAGTTTTTTTGCAAAAGCCTTTCCCATATTACCGTAACCTATAATTCCTACAGTTCTCCCTTCTAGCTCAACACCTCTGTTTGCTTCACGGTTCCAGTTTCCTGCTTTTACCTCTGCATCTGCACGATTTAAGTTATTAAAGAGACTTAATAACATACCTAGCGCTTGTTCTCCTACGGCATTTCGATTACCCTCTGGTGCACTAATGAGATAAATTCCCTTGCTCTCTGCATAAGGAATATCAATACTTTCCAGTCCCGCACCCACGCGAGAGATAAATTTGAGATTAGGCGCTGCATCAATAAACTCCTTATCAATATTAAAACGGCTTCTTATCACAATACCATCGTATTGCGCAATGATAGCTTCTGTCTCCTTTTTTGTTATTGCATAATCCTCCACATTCTCATGACCCGCAGCCGTGAGCTGCTCTATAAGAAGTGGATGATTATTATCTAAATGTAATATCTTCATTAAATGTTTTTTATTTTTTTCTCACAGGAATCCAGCCTAGAAAAAGACCTAATCCTATTGCCATCATTATTCCAGACACAAAACCTATACCTCCAGACACATCATCAAAAGCAAACATAAATGCTCCCGCAATTGCCATAATAACAATACCTATTATCTTTCTATTATTCATTATTTTAAATTTTAGGATAGCTAGTTTGTGTTTTTTCATGACTCACTTCACCTGTATGCGCAGTAGTTAATTTCTCAAAAAGCAATAGGTGTACTTCCTCTCCGTCTTTTGTAGTTGGGCAATGTTCTACGCCTTTAGGTACGACAATGATTTCACCTTGATGTACAGTTTCAGACCACTCTTTTTCTGGGTTTCCGCTTTCGCGAAAGCGCATTTCTAACACTCCTTTTTGCACAAAAAACAACTCGTCTTCATCCTTATGACTATGCCATACAAAGGATCCAGAAATCTTAGCAAGCAAGACTTGCATATCATCTACCGTGGCAATCTGGTGTGGATGCCATTGCTTATCAAATTTGGAGTACTTTTTTTTTATGTTGATGGGTTTCATAAAACGACTTCTTTAAGATAAAGATAAGGATTTATAAAACTGTCTCTGTGTAGATAACCAATAATGAACTATGTATTAAAATAGCTCAAGCACCTCCTTAGGCACACGCATAGGTCTGCCTTCGGGCATTTTTAGTAAGCACCAGTTTGTTACTGCGCTTACGAGAATCTCATCTTCTCCTTTACGACGTATTTCTGTGTGACGGACAGAGGTTGCGGCAGTAAACGTTTTCACGAAAGTGGTGACCACAATCTCATCACCCTCAAAAGCTTCTGCTTTATATTTGATATGGTGATCCATAACGACCCACGCCATTTTATGAATCCCTAGACGTTCTTCCTCCGGGTCTTCATCCTTAAAATAAGCAGCCGTTGCGGCATTCCAATGTTTTGATGCAGCTATTTGCACCCAATCTAAGTATACCACGTTATTCACGTGACCTAGCACATCTATAGCAGATGGTGGGACGGTGAGGTGATATGAAAACGGTTGTTTTTTCAAATACCTAACACCATTTTTGCAATCCAGAAGTAAATTAATATTCCGAAAATATCATTACTTGTAGTAATAAATGGTCCCGTTGCAATCGCTGGATCAATCCCACGTTTATGAAGAAAAAGTGGTATAAAAGTACCTATGATTCCTGCCATGATAATTACTACAAAAAGAGATGCAGAGATTGCAATCGCTGCTCTCACATCTCCATACCACAATGCCGTAAAGGCAAACAAAGCAAGTCCTAATAGGAGTCCGTTAAGTGCTGCTAGTAGCATTTCCTTTACAAGACGGTTACCTATGCTTCCTTTTACATCATCATTAGCCAGACCCTGAACGATAATCGCACTAGATTGCACACCTACATTTCCAGCCATCGCTGCAATAAGCGGTGTATAGAAAAAGAGCAAAGCGTAGCTCTCTAGTATATCTTCAAATCCTCCCATGATAGTCGCAGCTCCTACTCCACCTACTAAGCCTAAAAACAGCCAAGGCAATCTTGCTCGTGTGAGTGTAAGTATACTATCATCTGCCTCGACATCTTGAGAGATACCTGCAGCCATCTGGTAATCTTTTTCTGCTTCTTCTTTTATAAAATCTACAATATCGTCAATGGTAATACGTCCCATTAAAATATTCTTATCATTCACCACAGGTATCGCCTCTAGGTCATACTTCTGCATGAGCTTAGCTACATCTTCTGCACTGTCATTAATATTTACAGAGTCTACCTTAGGAATATATATTTCGGCAATTTTAGTTTTTGTATCAGAGGTAAGTAAATCCTTGAGAGATAAGCGACCTATAAGTTCGTCTCTTTTTGTAACTACATAAATGGAGTGTACTCTAGTGACTTCTTCTGCCTGACGTCGCATCTCACTTACACAACCACCTACAGTCCAAGAATCCTTTACTCTTATGAGCTCTTTTGCCATTAATCCACCAGCACTATTCTCATCATATTGCAGCATCTCTCGTATGTCTGCCTTGTGCTCCTCATCTTCTATTTGATTAATAACAGCAAGCTGCACATCATCATCAAGCTCTGCAATCATGTCTACCGCATCATCGGTATCCATTTCATCAACCTCATCTGCTATTTCTGCTGGAGTAAGATTGCCCAGTAATTTTTCGCGCACATCCTCATCAAGCTCCATAAGAGCTTCTGAGGTTTGCTCACTATCTAGTAAAAGAACTAGGTATGCAGCTTCATCTGCATCTACCTCATCTAATACTTCGGCTATATCTGCATGGTGAAGCTCAGAGAGCAACTCTTTAAGTGCGGTCTCATTTTGAACAGCTACATATGCTTGTATTTGATCGATAAGATCGCTAGTGAGTTCAAATTGCATAGGGTAATTTTTGGTAGTTGGGCAAATATAGGAAAAGCGCTTACGGAGATAGAATAGTTACCTCATAGAATTTACGAAGTAGCGATATCTTCTGTAATTGCTGCCGTAAGTGCTATAAATTCTTGTACAGATATTTGTTCTGGTCTCCTCGTTAAGATTTCTCGCTCTCTAAACTCATCACTTAATCCCATTCCTTTTAGACTATTTCGTAAGGTCTTCCTGCGCTGCTGGAAAGCCATCTTTACAACCTTAAAAAGCATCTCTTGTGTACAACCTATATCTTGGTATCCTTCTTTTCGCTGTAATCGTAAAACACCGCTATCTACTTTTGGCGGTGGTATAAACACGGTAGGCGGTACCGTAAATAGGTATTCTGCATCATAAAAAGCTTGTACTAGTACAGACATAATTCCATAGGTCTTACTACCGTGATCTGCACAAATACGGGCAGCCACTTCTTTCTGAAACATTCCCGTAAATTCTGGGATGCGCTCCTTATGTTCTATGGTCTTAAATACGATTTGAGTACTAATATTATAAGGGAAGTTGCCAGTAATTGCAAGTTGCTCCCCTGGATATATCGTATCGAGATCATATCGTAAAAAATCTGCTTCAAGAACCGTAAAATGCTCATCATTGAGCTTATGCTCTAGTGTAAAAGCACTCTGTAAATAAGCAATAGATTCTCTATCGAGATCCATCACACTAAGATGTGTGGGTTTTTCAAGAAGATACTTTGTAAGTACTCCTGTACCAGGACCTATTTCTAGCACATGACTATATCCCACATAAGTAAGGGTGTCTGCAATATTCTTTGCAACAGATTCATCTCCTAAGAAATGCTGTCCTAAGTGCTTCTTTGCCTTAATGCCTTGATCGTGTGTATCACGATGTGCATGTGGCTTTTCAAACTTACGTTTTGAGCTGTGCTTCGCCATTAGTGCTGACTGATTATTTCTAGTTCTGTTCTAAAAGCGACAAACTTACCAGCAAACTTATTACTCGCAAGTCTTAGTCTATCTGCATCTTGCTCGTAGTAAGCATCTAGATGTTGCTGGCTAGGGCAACCATATTGAACAGAGTATGTCACTCCGCCCATTTCTTCTTCTGTGCGCACTCTAGTCATTAATGCTTTTACAAATTTACCTGTAGCAATAACCTCTGGAATATGCACTTGTTGCATCCAGGCGAGCCATTCTTTTTCTACAGATTCTTCTATGTTTATGGTAACGTTATATATAAGCATTAGTTCTTTTTATATTTTTCTAAAAATTCTTGAATTACATTATCAAGATCTTCTTGTTTTTTAATTCGTTCTCTTAAAGCGTATCCATATGACGCTAGAATATTCTTAAATTTCTGAGTCTCATAAGGAGCTGTATTTTCCAGTGTATCCGAAGTCATATTTGAATAATCTATCAGATAAGGATAATAATATTCTGTCATTGTACTCCGACTCTGTTCATCTACTCCCTCTGCCCAGCCATAATATTCATAAATACCTACAATATCATTTTGAAGTAGTGGATCTTCTATAAATCTAACGTCCCCAGTAGCCATAAGTGTATTATAAGCATTCTTTTTAATATAAAGATAATCTGCCCCAAGTAACTTAAAACTTAGCCAGTACTCACGTTCAAGGCGTTGTTTATCATTTACAACTACAGCTAGAGTGTCTACTAGCGCTAGCATAGCATTAGAAGACTTTAAACTCCTCTTTACGTTATTCTGATTGTAAACAGTTTCATCGATTATATTTTCAATGTGTTTATCTACAAGTTCACCCTCTTTCCTTGCTTGAGAACACGTATTGAGCTGAAAAGCAAGCAAAATGCCAATGACAACCACAATAAATTCCAGAAAATGATTGAGCCAGTCTATTTTTTTCTTTTCTGCCATATCAATTAATTGCGTCGCCTCTCAAGTTCCTAAAGCGCTTCTGTGCCTCTACATAATAGATGCTGTCTGCTAGGTCAAAAATAATGCGTTCGTAATTATTTTTTGCCTTTTCTGGTTGATTGAGTGGTCCTTCGTATAATCTTGCTAGGCGATAATATGCATCATCTGCTAGCACGCCATCGCTATAATATTCTATGATTGTGAGGTAGTTTTTTTCTGCTTTCGCGAAAGCTTCTTTACGCTCATATAGTTTAGCCTGAGAAAGCAATGCCTCGTCCTCTATCTTTTCTCCCTTGTGCTTCTCCAAAATATCATCGTATAATGCGATGGCCTCTTCAGGCTTGTTTTGGAAAGCTAGTAAATCTGCAGTGGCATATTTTTTAAGTGCCGTTTGTAAACTATCATCCATAGAGTTATCTCTAATAACTGTCTCTTATACACATCTGACGCTGCCGACGAAGAGGATAGTGTAGAT
>CAJXSW010000109.1 GCA_913060645.1 uncultured Dokdonia sp. | reverse complement strand
GATCTACACTATCCTCTTCGTCGGCAGCGTCAGATGTGTATAAGAGACAGCTGCTACTCGTTTTACTAGCACTATCTGTTATTAATGTAGATACCTTTATAATTCTTATAGTAGCGATTTATATTGTAAGAATGATCATCATGATGGTGTATGCCTTCAAGCAGCGTAGGCCGGTAATCACATTTTCGCGAAAGCGTGCAAATACCACTTCAAAACTTGATGTACAGCGCTCTGCAATTGTCAAATATTCAACACTTATTATCATAGCAGGATCTGTGGCGACCTTACTTATAGATATCGATAAGTTTATGATAGGGAAATATGTGGCGATAGAGAATGTGGCTTACTATGCCGTTGCCATTTATATAGCTACGGTTATTGGTGTGCCTTCTAGAGCGATGCACCAGATTACGTATCCTATGGTGGCAGAGATGCTTAATAAAAAGCAATGGAGTGAGATGCGTGTGCTTTACAAGAAAAGTAGCCTTAGCTTGCTGGTGATTTCTGGTTTGCTCTTTTTACTCATCGTATGTAACATTAAAAGCTTGTACTTACTTGTAGGTCCAGAGTATGCAACGGGCTTGTATGTGGTACTATTTATAAGCGCTTCAAAACTATTAGATAACTGCCTTGGTATCAACAATGCAATCATTTTTAATAGCGATTATTATCGCATCGTGCTAGTAATAGGTGTGGTTGCCGTGATTGTAGCAATCATATTGAATATGATTTTGATTCCAGCATTAGGGATTAATGGTGCAGGAGTTGCTACGCTTATTGCTACAGTAGGATATTCTGTTGCTAAGCTTCTTGTAGTAAAATCTAAATTCAAGATGCAGCCATTCTCAAAGAATTCGCTTAAGACTTTTGGGCTAATAATAAGTGTGTTTTGTCTTTGCTATTTTTGGGATTTTAATTTAAACCCAGTAGTAGCAATTGCTTTAAAAGGCTCGGTTATCACTATAGGATATCTATTGATTTCTTACGTATTTAAGTTATCCCAAGACATTAATACTGCCATGGATAAAGTACTTAACATCGTTAGAAAAAGAGATTAATTTATTCCATAGAAAAACCCCAGCCTGTAATGAAACAGACCGAGGCTTTAAAAAACCAACCAAAGTTATCGTTTAGTCATCGTCGGGATTATTTCTAACCTCTGAGACGCTTATTATTTTTAGTAGTCACTTTTATTTTATTTGCTTTATAAGGTGTGTTGTTTCCGCGTGCAAATCTTGAAAGCTTTACAATACGGCCGCTTCTGTTGTAGATTACATGCATGTCACCTACACGAGCTAGTTTACCATTTTCATAACGAAGTGCAACAGTACCTATTTGATTTACTTTTCCTTTTCGGTTATAGTTTATCACATTACGGCCTACTTGATAGATGTCTCCACGACGATCATATTTTACAAAGCTGTTACCTTTGTATGGAAAACTCACTCCGTAAATTGTACCTGGTGTACTTTGAGTAAATCCTCTGCGACCTTGATTGCGAATCTGAAAACGTTCTCCAGTACGAGCAAAATCAAACTGCCCATTTATAAAAACTTCAAATTCAACACCACGTTCTGTAAATGTGATAGACTGTGGCTGATTGTAACGTTTCCCTTTTTCTATAGATAGATCGAGATCTGTCACTGTGTTTGCTTGTGCAGTCATTCCTCCTAGGAACAATACTGCGAGTAATAGCTTTTTCATATTAAAAGTATTAGGGTTTGTACGTTACCGTCTTTCGGTATGCGCTTGTTAGGTAGTTTGCAATCAGCGTGCCAAAAATGAAAAATCACTGTTACACATTGTATTTATTGGTATTCACGCTTTCGCGAAAATGTGAAATCAATCATTCATCTGCAATTTGTTGTGTACAGTGCGAAAACCTTCTTGTAGGTTTTAAAGATTTACTCTTTTATGCTTAGGATATTTTAGCTCGTAACTGAATTCCTTTTTAGAACTATCTGATGGCCCAAGTTTTATAGTCCATTCTAGCAAACCTGTGTCCTTATCATAAGTTGCATCTGCGGTTTCGATATCATCTACTTTGATTTCTTTGTTTTGAGATACAGGAACACGATCTACCATCTTTAGATTGATACCTGTACTTTTATTATTCTTCACTGTTGTTGAGTATGCCATGTCAACAATACGTTGCGAACCAATAAAAGAAGTTGACTTAAAATTATCAAGTTGTTTGCGCTTTACAATAATATTAGGATCAACTCCGAGTGACACAGATAACTCCTCTGTAGTCTCTAGCGGATTGATATACGTTTTACCAGAGAAACTACCTTCAAAGTAAATATTTGCCTCACCAGGAAGTAAGCTATAACGCACCCAGTCTTTTATAGAAGCTGTAAGAAATACATTTTCATTAATAGCAGGAGCGACAAAATACTCGTAGGTTGCTGGTACTTCAAACTTATCAATTTCTATTACTGTCACATCTCCGTCGGAGTCAATTGAGTATTTCTTATTGATTTCAAAAGTGGTTGTTGTAATTCCCTCTGTTTTTTGATCTCCTGTAGCCGTTGTGATACTATTTGCTCCGCGTATTCTCACTCCAACTGCTTTACCTTGTAAAGTCCTACCTATATCTTCAGACTCCACAGTGGTAACAGCATATGATTGTGTTCTCCTAGAGCTTGATGTTACATATGCAGTAACAACCACCTCTTCCAGTGCATTATCTGCTTCTAAGTTTGCATTGATAATACTCGCATGAATGGGAATTTCTGAAGTTTTAAATCCTACGTAAGAGAACTGTAACGTTTCTCCTTCGTTTACTTGCAGTGTGTACTTTCCATCAAAGTCAGTTTGCGTCCCGTTTAATGTTCCTTTTACGATAACATTTGCCCCTGGTAACGGTCCATTAGTTTCAGTTACTATCCCTGTGATGGTTTTAATAGTTGGATTGTATTTATAGTTGTAGGCCTTTGTAGCATTACTATTATTACGGTAATTACGATTTACAAAACGCAAGTATTTTGTGTCAATAGTTGGCTTAAGGTTATTAGTGTTAGGATCTCCTGTTGATAATACAAGATTCACATCATCCCAGTCTATTCCTGTTTTTTGATATAAGTGGGCTTTGTATGATAATTGTAAGGGAGCATCTGTAGCAATTGCTTTTAAGTCATATTCTGGATACCAGCCTGCTTCGCTTACATTATAGGTGATTTTAAGTTTTAAAGTCTCTCGCTGCTCACCATTAAGTTTTAGAGTAATCTGACCTTTGCTTTTTTCTTCTGTGACATTAAACTCATTAAATTGCTTCGTGAGATCATTCACACGTCTCTGTAAGTTTGTTTTTTCAATTTCGGCATCGAGAATGCCATTTTTAATTTCGGTTACTCGTTTCCTGTAGTAGGTAGATAGTTCCTTGATTTTAGCTAGATCTATTTCTGTGGTGTTGCTTCCTAGTCGCTGGTTTGCTGTTATTACTTCTTCCTCTTTATGTAAACCACTCATGAGACTATTGAGCTTAAGGATATCTGTCTCAAGTTTTGTTTTTAAACTGCGCAGACTGTCTACTTTCTTCGTATTAAGTTGTTCTGTGAGATAGTTAATTCCGAAATTAATAGAGAGTATGGAGGCGTTTTTTAAGCCAGATATCTGGATGCTACTTTCATCAATATCATTTGAGAGGTTATCAAATAGGAAACTATTTGTTCCCTCTGTTACCATAACTTCAGCAGTACGCTCTATTTGTGCGCCGCTTAAGTAAACAGTTACTTTTGATAGGTTAGTACTTTTAGTTTGCGGTGGAATAGAAGACGCTTTCGCGAAAGCGTAACTCATCAAACATAAGGCGAGTAATAATGTAGTTCTTTTCATTGGTGTGATTTTTATAGTTGGTCAAATCTATAAGTACACCATTGGAAATAAAATAGCTATTGAGCGAGTGGGTCATCTCAATGAGTGAACGAGCTATTGTGGCTGTTCATAATCTAAAAACTTGCTCTTAAGCTCAGGAGTAGGAATCATGCAAGCATCTTTTTTACCAAACCATTTATAACGATTACGGGCAATAAAATCATACACAGCATTGCGCAAGAACCTCGGAAGAATTAGAAATACTGCGAGTAAAGGCCACCCACCAGAAAGATGCTTTGCGATACGGAGTGCAGCCGTAGACTTTGCGACGGCACTTTGATCTGTAACAAGGATGATAGAATCTACTTTATCTAAATCTATCTCGTGTTTTTTGGCAAGATTTTTACCCACTTCGCTTTGCAAAGGCGCATATCTAAACACATCATTTTTATCACGCTTAATAATAAAAGTGATGGCGCCGTTGCACAAGTTGCAAACTCCGTCAAAAAGGATGATTTTTTTATTTTGCATTCTTCTTCTTGCGTTGTACAAGCTCTAGTTGCTCCACAGAAACTTTTGTAGTAAACATTCCGTAATCTACAGTGGCTTTACCTTTTTCTATATTATCAATAACACCAACAGCCTTCCCATCAAACATGCGCACGCGATCTCCTTCTTTTAAAGTCACCTTTGGTTTTACAGCTTCTGGTTCTTTTTTCTTAGCCTCTTTCTTTTTTTTGCGTATTACTTGTACGTGCTTTTCGGCTTCTTTTTTAGTGGCTTGTTCTTTTGCTTTTTCGGCTTTTGCTTGTTTAGCACTTTGTTTTTTACGTTTGCTATTTTCTATCTGTACGATTTTCATAAACTCGTCCATGAGGTCGCGTTTTTTCTTATCGTGATAGAATTTTTTACTGATTCCATCTAGTTTTGTACCTAGATAAATCAAGCGCTGGTTGCTATCATACAGTTCCTGATAAGCCTCGAGCTTGCTTTGTACTTTCTCATTTATTTCGGCAAGCTGTTCTTTTTCTTTTGCCGCTTGTAGTTCTTTCGCTTTAAGCGAACTCGTAGTTTTTGAGAGTTTGCTGCGCTCCTTTTGTAGGTTTGCTATACTCTTGTCAAAACGTATTTTGCCACGCTCTACCTTCTTCTTTGAGCGATTGATAAGCGAGTAGGGGATGCCATTTTTTTGTGCTACCTCAAAAGTAAAGGAGCTACCAGCTTCTCCCATATGTAGTTTAAAAAGCGGCTCAAGCGTGCGTGCGTCAAAAAGCATATTTGCATTTACAATCTCTGGCGTTTCATTTGCCATCATCTTGAGGTTTGCGTAGTGCGTGGTAATAATTCCAAAGGCCTCACGCTCGTGAAAAACTTCTAGAAACGTCTCTGCCAGTGCACCACCCAGCTCTGGATCTGATCCTGTACCAAATTCGTCAATTAAGATAAGTGTGTTTTTATCGCACTTCTTTAAGAAGTAATTCATGTTCTTAAGGCGATAACTGTAGGTACTCAAGTGATTTTCTATACTCTGGTTGTCACCTATATCTGTGAGGATTTTATCAAATAAGCACATGCGTGAATACTCGTGTACAGGTATGAGCATCCCACTTTGCAACATTAATTGAAGTAATCCTACGGTTTTAAGCGTGATACTTTTTCCACCGGCGTTAGGTCCAGATATCACAATAATGCGGCTTCCTTGATCTAGATGAATATCTTGTGGGTAGGTTTTTTCTTTTTTCGCATTATTACTTAAAAGCAATAATGGATGATAGGCTTCTTTTATAGTGAGCTCTCGATCTGTAGTGATTTTAGGCAGTAAGCCATTCATCTTTTCGGCGTACTTCATTTTAGCCGCAATCAGATCAATATCACTGAGCAACTCTTGATATTCTTCAAAAAGCGGAATATAAGGACGCATGCTATTTGTAAGCTCTTTGAGTATACGTTTTACCTCTTCATCTTCTTCAAAAACTAAGTTATTAAGTTCTCTTTGTGCCTGCAATGTCGCTTCTGGCTGGATGTAGGTAATACTTCCAGTCTTTGAGCTTCCCATAATAGAACCTTTGACTTTACGTCTGTGCATTGCAGTAACAGCAAGCACGCGCACATTATCTACTATAGTTTCTCGTATATCATCTAGGTATCCATAACCGGCATATTGACCTAAAGCGCTAGCAAAACTAGAATTGATTCGTCCTTTGGTTTGATTTATAGCTCTACGTAATGTGCCCAGCGTAGGCGTTGCATCATCACGTACCTCACCGTATTTATCAATAATGCGCGTGATGGTATCTATAATATCTGTAGTATATTCTGTCTCTCTTACCGTATTATATAAAGTAGGGTAAAGCTCTTCAAATTTCTTAAAGAATTTGAGGTGAATATTTACAGTCTCAGAAATACTAGAAAGTTTTTTAAAACTTCCTTTTTCTAAGGTACTATCTTCAATAGCAAGATACTTTATTTCATGATCAAGGCTGTCAAAACCATGATTAGGGATCGCAGCATCTGCAGTGCGAGAAGATAGATATTCATTAGTTTGATGAAGTCCAAAAATTGCCTGCTTTGGTGTAGGGTATGGCTCTATGGCTAGTGCCTTTGCCTTACCTTTGTCTGTAGTACAGCGCTCTGAGACTTGCTCACATACAGTATCAAACTCTAAATCTTGTAATGTTTTATTAGTGATCTTTATCATAGGGATCTCGCTTTCGCGAAAGCGTAATAGAGCCACAAACGACTCTTGTAATTATTTTCTTTTTCTATAGCTTTGGGTTGTCTAATAATAAGAACAAACTCCTTAACAAAAATACGGATAATGCACGTAAAAATAGAAGCAAGCTGGAAGCAAGAACTTAAGGAAGAATTTGATAAGCCATATTTTAAATCTCTTACAGATTTTGTAACACAGGAGTACCATACACATACATGTTATCCACCCGGCGAAGAGATCTTTTCGGCTTTTGATCATTGTCCCTTTGATAAGGTTAAGGTGGTCATTATAGGTCAAGATCCGTATCATGGAGCAGGGCAGGCTAACGGATTATGTTTTTCTGTACAAGATGGAATTGCTCATCCACCGTCACTTAAAAACATTTTTAAAGAAATAAAGACAGACGTAGGAATTGAAACACCTGTATCTGGCAATCTTGATAGATGGGCAGCACAAGGCGTTTTACTTCTTAATGCAACGCTTACGGTACGAGCAGGTGAGGCTGGGTCACATCAAAAACAAGGCTGGGAGCAGTTTACAGATGTGGTGATAGATACGCTTTCGCGAAAACGTGAAAACATCATATTCCTGCTTTGGGGAGGTTTTGCAAAGAAGAAAGGAAAGAAAATCGATGCTTCAAAACATTTTATACTGTTATCTGGGCATCCTTCACCACTAAGCGCAAATCGCGGATATTGGTTTGGGAACAAGCATTTTAGTGCAGTTAATGATATCTTACTGAGTAAAGGACAAGCTCCTATAAAATGGTAGATTAAGACATAAAAAAACGACGCCGAAAGTTATAAATTGCTTTCGGCGTCGTTTTGCTTTAAAGGTTGAATTTTTATTCTTCTTCTTCCTCTGCTTCAGGATCTGTAACTTCATTACATGAAAATTGCAATAGCAGGAAATTGATAGCAATAAGGATTGCTATCACACTAAAAAAAATGGTCATTAGAAAAAATATGTAGTTTGTACCCTATAGATGCATATCTATGGGAAAGGTTGCGTGAGTATGTAGTAAATATTATAGCGCTGCTTTAAAAAGAGTCGCTTCGAGCTTGTTATCAATCATTTTTAAATCTGCTAGTCGTGATTGTATGCGCTCAATTTCTTTGTTTGTGATTTGCTCTTGAGACCAAGTGGTCATCGTGAGCCATTTTTGAATATCTTCTAGCTGCTGCTCATATCTATTTGCAAGCGTGCGGTCTATAGAAGGGATATTTTTAAAATCTGCAGAAACAGTATTGATAGTTTCTAGTACGATATTAATAGCCTCGCTATGTTCAGAAATAAAATCTTCTCTACCCGCAATTACAAAGCAACTCCAAGGTGTAGGAAAATCACCTAATCTCTTGAAGACTCCTTTATCTACAATAGGTTTTGTAGTAAAGTGTTCCCACATAAAATAATCTGCAGTACCTTCTGTAAGCGCTGTAATAGCGCCATCTAAGGTATTTATTACTTCAAACTTCAGTTCATCCGTATTCCATCCTCTTTGTTCTGCTTGAACATGAGCCATTACATGCGATCCAGAGCCATAACGGCTTATTGCACATACTTTGTCCTCAAGTTCTTCTATAGATTGTAATGTACTGCTGCCAGCAACGTGAACACCCCATTGCAGTGGAGAAGAAACAAATATTTGTAAAATTTTTGACGGATTACCATTTGCGATATCCTTGATGATTCCACCAGTTAAAATAACTGCAAGATCAATCTCGTTATCACGTAAAGCTTTATTCATAGCGCCTGTACCTTCTGGAAAATCTATCCACTGTACATGTACTCCTTGCTCAACAAACATTTCATCCTCTATTGCTAGATGCCATGGAAGGTTAAAATGTTCTGGTACTCCACCTATTCGTACTGTAGTCATATGCTTAATTGTGCTTCGCTTTTAGATAGTCAAAAATAGCATATTGTGATCTAATTTTTGGTGTTTCTTTTTCTGCTTTCGCGAAAGCGTTATTCTCTTCTTTATTTTGAATACGAGCCTTGACATTATCTGAGAGCTGAATGTCAAAAATCTCCTTTAACTCCTTGCGACAACCTGGATCTGTAATAGGAACAAGTACCTCAATACGTCTATCCAGATTTCTTGTCATCCAGTCTGCACTGCCCATAAAAAGTTGCTCATCACCATCATGGTTAAACCAATATATACGACCATGCTCGAGATATCTATCTAAAATTGAAGTCATATAGATATTCTCGCTCAGTTCTTTTACTCCAGGGATAAGAGCGGTAAAGCCTCGCACGAGCATTGTGATTTTTACTCCGGCTTGGCTCGCTTTATAGAGTAATTTAATCATATCCTTATCCTCAAGGCTATTCATTTTTATTTTAATCTCTGCGTGTTTACCAGATTGAGCAAAATCAATCTCGTCATTGATGAGCTTTTCAAAAGTGCGTCGCGTGGTAAAAGGCGAGACAAGCAAATGTTTGTTACGAGGTACTATAAGGTCACCTTCAAGCACTTTAAATACTCGGTTTAATTCTTTGCCTAATTTCTTATCTGCCGAAAAGAAACCATGGTCTGCATAAATTTTTGAGGTCTTTGCATTAAAGTTACCAGTACCTATATAAATGTATCGACGGTTTTTTCCTTCTTCCTTGCGCTTTACAAGTAATATTTTTGAATGCACTTTGATACGCGGATAGCTATAAATAACGGTGGCTCCTTTTTCTTCAAAAGTGCGTCCCCAGGTAATGTTGTTTTCTTCGTCAAAGCGAGCTTTTGCCTCTATAAATATGAACACCTTTTTACCATTATCTAACGCCTTAAGAAGCGCCGAAGTAAGTGGAGATTCACTTGCAACGCGATACAAGGATATCTTTATTTCTGTTACATCTTTATCTTCTGAAGCTTGCTCTATAAAACGCTCTACATAATGAAAAGACATAAAAGGAAAATGTACGAGATGATCACGTTCTTTTAATACTTTAAAGTAATCTGTAGCTTTCTCGAGCGCATTATGTTTTATTAATGGTTTTTTTTCAAAATGTAATTCAGGATTTTCTGTAGGATCCGGAAATTTAAAAAAGTCGTTAAAGTTATGATAGCGACCACCTGGCATCATATCTACTTTACCTACTGTCTCTTATACACATCTCCGAGCCCACGAGACGGACTCCTATCTCGTA
>CAJXSW010000108.1 GCA_913060645.1 uncultured Dokdonia sp. | reverse complement strand
TCTACACTATCCTCTTCGTCGGCAGCGTCAGATGTGTATAAGAGACAGTTCTTGATTAATTTTAACCAATTACAATTAATTGATGGTAATCAAATAGTACTACAAAACGACCTTAAATTACCAATAGGTAAATCGTATAGAAAAGCGGTTTTAGATAGAATCTAAGCGCTGTGTTAGTATGTAAAAACATAAGTTTTATTCAGGCATATTTCTCGTAAACGGCAATTAATAGCCACTAGTATAGTATCGCTTTCGCAAAAAATTCTACATATAACCTACCTAGTACTAACCACGTGCTTCGATAATAAATTAATCAGCTTTCGCGAAAGCGTGCTTATGAGTATCACTCTTAAAGATGATGTATAAGATGGTAACTACAAACAGTAGCAATAAATACCAAGTATTTGCTACAAGATCTAAGTAATTGATATTACCTTCTGAGAAGCTCAAAATCATTAAAACCTGTGCTCCATAAGGTAATAAGCCCTGAAAGATACAGGCGAAAATATCCAGAATAGAAGCCGTTTTCTTATTGTCTAACTCATATTCATCATTAATAGTTTTTGCTATAGGTCCAGCAACGATGATGGATACGGTGTTATTTGCAATTGCCATATTGATGGTACTTACCAGCGCTGCAATACCAAGTTGGGCAGTTTTTTTACTCTTAATGAGTTTTTTGATATTCACTAAGATAAACTCAATCCCGCCATTACTAGCCACAAGTGCTGCAAGACCACCAGTGAGCAGAGATAACAAGAAAATCTCAGTCATATTAGTAAATCCTGTGTAAGCAATTTTTGTGGACTCTATAATGGTAAAATCACCATAAAGAATCCCTAGTAAGGCTGCAGCAAGTACACCTACAAGTAGCGTTACAAAAACGTTGAGACCTACAATAGATAGTATAATGACAAGGACATAAGGAGCAATTTTTATTACATCATATTCATAAACAACGGTTTCTGTAACATCTGTTGTGAGATCTACTCCTTGAAAAATCAAAATAGCAATGGTAAGTAGCGCTGCGGGAACGGCAATCTTTATATTTTGCTTGAATTTATCACTCATTTTTGTACCCAGAGATTGGGTAGCGGCAATCGTGGTGTCTGAAATTACTGAGAGGTTATCTCCAAACATACTACCACCTAATAGTGCCCCGCAAAGTATGGCAAGGTTTGCGCTACTTTTATCTGCAAAACCTACAACAATGGGTGCTAGTGCTACAATTGCCCCCACAGAAGTCCCTGTAGAAACTGATAAAAACCCAGCAATCACAAAAATACCTACATAGATATATTGTATCGCAATGTAATCTAAGCCAAGGTTTACTATCGCATCTACACTACCTGTAGCATTAGTAATTGCGGCAAATGCTCCAGCTAGTAGATAAATGAGGCACATGGTCAAAATTTTATCGTCACCACATCCTTTGAGGAGGATGTCAATCTTAACATTTATAGTCTGTTTAAATATTATAAAAGCCACAATAATTCCAGCAATAACAGCCATAGGTGCAGGTAGAGCATAAAAATCATCTTGATAAATACCGACGCCTAAAAATGTGATTACAAATACAAAAAGCGGAATTAGGGCTGTAAATTTTGGGGTAATTTGTGTAGTCTGTGTCATGTTCTTCTTCATTCTTGCAAGGAGATAATAGCAATTAGATAGAAGTATGAGTTAACATTGTTTCCAATTAATTGGCTTATCTATTTAGCACCTTGCTCGTTATTGCAGGTTGCTATCTCCTTATTGAGATTCTTGATAAATAATTTAAAAGCGCAAAACTAACACTTGAATCTTCTTGTAGCGAACAGAAATCGTTAATTTAACTATAAAGATTATTTTGAATGTATAGTCTTCTGAGATTTAAGTCGTAATGAACATATAAACGTAGATAAAAATCGAAAATTAATAAGGTAATATGTATCGCTATGAGTCAGTAGGTTACAGTTGTATATGAGTTTTTACGCTTTCGCGAAAGCGTAACTCTCAACTAAAAATACATTTGATTTAACCTTCTTAGAGGATCTTTATGGTGGTTGTGTAATCATACTTATTTAAAGAAATAATTACCTTTGCACCCCATTATGAAAAACGAAACATCACAACTACTAGATTTTGTTACTAGCGAACTCTCAAAAGCCGGTTTTACAATCACTCCAGATATTAATAGGGTAGAAGGTCTAGACTTTCTCATCACAGCGCCTACAGGTAAAACAAGCGAATTACAGCTGCGTAACATCAAAGTTAAAGAGGAGGAGAGTATTAAAATTCAAAAGCTTGATTATGGACAGATTGCACCGCACCGTTTTTTAGGTTTAGTTACGGTAATAGAAGATGCTCCAAGAGCCTTTTATATTATTCCGTCTGCTACGTTTACAAAAGCAGATAATGTGATATTCTTTGAGCAGCCTATGGACATGATGCCGCACTTAAGTCACTGGGAGATTAAAATATTTACCGCCGCTATTCCTAAGTTGGCTCAATATGAAATAAGTAATTTCTACAAAGTATCATAATCGATTTACTACTCGTCAAAAGATTATCAATAGCACTAGCTTCTTATTGAATAGCGTTCATGCTTCTCTGAGATTAGAAGTAGTTTTGTGCACAATTCAATTGAATCAACATCGTGAGAGGGGCTCACGATTTTTGAGCTTATAAAGGTCTGGCAGGGGTGTCAGGCCTTTATTTTTGAGATAAAATTGGATATTATGAATCGTCGTAAAACTACATATCACAGTACAAGCTTTTACAGTATCCAGATTCATTGGTGGATTCCTTCGTAAGCCGATTTTCTTCTTGTAGTTTTGCAAATTATAATTCGATTAAAAACAAGTAATTATGAGTAAAGTAAAAGGAAATGATGTAGTAAAAGTACACTACACAGGAAAATTAGCAGATGGACAGGTGTTTGATAGCTCTTTACAAAGAGAACCTTTGCAGGTAGAACTTGGCAAAGGCCAACTTATCCCAGGATTTGAGAATGCTTTAATAGATATGGCGGTTAACGAGAAGAAAACGGTTACTATAACTAAGGAAGAAGCGTACGGTGACGTACAGCAAGAGTTATTTCAAACAGTACCGAAAACGCAACTACCTGAAGAAATCAAACCAGAAGTAGGTGTTATATTAGTAGCTTCTAGACCTGATGGTTCTGAGCAACAGTTACGTGTATCTGAAGTAAATGAAGATCATATTATTGTAGATGCAAACCACCCACTAGCAGGACAAACCTTAGAGTTTGAACTTGAGCTTTTAGAGATTGCATAAGACGACTTAATATTAAGTATATAAAACGCCTTAGCTATGCTAAGGCGTTTTCTTTTTTTTAGAATTAAATTTGTTGAGCAAAAAATCTACAAAACAGTTCCCGTTAAATATAAAAGCGTGCACTGAAAGTCTTCTTCTTGCAATAATTTGATAGCTTTTTTACTACGTACACCAGCTTTACAATACACAACCAGATCTTTAGTTTGCAATACTTCATGTGCTCTACTCTGCAGTTCTCCTAAAGGAATATGTTGACCTCCTATATGATGTACTGCTCTTTCATGATATTCTCTAACATCTAGGAGGTTGTATTTTTCTGGATGTTCATTAATCTCATCTATTGTAATTCCCATATTGTCACTAGGAAACTCACATTGTAACTCGTACTTATCTTCAAGACGACTAACTAAGATACTAGTATCCTTATCAAATCCTAATACCATTTGTTGCATGCTTAACATATTATAGGTTAGCAATTTTCCAGAAAGAACATCACCTATTCCACAGATGATTTTTAATACTTCATTGGCTTGTAATGCACCTATAATTCCTGCTAGTGCACCTAGCACTCCGGCTTCAGAGCAATTGGGCATTTCATTCTGCTTAGGAGGTGTAGGATATAAACATCGGTAGGTAGGACCACTTTTATAATTATATACAGCCAGCTGACCTTCAAATTTATAAATAGAACCCAGCACAACAGGTTTATCTTTTAATACGGCAGCATCATTTACTAAATATCGCGTAGCAAAATTATCAGAACCGTCCACAATAATATCATAGTTTGCAAAGAGCTCTAACGCATTATCCCTAGTAAGACGCATTGGGTATGTATCAAATTTGATATAAGGATTGAGCCTTTCTAGACGTCTTGTAGCTGATATGGCTTTGTTATTCCCAATATCATCATGAGTATATAAAATTTGACGTTGTAAATTGGATTGCTCAACAAGGTCGTTGTCTATAATACCAATGCAACCGACACCTGCAGCAGTAAGGTATTGTAACACTGGACATCCCAAACCACCAGCACCAGTAACTAAAACGCTTGCTTTTTTGATTTTTAATTGACCTTCTAATCCTATTTCGTCTAGAATGAGGTGTCTGCTATATTGTTCTTTTTCGGCGGTGGTTAGTTCCATGTTAAGCAATTTCAAAATAACTTTTATCCCAATCTTTCCAAACTGCTTGATAGCCTTGAGATTCAATCATTTGTTTGATTTCATCGGTATCTCTCTCGTCTGAGATTTCAAATTGCTCTAAGGATTGTGGGTCTACTACATATCCTCCGGGGTTTGTCTTAGATTGTGCACTTATTGACGTAATCCCTAAACTTATGATGTTATTTCGGAAGCGTTCACTTTCTCTAGTAGACATTGATAACTCCACATCTTCATCTAGTAAGCGATATGCACAAATAAGCTGCACCAGATCGGCATCTGTCATTTCAACCTTAGGTTGCACTTCTCCTTGGTGTGGTCTTAATCTAGGAAAGGAGATGGAGTACTTTGTTTTCCAGTAGGTTTTTTGTAAATATTTTAAATGTAAGGCTGTATAAAAACTATCTACACGCCAATCTTCAAGACCAAATAAAGCACCAATACCTATTTTATGTATTCCAGCTTTACCAAGCCTATCAGGTGTATCTAAGCGATAATCGAAGTTTGATTTTCTACCCTTAGGATGATGCGTTTTATACGTTGCCTCATGATACGTTTCTTGATATACCAACACAGCGTATAAACCAGCTTCTATAAGCTGTTCATATTCGTCTTGATCTAGCGGTTGCACTTCGATGCTAATGTTTGCAAAATGTGCTCTTATGAGTTCAATAGCGTTCTTTAAATAGGAAACACCTACCGTTTTGTTTGCTTCTCCGGTAACTAGTAAAATGTGATCGTACCCTTTAGATTTTAAGAATGCTACTTCTTTTAAAATCTCGGCATCACTAAGTGTTCTACGAGGGATTTTATTAGTCATACTAAACCCGCAATACGTACATATGTTTTGACACTCATTAGACAGATACATTGGGATATACATCTGAATGGTATTACCAAATCGCTTCTTGGTAAGCGCATGACTATGTTGTGCCATTTCTTCTAGAAAACCCTTTGCAGCAGGAGATATAAGTGCTTTAAAATCTTCTAAATCGATTTTTTCCTTATCAAGAGCATGCCGTACATCTTGTGCTGTGTAGCTATAGATTTCTTTTTCTACAGTGTCCCAATCATAGGTGTCAAAAGTGTTTTTAAAAGACATAACCAGTTGTTTTAATTAAGAAAAGAAGTGAGCGGGCTGCTAGCTTCTGCATACGTTTTTACCGGAGCTAATTTTGCATTGTAAGCTATACGACCAGCCTGTACTGCAATTTTAAATGCCATTGCCATAGCTACGGGATTTTTAGACACTGCGATGGCCGTGTTCACTAAGACAGCATCAGCTCCTAACTCCATGGCATAAGCCGCATGCGACGGACTACCAATTCCAGCATCTACAATTACTGGCACATTACTTTGCTCAATGATAATTTCTAGAAAGTCTACCGTTTTTATTCCTTTATTAGTGCCTATGGGTGCTCCTAAAGGCATCACACATTGTACACCCACATCTTCAAGTCTTTTACATAACACAGGATCAGCATGTATGTATGGCATGACTACAAAACCTAACTTTACAAGCTCTTCGGCGGCTTTGAGGGTTTCTATAGGGTCTGGTAAAAGGTACTTTGGATCTGGATGAATTTCTAGTTTAATCCAATTCGTTTCTAGTGCCTCACGTGCTAGCTGTGCTGCAAAAACTGCTTCTGTTGCAGTTCTTACTCCAGAAGTGTTGGGAAGTATATTCACATGAGGACGCATAATGCTTTGCAGCATAGTATCCTCTTCATTGGCAACATCTACACGCTTCAGAGCAACGGTTATTAGTTCGCTTTCAGAAGCTATCAAAGCCTCTGTCATTAAATGATTTGCGCTAAATTTTCCAGTTCCAGTAAATAGTCGTGAGCTGAATTCTTTGTCAGCTATTTTTAAAATATCGTTCATATATTATTCAATGTATGATGTTGTTCTTTATTTAATGATGCTCCTAGTGATTGCTGAAAGACTTCAATTTTTGTAAAATCATTAGTAATTTCTCCAGACACAGCGATTCCGTGGATACTTGTTTCTAGTAGATCTGTTACGTCATCTATGGTGATTCCTCCAATTGCGATAATGGGAGTTTTGGTTTTTAATGTATCTGTAATTAGGCGATAACCGTTAAAACCTAAAATTGGACTTAAATTCTTCTTAGTAGTTGTAAATCGTAAGGGACCAAGACCTATATAATCCACACCTTTGTCTATTAATGCTTGACAGTCTTCTAGCGTATTTGCTGTGCCACCGATAATTTGCCAAGAGTATAAATGTTTTCGAGCAATAGCAGGGCAGGAGTCGGTTTTTCCTAAGTGCACACCATCTGCTTTTACCTCTTTTGCTATTTCATAATGATCATTGATGATGAGTTTTGTGCCGTATTGTGCGGTTATTGCTCGCGCTTCCTTTGCTATATTCAGCACCTGATCTAGAGGAACATTCTTTAAGCGCAGTTGCACCAGTGTTGCGCCATGAATACAAGCGTTCTGTATGTTATCAAGATGCGCTTCTGGCGTATTTCCTTGAGAGATATAATGTAGTTTTGGTATCATTACGACTTAATTTTTAGTGTTGGGTAACTGTGTTGTCCCAGTAAGTTATCGGTTGAATTTAAAAAGGCTTCGGTATAGTATTTTGCGTTTATCGAGGCTTCTTCTATCTCTTGCTGCAACAAAATATTACTCGCAAGCGCGGCCGAAAGTATACAACCGCTTCCATGTTTCTGTAACACTTTTTCTGCCTTAGGAGCTATATTTTTTACAGTTGTTTTACTATGGTAAAGTACGTCCCAGCCTGTTTTATCTTTTCTATGTCCACCTTTTAAGTGAATATTTGTCAAGCTGCTTATGTGTTCTATCGTTTCTTCAACACTGAGGTCTGTATACAGTAGTTGGATCTCATCATAATTAGGAGTAATCACATAACATTGTGACCATATTTTATCCAAAATATCCTGATGCTCAAGGCTATGAAAATCAAAACCAGCACTCGCTTTTATGATGGGATCTACAATGACTTTTATCTCAGGATTGAGCATATGTAACCTATCCAAAACAAGAGACAGTACTTCCCATGATTGTATAATCCCAATCTTCACTACGTGAATATCAAACCGTTCAAAAAGCGTTTCTATTTGAGAAATAATCACAGCTTTGTCAATCCACACGCATTCTTTAAAATCGATGTCATTTTGAACCGTAACTGCGGTGCACACTGATAAACCGTATAGCCGGTGCGCTTCAAATGTTTTAATATCTGAAGTGATTCCTGCGCCACTTGATGGGTCTAGGCCTGCAATGGTTAATATGTAATTGTTTATTTTCAATGCTATATTCTACTTTTTATTTGGGCGTTCCCTTTCAGGTCAGGCTTTCGCTACTCGCTTTTTATGAATGAAATATTCATAAAAGAGCTCAGACATGCCACTCAATCCTTAACGCGAACTGTTTTATGCATGATTATATGTGCTTTCCTGATGTTACTATTCTCAAAAAGCTGCTTCTATATTTTTAAAACTCTGCAACGGATTCTCTGCTTTCCAAATACTTCCTAAAACTGCAATTCCGTTATAGCCTAGTTGTTTTACTTGTGCTATATTTTCTGGACGGATTCCTCCTAGGGCGATGATTGTTTTATCACTGTTATTTACATCAAAGCCACGGCCTTTATAATCTTCCTTTGATATGGAATTAAACACAGGACTCAAAAAGTGATAATCAAATTCAAAATAGCAGTCTTCTAGAGCTTCCAAATCATGAAAAGAGGAGCTTATCGTTTTTCCGAACATGCTTAATCCTTTAAAATACTTACCAGGATTATCTATGTGATCTATGCGATGTTGTTCCTTAAAATGGATTCCTTTTAGATTGAATTGGTTGATTATCATATGATGATCGTGCACTACAATCCTGTCATGAAACGCAGTATCAATCTGCTGTATGTATGCCCTATATTCCTCATAATTTTTATGTGGTTTTCTTACATGATAACACGCTAATCCTTGTTCAAATAACTTGAGGAGTATTTCAATTTCATTAGGAATGTCATTTTCTGGTGATAATACGATGATCATGTTTTTGAGTTAAGGATTGCAATGAAAATCCTTTTGCCTTTTTCTGGCAAAAGATTGTAGTGGAAAGCCTGCCCACGCTTTTGCAGCGTGGGAACTCCCACATCTTTTTACAGATATACTTCGGAACCTTTGGCTTTAAATTCTTTAGATTTTTCTTCCATTCCTTTTTGGATGACTTCGTTATCGACTATGTCATTTACAGCAGCAAAATCTCTTACTTCCTGAGAAATTTTCATGGAACAGAATTTTGGTCCGCACATAGAGCAGAAGTGAGCCACTTTTGCTCCTGCAGCTGGTAAGGTTTCATCGTGATATTCACGAGCGCGCTCTGGATCGAGACCTAGATTGAACTGGTCTTCCCAGCGAAACTCAAAACGTGCCATACTAAGCGCATTATCTCGATGTTGTGAACCTGGTTGACCTTTGGCCAGATCTGCAGCGTGAGCCGCTAGTTTGTAAGTAACCACACCAACACGCACGTCTTCTTTATTAGGTAACCCAAGGTGTTCTTTTGGTGTAACGTAGCACAACATCGCACAACCGTACCAGCCTATCATGGCAGCACCAATTCCAGAGGTAATATGGTCATATCCAGGCGCAATATCTGTGGTAAGCGGCCCTAAAGTGTAAAATGGAGCCTCATCGCAAAATTCGATTTGCTTTTCCATATTTTCCTTAATCATGTGCATAGGCACGTGGCCAGGACCTTCTATAAAGCACTGTACATCATGCTTACGAGCGATTTGTGTAAGTTCGCCTAGTGTTTCTAGCTCGGCAAATTGTGCCTCATCATTTGCATCTGCAACAGATCCTGGGCGTAAACCGTCACCTAATGAAAAGGCAACGTCGTATTGTTTTAAAATCTCACAGATATCTTCAAAATGCGTGTATAAGAAACTCTCTTTATGATGTGCAAGACACCACTTTGCCATGATAGATCCGCCACGAGAGACGATACCGGTCACACGATTTGCAGTCATAGGTACATAACGCAATAAGACACCAGCGTGTATGGTAAAATAGTCTACGCCTTGCTCTGCTTGCTCAATTAAGGTGTCCTTAAAAATCTCCCACGTAAGATCTTCGGCAACGCCATTTACTTTTTCTAACGCTTGGTAAATAGGAACTGTTCCCACGGGAACAGGGGAGTTGCGTATGATCCACTCGCGGGTTTCATGTATGTTTTCACCCGTAGATA
>CAJXSW010000107.1 GCA_913060645.1 uncultured Dokdonia sp. | reverse complement strand
TCAGTGCTTAGTCTTGTTCGTAAGCTTGAGTTAAAAAATAGAAGACCTAAGGTTTTTTGTTTTCCCGCTTTCGCGAAAGCGTACGGATACTCCTTCATATACAGCGCTTCTTTAATCGCCATTTCTAAATTAGGGATATCATTTATGGACATGTAGTTCTTCATAACTCTTTGTGTAATGCTTCAAATAGTAAATCTATCTGTGGTTTTTGAATCGTAAGTGGTGGAAGTATTCTGAGCACGTGTTTGTTTTTTGCTCCTCCTGTAAAAATGTGATGCTCGTAGATGAGTTTTTTGCGCAATGCTCCTACATCGTAGCCTAAGTCTAACCCTAGCATTAGTCCGCGACCTTTTACGGTCACACGATTGCCAAAAGCAAGTGCTTTCTCGCTAAAATAGGCTTCCATTTCCTTTGCGTGCGTCATCAAATGCTCCTTCTCAATCACCTCGAGAACTGCCAGTGTAGCAGCGCAAGCAAGATGGTTACCGCCAAAGGTTGTTCCCAGCATCCCATATCGCGCCTCAATGGAGTGATGCACCAGGACGCCGCCCACAGGAAAACCGTTACCCATTCCCTTTGCGATGGTGATAATATCTGGCGTGATATTATATTTCTGAAAAGCGAAAAACTCTCCAGATCTCCCAAAACCAGACTGTACCTCGTCTGCAATAAGTTTTACATCATATTTTTTACACAGTGCGGCAACATCTTGATAAAATACCTCTGTAGATTGATCTAAACCTCCAACACCTTGTATAAATTCTAAAATCACCGCGCAGCAATCGCCTTGTTGCAAAGTTTCCTCTAGTTGCTCTGTATTACCCAAGTCAAGTATGGATACTTGGTGTTGTGCATTTATAGGCGCCACGATGCTAGGATTATCGGTAGCTGCTACTGCGGCAGATGTTCTCCCGTGAAAGCTATTTTTAAACGCTACCACGCGACTTTTACCTGTGTCAAATGAAGCTAGTTTTAATCCATTCTCATTTGCCTCTGCTCCTGAGTTACAGAAAAACAAATCATAATCTTCACAACCAGAAAGCGCTCCCAACTTCTGAGCAACCTCCACCTGCAGCGGATTCTGAACTGCATTAGAATAAAAGCCTATGGCATCCATCTGTGTTTTTAATTTCTCTATATAATGTGGGTGTCCGTGACCTATGGAGATTACCGCGTGACCACCGTATAAATCAAGATATTCTTGACCACATTGATCATATACATAACATCCCTCTGCCTTAACAGGAGTAACATCATAAAGTGGATATACATCAAATAATTTCATACTCTTATTTTTAAGCACTATGAGATGCTATTAATTTTTTGATAACTAGCCACGATTCCCTTTATGAGAGAAGAGCTTAAACCTGAATGTTCCATCTCATTGAGACCTTCTATGGTACAGCCTTTTGGCGTAGTTACTTTATCAATTTCTGCTTCTGGATGGTTTCCAGATTTAATAACGAGCGTGGCAGCTCCTAGACAAGTTTGCATTGCAAGTTCTTGCGCTTCTTTTGCGTCAAAACCTAGTTGTATGGCACCCTGCGTAGTTGCTCTTATCAATCGCATCCAGAAAGCAATACCACTCGCACAAATTACCGTAGCAGCTTGCATCTGTCCTTCTGGAATAATAAGAGTTGTGCCTAGTTTATTAAAAATTGCTTCAGCTATGGCAATGCGCTTTTCGCCTACTGTATTACTACATAAACAGGTCATACTTTGACCTACAGCAATAGCGGTGTTAGGCATCGCTCGTATAATAAATTGATCGTCTCCTACAATTTCAGCGATTTGTGGCACTTTAAAACCAGTTATCGTAGAAATAATAATGTGTTTCTCTGTAAGTAATTCTTTAATCTCTTCAAGTATACCTGCAAAATGACCTGGCTGTACTGCAAAAATGAGAATGTCACTTTTTACAACAGCCTCACGGTTATCACTCGTAATTGTCACTTCCTTATAAGCATCCCATTTTGCGATGCTAGAAACGTCTCTTTTAGTTAGGTATAAGCTCGTGACAGCATTATTAGTAATGAGTCCTTTTGCGATGGCAAGACCTAAATTTCCAGTTCCTATGATTGCTATTTTCATGTGTCTATATCTTAACTATTAGAAATAACTTGCCTTGAGTTGGAGCCCAGTATCTTGCTTCCACCCAAACATTAGATTCATATTTTCTACAGCTTGACCACTTGCTCCTTTTAAGAGATTATCAATCACACTGGTAATCAATAATTTATTGCCGTGTTTTTCTAAGTGTATAAAACAGTAGTTTGTGTTTACCACTTGTTTGAGATGTAAAGGTGCTTTTACCGCTTTCGCGAAAGCGGAATCCTTATAAAAATCTTCATAGAGCTCATATGCATCCTCAACAGTGCCTTCAAAATGAGTGTAAGCAGTAGCAAAAATCCCTCTAGAAAAATTACCACGCTGCGGTATAAAATGAAGTTCGCTGTTAAAACTCTCTTGCAGCTGCACAACAGACTCTCCTATCTCCCCAAGGTGCTGATGATTAAAAGCCTTGTAGTGTGAGAAGTTATTATCTCTCCACCCAAAATGAGTAGTAGCACTAGGCTTAACTCCGGCTCCCGTAGCGCCTGTTACGGCATTAATATGTACATCTTGACTGAGTAAAGAAGCACTCGCAAGCGGCAATAATGCCAACTGAATAGCAGTTGCAAAGCAGCCTGGGTTTGCAATATTCTGCGCGTTTTTTATTTCCTCTTTATTTATTTCTGGAAGTCCATATACAAAAACTCTATCTTGAAAAAAGATGTCATTTTTAAGTCTAAACTCATTACTGAGATCTATGACTCTTGTAGCATCAGAAAAAGTATGATTCCTTAAGAATTCGCCAGAATTACCATGACCCAAGCATAAGAAGACTACGTCTATCTCACTATTTACTTTACTTGTAAAACTAAGGTCTACGTGGGCAAGATCTTGATGAACAATCCCTACTGCATTACCAGCATTACTAGTACTGTAAATGAAGTCTATCTCTACTTCTGGGTGATGAATAAGCAGTCTAATGAGCTCCCCAGCAGTATAACCTGCACCACCTATGATTCCTATTTTTTTCATTTTTTCTGGTTTGCTATGATTCTAGACTGGTTGCCTAATATTTTTATAAAACCTTTTGCTTCGGCGGCGGTCCAGCCTTGGTTTTCTTCTCCGTAACTCGCTACCTTAGATTGCATAAGATCATAATCTGATGTGATACCTACTACCTCAAATCTATATGGATGTAATATCAACTCGACCTCTCCCGTGACTGTATTCTGGCTACTCTGTAAGAAGGCTTCAAAATCTCTCATTACTGGCTCTAGATATAGTCCCTCATGTAAGTGAGTTCCATACCACAAAGCGACATTTTCTTTATGTTGCAATTGCCATTTTGAAAGCGTGTGTTTCTCAAGTGTACGATGCGCTTCGAGTATAATTATAGGAGCTGCAGCTTCAAAACCTACTCTTCCTTTTATACCAATAATGGTATCACCTACGTGCATCCCTCGACCTATTGCATAAGATTTTGCTATGAGTTCTAGTTTTTCAATTACAGATACCGGATCAAGTGTAATGCCATTAAGCGAAGTAGGTTCACCATTCGTAAAACCTAGCTTGAGGGTATGCGAATCACTAGCTTCCAGCTGACTAGGATATGCATCTTCTGGAAGTGTTTGATGTGAGGTTAGTGTTTGTGCTCCTCCTACACTTGTACCCCATAAACCTTGATTTATTGAGTATTGAGCTTTCTCCCAAGACCAAGAAATACCGTGACTCTGTAGGTAATCGATTTCTTGCTTTCGCGAAAGCGTTTGATCTCTTATCGGCGTTATTATTTCTAACTCTGGTACAATAGTCTGGAACGTCATATCAAAACGTACTTGATCATTACCAGCACCAGTACTACCGTGAGCAATAGCATCTGCTTTTTGAGCTTTGGCAAAATTTGCTATCTCAATGGCTTGCACGATGCGTTCTGCACTTACAGAAAGTGGATAACTATTGTTCTTAAGTACATTACCAAAAATTAGGTACTTTACCACCGTATCATAAAATGTAGCTACGGCATCTATATTGGTATATGATGTCGCTCCTAGTGCAAGCGCTTTCTCTTTGATATTTGCGATTTCTTGACCTGTAAATCCACCTGTATTTACACTTACAGCGTGTACTTCATATCCCATTTCTGCAGTGAAATATTTTACACAATAGCTTGTATCGAGTCCTCCTGAGTATGCTAAGATTAATTTTTTCATTACTTATTTTTTTTAAGGAATAGCTTTTCCTTTATTTGTTTTAACCTGTTGAATACAGGCGCCTTTACAGTATTTTTTTCTGTGGATTTGGATTTTTTTGATGGATCATAGAGCATCCCTGTGCATAAGCACATCTTTTGCTCTGTACGTGTGAGTACGTCAAAGTTCTTGCAGGTCTGGCAACCTTTCCAGAAGCTTTCGTCTGTTGTTAGTTCAGAAAACGTGACGGGTTTATAACCTAGGTCACTATTAATCTTCATCACAGCAAGACCCGTAGTGATTCCAAAGATTTTTGCATCTGGATAACGCTTTCGCGAAAGCGTAAAAATCTCTCCTTTAATTTTTTTGGCAAGTCCTTGACCCCTGAAGTCTGGGTGAACAATAAGTCCAGAGTTGGCTATAAATTTTTCGTGTCCCCAAGCTTCTATATAACAGAAGCCAGCAAAAACGTCTCCTTCTAAAGCAATGACAGCATTACCTGCTTCCATCTTTGAGATGACATATTCTGGAGTTCTACGAGCGATTCCTGTACCACGTACCTTAGATGACTCTGCGATGGTATTACAGATAATCTGAGCATATGGTGTGTGCGAAATCGTGGCTACAACAATTTGCATAGCGATGATTTAAGTTAAAATGTATATTGAAAAATGTGACGGTTCCTTTTGTGGAAAACGGGATAGGACTCACCTACCATCCCTCATTAATGAGCTACCCTTACGGGCGGCGGCGGAATCGTCGTACAGGAACAGGAATTAATTGCATAGCAGGCCTTGCAGCAAGAAATGCTGTTAAGGCTTTTAAGATATGTACAATTGTTCTGTTCATAAGATGACTCAAAGGTAGCAACTTATTTGAGTTAGCCTTAAACTTTTAGAACTAATTATAAAAATACACAGCTTTTTAAATAATTATAGATAAACGTAAGCTTTGAATATTAATATCTTAAAAATGATAATGCTCATTATGAATTGTTTAAAATGAAGCAATTACAATGAAACTCAATAAAAAAGCCTGTACTATAAGTACAGGCTTTTTAAAATTATAATAAAGTTCTAAATTACTTCGCAATATTTACCGCTCTTGTCTCGCGTATCACCGTAACTTTCACTTGACCTGGATAGGTCATGTCTGTTTGAATCTTCTGAGAAATTTCGAAAGATAAATTAGATGCTTTATCATCATTAACCTTCTCACTCTCTACAATAACACGTAGTTCACGCCCTGCTTGAATAGCATAAGCCTTCTTCACACCTTGAAAACCAAAAGCAATTTCTTCTAAATCTTTAAGACGCTGTATGTATGAATCTAGTACCTGACGGCGCGCTCCTGGGCGTGCACCACTTATAGCATCACAAACTTGAACGATAGGTGATAACAAACTAGTCATCTCTATCTCATCGTGGTGAGCTCCTATGGCATTACAAACGTCTGGTTTTTCTCCATATTTTTCTGCCCACTGCATTCCTAAGATTGCGTGTGGAGTTTCTGTATCAGTATCTGGCACTTTACCTATATCATGTAAAAGTCCAGCTCTACGAGCAAGCTTCGCATTAACACCAAGTTCTGCAGCCATTACGCTACAAAGCTTTGCTACTTCTCTACTGTGCTGTAGTAAGTTCTGTCCGTAAGAAGAACGATACTTCATACGCCCAACAGCTTTAATAAGCTCTGGGTGTAAACCGTGTATTCCTAAGTCAATCACCGTACGCTTACCTACTTCAACAATTTCTTGTTCTATCTGTTTTGTCGTCTTTTGAACGACTTCTTCTATACGTGCTGGGTGAATACGACCGTCTGTTACAAGCTTGTGAAGAGATAGACGAGCTACCTCACGACGCACACTATCAAAACATGAAAGTATGATTGCCTCAGGAGTATCATCTACTATAATCTCAACACCCGTTGCAGCTTCTATAGCGCGTATGTTACGTCCTTCACGACCTATGATTCTACCTTTTACGTCGTCACTTTCTAGATTAAAGACAGAAACACAGTTTTCTACCGCTTCTTCTGTCCCAATACGTTGTATCGTATTTATGATAATCTTCTTAGCTTCCTGCTCTGCCGTCATTTTTGCCTCTTCTATGGAAGTTTGAACATGCTTCATTGCATCAGCCTTCGCTTGATCTTTCAGCGTTGTTACAAGTTGACTTTTTGCTTCTTCTGCAGAAAGTCCAGAAATAACCTCAAGTTGCTGCACAGTACTCTCGTGCATCTTCTCTGCTTCAGCCTTTTTCTTATCAACGTATTCTAAACGCTTGTCGTAATCTTTAATCTTGTCTTCTAGTGATTGATTTAATTTTTTATTTCGCGAAAGCTCTCCACTTACTTGAGATTCTTTATCTCTAGCGCGTTTCTCTGCATCATTCATTTTCTTATCACGAGATAATATTACTTTCTCATGCTCTGCTTTAAGCTCAATAAATTTTTCTTTAGCTTGTAATATTTTATCTTTTTTAAGAGACTCTCCATCAGAAGTTGCTTCTTTTAAAATGCCTTGGGCACTTTTCTTAGCGCGTTTGATAATCTGCGATGCATTATTACGTTCTAGCATTTTTGCTATAATAAAGCCTAAAGCTAGTGCAATCACACCTACGATGAACAAGAGTGCGTTATGTTCCATAATTTTAGTGAATATTTTTAATGCCACAGAGGGCAGTACTAATGGTTGATTTATAAGGTTTTACAACCTTAACATCTCACGATGAGATATAAAAAAGCCTGCATTAGAAGTGCATTTTGTATAAACTCCTAATAGTAAGGATTAGAGCTAGAAAGCTGATCAAGGTTCCGTCTACCTAGACAAGTCTAGTAACGGCATGCTTTTACAACTTAGAGTCACTCTTTATAAAAAATAACTGTTGAGTTTATCAAAAAAATATCCAATGCAGGCAGTAATATGCTGTTGTATGTAAAGAACGTCTATGTTAAGCTCTCATCGAGGAGTGCCGCTAGTTTTTGTAATCTAGCTGCTGTCTCATCACTAAGAGAGTCTTCATTTATAGTTTTTTGGGTAACCTTTGAAGCAAATTGCAATGCACACATCGCTAGTACATCTTGCTTATCTCTAACGGCATAACTTTGCTCAAATTGCTTTACCATTGCTTCAATCTCCTTAGTCGCTTTACGTAATCCTTCCTCTTGAGCTGGATCAATAGTAAGCGGGTATACGCGATCTGCAATAGACAATTTAATTTTAAGTTTGTCTGCCATAATTATTCAGCCAGTGACGCAATACATGTATCAATCTCACGTACTAATGCGTTTATCTTCAATTTGGTTTCCCTTTTGTAATCGTTACTGCCTAGTAATGCATTTGCCGTTTTAAGAGTCTTCACCTTCTGTTCACTCGCCACAATGGCGTCTCTCAGTTGTTTGTTTTCTTGTTGCATTGCGGTAAGTTCTGTTGCCAGCGCTATCCGCTTTTGCTTCACATCTTCGTATTTTTTCAACAAAGTAGCGACTCTATACTCAAGAGAATCCACAACTTTAGAAAGACTACTCATAACATGTCTGCATTTACTACGTTACACAAAGTTAACATTTGAAAGATACTCATACAATGGATACGAGTTAAATTTTATTAGATATAAATTATGCTTACGCGAAAACATGAATCAAGCATACTTAATCTTCTATCCAATAGGGTAATAACACAATTAACTACCCATGAACACCAAATAAAAAGAAACACTGTACCTTTACATAACCCAAAACCACATACAGTGACATTTACAAGAACAACAGAACAAGATTCTCACTACGATCATCTTGAAAAGATGACTACCACAGAGCTGCTCTCAAATATTAATATAGAGGACAAAACAGTTCCAAATGCAGTTGAGAAGGTAATCCCACATATTGAAAAATTAGTGGACGTGATTGTGTCAAAATTAGAGAAAGGCGGAAGACTATTTTACATGGGAGCCGGAACTAGCGGTCGCTTAGGTGTTGTAGATGCAAGCGAATGCCCTCCTACCTTTGGTGTATCTCCTGAAACGGTTATTGGAATAATTGCAGGTGGTGATGAGGCAATAAGGAACGCGGTAGAATTTGCAGAGGATAGTAAAAATCAAGGCTGGGAAGATCTTAGCTCTCACAATGTTTCAGAAAAAGATGTCGTAATTGGTATTGCTGCATCAGGAACAACGCCGTACGTTATTAGTGCGCTAAAGAAATGTAACGAAAAAAATATCATTACCGGATGTATTACTTGTAATGAAGGAAGCCCACTTGCATTAACGGCTGTATATCCAATAGTTCCAGTTGTGGGTCCAGAGTTTGTCACAGGAAGCTCACGTATGAAAGCAGGAACAGCCCAAAAGCTAATTCTCAATATGATATCTACAGCTACAATGATCAAGCTAGGACATATTAAGGGAAATAAAATGGTAGATATGCAACTCAGTAATGAGAAGCTAGTAAAACGAGGAACTAATATGATTATGACCTCACTTAATATACCAGAAAAAGAAGCAAACACTTTGTTATTAACCTACGGCAGTGTACGTAAAGCAATACATGAATATCATGCACACA
The DNA here is from genome assembly GCA_913060645.1 of uncultured Dokdonia sp. Lineage (GTDB taxonomy): Bacteria > Bacteroidota > Bacteroidia > Flavobacteriales > Flavobacteriaceae > Dokdonia. The sequence goes on along the minus strand of CAJXSW010000107.1, from coordinate 918 downwards.
AATAAAGAAAAGCTAGCCAAAGGTGTTAAGCTTATGGGAGGAACTCTTTTATTATTGGTAACAGCACCTATAATTCTCAACTCTTCCTTTAAAAATCAGGATCACCCGATGTTTATTCCTATTCTGGGCATAGGAATTATATTATTTATTGCTGCTATTTATTTTGGATTCAAAGGAATAAGAATGCTTATGAAAGCATTATTTAATGATTAAATAGATTTTAAATACCCTCTCTTTTTGGAACTGGTGTAGATGGATTATATCCAAAACCTTCGATTACAGTTTCTACTCCAAGAGTTTGCAACATATAACTTATAATTGCATAGTGATGTGTTGCATGCGTATTAGCTTGAGCAAGTACACTCTCAAGTGTGTACATGATTGTTTCTTTACCGGCCCCTAGGTTGTCTGTAACATGCAATAAGTAGTCTGTATTCACTCCTATAAATGATACTAATTGCTGTTGGATTTCATATATCTTATTCTTTGCAGCCTCTGGATTTGTTGAAATCACTTCATCCCTCTTACGCGCGGTAAGGTCAATGTTGTTAGATTGTATACCATTGATAACACAGTCAAAAAAGTCTAATGCGTGCCTAACATGGGAACCTATACTACTATAATAGGGACCAACAGTATTATCAGTATAAGTATCTTCTGATATAGTATCTATTAGAGTAATAGCATTTCCTAAATTTTTATTGATAACACTAACGATTTCTCTCCGCATACATTCTTTATTATGATATTTTACTGATTTAAATCTATTTACACAATAATACTATTTTGTATAAAATTAATCTGAATATAAGAAAAGAGAATTACAAGAGGTCATAAAATTTCATTTAAAGACTTTGTAATTCACAATTAGATAAACTTTAAAAATAGAAACTCTACCTTTTCCATATAGTCTAAGAT
>CAJXSW010000106.1 GCA_913060645.1 uncultured Dokdonia sp. | reverse complement strand
CTCGGAGATGTGTATAAGAGACAGCTATAAAAAGTCTCAAATCAAGCTCGTTTTTGTGTTACAAATTGCGATGTATCCTTTTAAAAACAGACCGTAAGAAATCGTATTTTTGAAGTATGCAGCCACAAAAAATCCTTACTGTAGACCAACTATCTATATCCTTTAAACAGCAAGGGGAAGTACAAGAAGTAATACATAACATTTCATTTGATCTTTATAAAAATGAAATTCTTGCTATTGTGGGTGAATCAGGGTCTGGAAAGAGTGTGTCATCACTCGCCATTCTAGGGCTTTTACCTAAGAAAAACACGCTTATTGAAGGCACCATAGTTTTTGAAAATCAATCATTACTAGATACTAGTGAAAAGGATTTTCAGAAAATACGAGGTAATGAAATCTCCATGATTTTTCAAGAACCTATGAGTAGTCTCAATCCGTCAATGCGTTGCGGTGAGCAAGTGGTAGAAATTCTTTTACAACATACTTCGCTCAACCGAAAGTCTGCCAAAGAAGAAACGCTACGCTTATTTCAAAAGGTAAAACTACCTAGTGTGGAGAAGATTTTTCGCGCATATCCTCATGAGATTTCTGGTGGTCAAAAACAACGAGTAATGATTGCGATGGCTATCGCTTGTAAGCCTAAAATACTTATTGCAGATGAGCCTACTACTGCCTTAGATGTTACCGTTCAGCAGGAGATTGTACTATTGCTTAAGGAATTACAGTTAGAAAATCAGATGAGTATAATTTTCATCTCACATGACCTTTCCTTAGTGAGCGAGATAGCAGACAGGATTGCTGTGATGTATAAAGGAGATATTGTTGAGTACGCTTTCGCGAAAGCGTTATTTTCAAACCCACAAGATGAGTACACAAAAGCATTATTAAGTGCAAGACCATCATTAAATGAACGCCTGAAAAAGTTACCCACGATAAAAGATTACCTAGATAAAAAACCACTTTCTGAAGCCGAAACAACATCTGAAAGAACCGAACATCTAAGAAAACTCTATGCACAGCCACCTTTACTAGAGGTGATTAATGTAAAAAAAACATACTTTTCTAGTGCCGGCATCTTCGCTCAAGATATCGCTTTTAAAGCCGTAGATGATGTTTCATTCTCCATTTATGAGGGAGAAACTCTTGGGCTAGTAGGCGAGTCTGGTTGTGGTAAATCTACCCTGGGAAACGCCATCTTACAATTAGATAAAGCGACTGCAGGAACCATTTTATACAAAGGAATGGCTATTAATGAAATGCGTGGAGCAGCGCTGAGAAGTTTAAGAAAGGAAATACAAATTATCTTTCAAGATCCTTTTGCCTCTCTTAATCCCAGGCTTACTGTAGGCCAAGCCATTATAGAACCTATGGAAGTCCATAAACTTTACGATTCTAAATCTATAAGAAAGCAGCGCGTTCTAGAGTTGCTAGAACGCGTAGGTCTTGAGGCATCGCATTATGATCGTTATCCTCATGAGTTTTCTGGAGGACAGCGACAGCGCATAGGGATTGCTCGTACGATTGCCGTAAACCCTAAATTAATTATTTGTGATGAGTCTGTAAGTGCGCTTGATATTTCTGTACAAGCACAGGTGCTTAATCTTCTAAATGAACTCAAGACAGATTTTGGCTTTACATATATTTTTATCTCACATGATCTTGCTGTGGTAAAATACATGTCTGACCAGCTAGTTGTTATGAATAAAGGAAAAATAGAAGAAATAGGGGATGCAGATCATATTTATGAACAACCCGAAAAAGAGTACACTCAAAAACTCATTCATGCTATTCCCAAAGGAATGTAAGAGTTACTAGATCATAAATAGAAATACTTTCTTTGCTAGCCTAGCACAATTTGTTGTAAAATCTGCCGCATGTTTTACGCCAGAGACAAATGATCGCGTAGAGTTTGTTATTTTTTCCATAGTAGGGATGAAAGACAAATGAGGTTTAAAACAAAATCCGCAGGGCTCCCCCCGCGGATTTCTAACAAATCATAACTTAAAACACTCTTATACGTTTAAGTCATACTATAAAACTAAATTACTTCGCTCATTAACGAACTTACTTAGCATTTAATCGAAATCAATTACTTGATTTGGGGGACTGCTAAAGTACTATAAAATTAGACATCTGCAAGGGTTTTGATTAAGAAAATATTTTGAAATGTTAAAATATTGTGTATTTCATCGAATTATTGAGTTTTTAAACGTGGTTTGAGCGCAGTTTTAAATTATAGTAAAGCGAGGCCTCTTTTGAATTTCATGATTAAACGATAGCACTTTTTGTAAGAATATTCTCTATTTCAATGAAATCAAAATGTAAGTACCTTCTATTTTTGACACCTATTGAATAGAGATATAAGACTTATTAAAACTATTTCTAGACTAGCGTTGTAAATCGAGTCAATTAATCACTAGAGCCTCAATATCCTCAACTACTAGACTAAGGATTGCTACTTATTTATGAATGGAAATTAGCTCGCAAGAAGCATAAAATCTGTGTGATCTTAAGAAGAGAATACGACCACAAAGTTTCTCTAATAAAAAATCTCCAACTATCTCAAAACCACTTTTAATGGTTTATAAGATAATTGGAGACTATGTTTTACTGATTTGAAGTATATTAAAACTTCATTTCTGGAATATCGCCATCTACAATTAATGCTCCCTCGGTTGCTGCCTGAATCTCTTCTACAGACACTCCTGGAGCTCTCTCGAGCAGTTTAAACCCTGCTGCAGTGACTTCTAACACTGCAAGGTTACTCACAATCTTTTTCACGCATCCTACACCAGTTAGTGGCAGGCTACATTTTTTTAAAAGTTTTGATTCTCCTGCACGGTTAGTATGCATCATGGCTACAATAATATTCTCTGCACTTGCAACGAGATCCATGGCTCCACCCATACCCTTTACCATTTTACCAGGTATTTTCCAGTTTGCGATGTCACCATTTTCTGCAACTTCCATAGCACCTAGAATGGTAAGGTCTACGTGTTTACCACGTATCATACTAAAACTAGTAGCACTATCAAAAAAGCTTGCCCCAGGCAAGGTGGTAATAGTCTGCTTTCCAGCATTTATAATATCTGCATCCTCTTCTCCATCATACGGAAAAGGCCCCATTCCCAGCACTCCATTCTCACTTTGAAACTCTACGTCAATGTCTTCACGTACATAGTTTGCAACAAGCGTAGGGATACCGATACCTAAGTTTACATAATACCCATCTTGTACTTCTCTTGCAATGCGTTGTGCAATTTGATTTTTATCTAAAGCCATAATTAGTCTCTTGTTCTAACGGTGCGTTGTTCTATTCTCTTTTCATACGTTTCTCCTTGGAAAATACGTTGTACAAAAATCCCTGGAATGTGTATTTGATTAGGATCTAGTGTCCCTACCGGCACAAGCTCTTCCACCTCTGCAACAGTTATAGTAGCTGCCCCACACATATTAGGATTAAAGTTTCTTGCAGTCCCTTTAAATACTAAGTTACCTGCAGCGTCACCTTTCCATGCCTTTACAAAAGCAAAATCTGCTTTAAAGGCATGTTCTAGCACATACATCTTTCCGTCAAATTCTCTCGTTTCTTTTCCTTCGGCTACTTCTGTTCCGTATCCTGCTGGTGTATATATGGCTGGGAATCCTGCTTGCGCTGCTCTACATCGCTCTGCAAGAGTTCCTTGTGGTATAAGCTCTACATCAAGCTCACCGCTAAGCATCTGGCGTTCAAACTCGGCGTTTTCACCCACATAACTAGAAACCATTTTCTTTATTTGCTTTTTCTGTAACAACAGCCCTAGTCCAAAATCATCGACTCCGGCATTATTAGAAATACAGGTGAGATTATTGACGTCAAGAGCTACTAGTTTAGCTATAGAATTTTCTGGAATACCGCTGAGACCAAAACCTCCTAGCATCATTGTCATTCCACTTTCAACACCTTCTAGTGCGGCGTCTACTCCAGTCACTTTCTTTGTTATCATATTCTTAGTTTATAAGTACTAAAAGTACGGATTTTGTATCAAATTACGCTTTCGCGAAAGCGTAATTGAACATCTAAAAATAAATCAAAAAAAAGAGTGCGATTGCGCGCACTCTTTATCATTATGTCTGTGTGGTACTATAAAAAATCCAGCTCATCTGGTAGCTCGTCGCTTACACCAGAACTCTTATAATCATCACAATTAGTCGTGATTGTTAAGTTACTAGGTTTTGAAAATTCGCTTTTAGAAATCTCTAAATCTTCATTCTTATATACTTCTTTCATATACATTCCCCATATAGGTAATGCCATAGTTGCTCCCTGACCATAACCAATACCTGGGAAGTGAACTGCACGATCATCACCACCTACCCAAACTCCAGTAACAAGGTTAGGTACAATACCCATAAACCATCCATCACTCTGATTTTGTGTAGTTCCAGTTTTACCAGCTATTGCATTATCAAATCCGTATGGATAACCCGTAACTGCGTTACGATATATGGCATCTTTACGCCATGTATGACGTAATCTTGCTCCAGAACCTGAGCGCGTTACTCCTTCCATTAATTGCAATGTCACGTAAGCACTCTCTGCACTTAACACATCCCTAGTTTCTGGAACATGCTGGTATAAAATAGTTCCATTTTTATCTTGTATGGTACTTACAATCTGTGGTTTTACATATACCCCTTGATTTGCAAAAGCTCCGTATGCAGATACCATTTCATACACACTTAAATCTGCTGTCCCCAGCGCGATAGAAGGTACTACTGGAATATCCTTTGTATCTATCCCTAGCTTGCTTACTAAGTCTAATACAGGCTGTGGCCCTACCTTGTCCATTAATCTCGCAGAAATTGTATTTACAGATTGAGCAAGTGCTTCCTTCATAGTAATCATACCACCCATCTCTCCTCCAGAGTTTTCTGGTGTCCAGTTCTTTGTATTACCATGTGCCCCTGCAGGTATAGTATAAAGTGTGTTTGGCAATGTATCACATGGAGATAAATGCAATTGATCTACGGCTGTTGCATACAAAAAAGGCTTGAAGGTAGATCCTACCTGGCGTTTTCCTAATTGTACGTGATCGTATTGGAAGTGGTTCATATTAATACCACCTACCCATGCTCTCACTTCTCCAGTTTGAGGCACCATCGACATCATCCCTGTACGTAAGAATTTCTTGTAATAACGTATAGAATCACGCGGAGTCATTAATGTATCTACATCTCCTGCCCATGTGAAAATGGTCATGTCTGTCTTTACATCAAATGATTTTCTAATTGCAGCCTCGGTTTTTCCTTGCGCCTTAAGTTTGCGCCAGCGAGATGAGCTCTTTATAGCATTATTAAAAATGCGCTCCACATCCTCCTCTTCGATATCTCTAAAAGGAGCTGTTTTGTTTTTCTCGTTTTGTCTATCAAACTCGGCTTGCAACCTTGGCATGTGAGCAGCAACAGCATCTTCTGCCATTTTCTGCATACGAGAATCTATAGTTGTCGTTATCGTAAGGCCATCACGGTAAATGTTATAATACGTAGTATTACCCTCTGCATCTTCTCCTTTAGGATTCTCTTTAATCCATGAAGCCATGAATTTCTTAAGGTTTTCTCTAAAGTACGTTGCCGTTCCATCTGCATGTCCTTCTGGAGTAAACTTTACTTCCATAGGTAATGCTGTGAGGGAATCTTTTTCGGCAGTAGTGATCATTCCGTTTACTTCCATCTGCTTGAAGACTTGATTGCGCCTTCTTAGTGATTTCTCCTTAGATATCTCACGGTATGGATTATACTGTCTTGGATTCTTAAGCATTGCTACAAAAACAGCGCTTTCATGCAAATCAAGATCTTTTACATCTTTATTAAAGTAAATACGAGCGGCAGAACTTATACCAATAGCATTAAAAAGAAAGTCAAATTTATTAAGATACATCGCAATGATTTCTTGCTTTGTATACTGGCGTTCTAGTCTTGTTGCAATTACATACTCTTTTGCCTTCTGAAGTAGACGCTCCAGTGTAGAGCTAGGAGGGTTTGAAAATAACAACTTAGAAAGCTGTTGTGTTACTGTACTTGCACCACCATTTTTACCTAGATAAGCCATTGCTCTGGCTGTACCTCTAAAGTCTATACCAGAGTGCTCATAATAACGCTCATCTTCTGTTGCAACTAGTGCATCAACAAGGTTTTGTGGTAATTGATCATATTTAATAGGAGTCCTATTTTCATTATAATAAGTACCAAGTTGCTTTCCATCTACTGAGATGATTTTTGTAGCAAGGTTGCTTTCTGGATTTTCAAGTTCTTCAAAGGTGGGGAGTGTTCCAAAAACATTCCAACTCGCTAGTAAAAATAATAGTACTGCCAGTGTGACTCCTCCTGCAAATAGTCGCCAAAACCAAGAAATATATTTACTGTAATCTCCGTCGCTTTTTTTTGCAGCTTTTTTTGGAGGTGTTTGTTTTGCCATTATGATGTGTTTATTCTTGCTTTTCAATACGTAATCCTACTTCGGTAATTCCTTCTAGATAGGCATCTCCAGCGATGTTTCCGTTTTTTCTTACTGCGTGCTCTATAGTAAAGGTGTAGGTTCCGCTTTCGCGAAAGCGTACTCCTTCCCTATACAACAATTTACTTTCTTTAATATCTCCAAAACCAGTACCCATCCATGTTCCATCTGGATTTGCCATTTCGTACTCAAGGGTATCTGTGTACGTACGCCCTTGTGGAAACTGCATCTCTGTAATCAAAAAAAGATTACTATATGGGTATTGATTATTGTTGCGAACGGTGATATATGCATTATATAAAGGCACGCTATCAAGCTCGTTTACTTCTAATATCACAGGTTCATTAATATTCCATGAGCTACCTAACGACGTGTATGAATGATACACTTGTTTTGAATCACATGAAACACATAAAATAATGAGTATCAATAGTAATACGTTACGCATTAGGTTTTGGTTTTTGAGGACGCCTTTTATTTTTATTTGCAGGCTTTGATCCTCCAGCTTTTTGACCTTCTTGAGTTGGTTTTTGGCTCGTTGCATCTTTAGGTTTACTTCCTTGGGCTTGCGGCTTTGGGCCTCTGCTTTTAGGCCTAGGTCCTTTACCTTCAGGTCTCGGTCCCTTTGCTTGAGGCTTTGGGCCTTTACCTTCTGGTCTAGGTCCCTTTGCTTGAGGTTTTGGTCCTTTCTTTGCTGCAGGTCTTGGACCTTTTGCTCCATCTTGATTAGGTTTTCTGGGAGTTCTATCCTTAGCTTTTGTTCTATCTCCCTGAGACTTGTTTCCGTTACCCGCTGTTTTTCTTTTGCGACTATTGCGACGCTTGTTTGTAGTTTTAGGCTTGTCAAAACGAGTAAGACTATCTTGACCTACCACATTACCAAAGTCTATTACCGTCTCCTGAATAAGCTCGGCAGCAAATTCTTCCAGACTTGCAACCGGCTCTTTCTTTTTATTTGCAGCTATAATCTCATTTGCATGATCTGTAGTAAGCTTATGCCAGTTCATCCATTCTCCCTCGTAGGCATACCACAAGTGCCCTTGAAAAATGTCAATTTTCTGGCAAACTGCAGTTCCTTTTTGAGTGTAGAGTTTAGTCTCACTTTTTGGAAAACTTTTGAGCGCATCCATATAAGCATCTAGCTCATAATTAAGACAGCATTTTAATTTACCACATTGTCCAGCAAGCTTTTGCGGGTTAAGTGATAACTGCTGGTATCTAGCAGCGCTCGTAGTCACAGATCTAAAATCTGTTAACCATGTAGAACAACAAAGTTCGCGACCACAAGAACCTATCCCACCTAGACGTGCCGCTTCCTGACGAAGACCTATCTGTCTCATCTCAATACGAGTACGGAAATCTTGAGCAAATTCTTTTATGAGTTGGCGAAAATCTACACGATCTTCTGCTGTATAATAAAATGTCGCTTTAGAACCGTCACCTTGAAACTCAATATCTGAGATTTTCATTTGGAGATCTAGACGTATCGCTATCTGTCTAGCGCGCACCTTCATACTTTCTTCCCTCTCACGAGCAGTAGTCCAGATATCTATATCTCTCTGTGATGCCTTGCGATAGATTTTAAGTGTTTCTGGAGTGTCTTGCCTTACTTTCTTGCGCTTCATTTGCACTCGCACAAGCTCACCAGTAAGGGTTACCATTCCAATATCGTGGCCAGACTCAGCTTGAGTCGCTACAATATCACCTATACTTAGGGTAACTTTTTCTTCGTTTTTATAGTAATCTTTACGTCCATTTTTAAAACGTACTTCTACGTAGTTAAAAGCTTCTTGTCCATCAGGAAGGGACATATTAGAAAGCCAGTCAAAGACTGTAAGTTTATTACATCCGTCGGTTCCGCAGGTTCCATTGTTTTTACAACCTTTAGGAGATCCGTCTTCACCTGTGCCACAACTGCCACATGCCATATTTTGTATATTTAAATGTACACCGCTCCATATCAATCGTTAAGAGAGTAACAGATGCGTGTACGCGTTATATTTATGTTCAAAATGAACTATCGATAAAGATAGGTAATCTATAGCGCCTTTTCCAAAATCAAAATCAACAGATTCTTTTTCTATTGATTACTTCTTAAAAGCCAGCTTTTCTGATCTACCTTTCTTAAAAATCTTATTACTATTTCCTTTACCAGAACGTAATTTCTTTTGCTCTTCGTATGGAAGTGCATTAATCTCTGAACACTCTGTAGAGCAGCAGTTTTCATTAGCCTTTGCACATTCCTCACATTGTATAAAAAGTAAGTGGCAAGCTTCATTTGCACAGTTTACATGCTCATCGCAAGGAGTACCACACTGGTGACAATTTGAGATAACATCGTCTGAGATACGCTCTCCACGACGGTGATCAAACACAAAATTCTTACCCTTGAACTTATTATCAAGCTTCTCTGCTTCTACTTGGCGAGCATACTCAATGATTCCTCCTTCTAGCTGGAAAACATTTTTAAAACCTTTGTGCTTAAAATAAGCACTTGCTTTCTCACAACGTATTCCACCCGTACAGTACATCACAAGTTTTTTATCCTCCTTATGATCTTTTAGATCTTCTTCAATGATGTCAAGACTATCTCTAAAGGTATCTACATCTGGAGTGACTGCATTTTTAAAATGCCCTATCTCACTCTCATAGTGATTACGCATATCAACGAGTACTGTATTCTCGTCTTCTATAAGTTCATTAAAAGTAGAAGCGTCTACATGAACTCCTTTGTTTGTTACATCAAAAGTTTCATCTACTAGTCCATCTGCAACAATCTTATTACGCACTTTTACTTTGAGTTTTAAGAATGACTTATCGTCTTGCTCTCTCGCAATATTAAGACGTACATTCTCTAGGAAGTTTATTCCGTCAAGAAAGGCTTTAAATGTTGTGAATTTTTTGGCTGGAACAGACATCTGGGCATTTATTCCCTCGTTTGCCACATAAATACGTCCCAAGGCTTCCATCTCATCCCAAGCCACAAAAAGGTGGTTTCTGAAAAGTTCTGGGTTTCCAATCTTATGATACTGGTAAAAAGAGAGTGTAAGGCGTTCTTCTCCCGCCTCTTCTATAAGCTGTGCTCTCTCTTTTGCGCTTAATTTGTTGTACAGTTGCATGCTATACCTTCGTTTTAAGTTAAAAGAATTATTTCTTCGGCAAATATAAGTCTTTGAATTAAGGGTACAAAAAATGCCCGGAGGTCTATCCTGCGGGCATTTTTTTGTGAATTTTGGCTAATTCAGGTTTACATTTTATTTAATGTCGTCGTAATTTGTTT